>NZ_JBFWIX010000005.1:0-183035 GCF_050253495.1 Acidocella sp.
AACATCGTCAAATTGCTGCGCTTCGCGGATGTCCGCGCCGGCCTCAAACAAATAGGTCGCGACCGCCGCGACAATCCCCGGACGGTTCACGCAAGAAAGGGTCAGCACAAATTTGGCCTTGGACATGATCGGGATCTTCCTGATGAAACAAATGGAACAAGGGAGGGCGCGCGCCGCGCTGCCTTCAACCTCGTCCGGGAAAACTCTGGGCCGCCTGCGCGAGGGCATGATGCAGCGCCCCAGCGAAGGAACGGAAACAAGCCAGATTGAAAACCGCCCCCTCGCGCCAGACCCGAACGCCGATATGCGCGGCGGTGGTGATGGCCACATCGTCTTCGGCGAAACAGGCAATGTCGATAGGCAGAAGCCGTTTCAAAACCTCCACCGCGTGCGGGCCCGAGAGTGTGAGCAGGCAAAGCCCATCGGTCTGTTCCGTGACGGCGGCGAGCGTCTCGGGCATGTCCAGCTCTCCCAGGACCAGCCATTGCCCTGGGCCGTTCCAGAGAATGTCCGCGTCGCCAAGGCTCAGACGCTTCGGCGTGGCGGGCAACACGACACCCAAGGCCGCCTCCAGAGCCGGGCGGGTCGTCTTGTACACGGCCAGGCTGCGAATGCGCCGCCACGGCGCCACGCCAATGAAAGGATGCGGCGCGAAGGCCGGAATGGCGGCATCAAGCATGCAGGCGCTTCCCTTCAGGATCATAATGCACGGGCGCGGTGACGATGGCCTGAAAATCCCCACCGCGCACCGGGTCGTAGACCCGCAATGTTTCGCCATGGCGGGCCGGGCCATTGACCAGCAGAGCCAGCGCGATGGAGCCGAGCGTGGGGCTGCGCGCCGCCGAGGTGACATGGCCTTGATCGTTTTCCGGCTTCGCCTCTGCCCCCACCGGCAGCAAATGACTGCCGGCACGGATGACATCCCGCGCGTTCACCGGCTTCAATCCCACCATGGTCGGGCGCGACGGATCGGTCAGGGCCGGGCGCGCGGCCATGGCGCGGCCGATAAAATCCTTTTTCTTCGAGAGCAGCTTATGCAGCCCCAGATCGTGCGCGGTGGTCTGGCCGTTCAATTCCGGCCCGGCGGCATGGCCTTTCTCGATCCGCATGATCCCCAGGGCCTCGGTGCCATAAGGGGCGATGCCATATTCGGCCCCGGCCCCCATCAGCCTATCCGCCAGGGCATGCGCATAACGCGCCGGCACGGCAAGTTCATAAGCCCGCTCACCGGAAAAGGAGATACGAAACAGCCGCGCTGGCACACCGTCGCACACCGTCAACGCGCCGCAAGCCATGTAGGGAAACGCCTCATCGGAAAGATCGAAGGGCGCGTCGACGATTTTCGCCAGGGTGGCGGTGGATTTCGGCCCCGCCACGGCGATCTGCCCCCACTGGTCCGTTACCGAGATGAGCGAGACATCCAGCTCCGGCCACAGCACCTGGGCACAGAATTCCAGATGCTGCATCACCCGCCCGGCATTGGCGGTGGTGGTGGTCATCACGAAATGCGTCTCGCCAAGGCGCGCGGTGGTGCCGTCATCCATCGCCATGCCGTCCTCGCGCAGCATCAGCCCGTAGCGCACCTTGCCCACGGCGAGGTTGGCCCAGCCATTGGTATAAACGCGTTCAAGAAAGACCGCGGCATCCGGACCTTGAATATCGACCTTGCCGAGCGTGGTGACATCGCAAATGCCCACGCCATTGCGCACGGCGTTCACCTCGCGCTGGGCGGCGGCCAGCCAATCGTCTCCCGGCCTGGGAAAATATTGCGCGCGCAGCCACATGCCGGTTTCCACGAACACCGCGCCTTGCTTTTCCGCCCAGTCATGGGTGGGTGTCAGGCGCGTGGGGCGGAAATGCTTGCCCGTGTGCCCGCCCGCCAGCGCCCCGATGGCCACCGGCACATAAGGCGGGCGGAAGCGTGTGGTGCCTGTCTCGCCGATGCCGCGCCCCAGCGCCTCCGCCAGCACGCCGATGGCGTTCACATTCGCGGTCTTGCCCTGATCCGTCGCCATGCCCAGCGTGGTATAGCGCTTTACATGCTCGACCGAGGCGAACCCCTCGCGCTCGGCCAGCTTCACATCCTTCACCGTCACGTCGTTCTGCAAATCCAGGAAGGATTTTCCAGGGAAAAACCCTGAATGGAACACAGGCTGGATATTGAGGTTGATCCCCTGCCCCGCCGCCTTGCCAACGGCTTCCATGCGCGGCGGCATCGCCCCCGGCACGAAGGTGGCAATGCGCTCATCCCAGACCGGCTTGCCGTCGAAATGCGACGTCAGCGCCAGATTCGGATTGAAGCCGCCGGACGTGGCGATGATATCGCACGGCAAGGACAATTCCCCGCCCGCGGCAAGACGGATCCTGGCGCCCTTCACGCCGAGATACCCCATGGCGCGGATAATGGCGGCGCCATCATAGACCGGCGCCCCGGCGGCGCGCGCGGCCGCATGCACGGCGTCGCTGCCCTTGGGCCGCGCATCCACGACACCAGCCAGCCCCACCCCCGCCGCGTGCAGTGCGGGAATCAACGCCACCGCATCGTCGTTATTGATATAAAGCAGAATATTGCGCCCCGGCGCCACGCCATAACGGGTGACATAATCCCCCACCGCGCGGCTCAGCATCACGCCGGGCAGATCGTTATGCCCAAAGGCGATCGGCCGCTCCAGCGCGCCGGTGGCAAGCACGCACCGCCCGGCGACGATTTTGACAAGACGCTGGCGCGGCGCGGCGGAAGAGGGCAGATGGTCCGTCAGCCGTTCCAACGCCGCGTAAGTGCCGCCATCATACACACCAAAGACAGTCGTGCGGGAAAAGAAGCTGACCGTTTCCGGAAGATCCAAGCTGGCAAGGGGCGCGTTCTCATCGCAGAGAATCACCCGCAGGCCCCGCGCGGCCCCTTCCAGGGCGGCGGCCACACCATCCGCTCCGGCGCCGATCACCAGAAGATCGCAAAACTCCGTTGTTTTCTCATAAACATCCGGGTCGGGCAGGCCGGCATTCCGGCCCAGCCCGGCCGCGCGGCGGATCATCGGCTCATAGACCTTCTCCCAGAAGGAAGCAGGCCACATAAAGGTCTTGTAGTAGAATCCCGCCGCGAAGAAGGGGGAAAACAGATTATTCACCGCGAGCGGATCATATTTCAGCGAAAACCCGCGATTCTGGCTGGCGGCTTCCAGCCCCTCGAAAATTTCCGCCATCGTGGCGCGGCTATTGGGCTCGCGATACGCCCCCATGCGCAACTCCACCAACGCGTTCGGCTCCTCCGAACCGGAGGTGAACACGCCGCGCGGGCGATGATATTTGAAGCTGCGGCCAAAGAGTTTCACGCCGCTGGCAAGCAGGGCCGAGGCCAGCGTGTCTCCCGCATAGCCAGCATATTGCTTGCCGTCGAATTTGAAGCTCACGGTGCTGGCACGGTCGACCAGCCCGCCTTGCGCCAATCTATAGCCGGTCATGGCAACGTCACCGACAGGATTTCATGGGTCGATACATCGCGTTCCACCACCAGCCAAGCATGGCAGCCAGCGCCATGATACCAATATTCCTTGCGCGGGCCTTTGAGATTGTCGCGCAGATAAACATAGTCTTCCCACGCCTCGGTGGGGGCCGCGCCGCCATCCTGGGGGCGCGCGCGCTCGGCATCCTGGGTGTAGGTAAACTCCTCCACGCCACGTTCACCGCAATGCGGGCAGGTGATTCGCATTAATGCAGATTCGGCTGCGCGCCGACTCCCTTTTCGTCAATCAGCTTACCTTCGGCGAAACGGTCCAACCTGTAGGCCGCCGCCACCGGATGCGGCTCCCCCCGCGCGATGAGGTGCGCGAAGCAATAGCCCGAGGCCGGCGTCGCCTTGAAGCCGCCATAGCACCAGCCGGCATTGATGAAGAGATTTTCAATCGGCGTCTTGTCGATGACCGGCGAGCCATCCATGCTCATATCCATCAGCCCGCCCCAGCTGCGCAGCAACCGCGCCCGCCCGATCATCGGCATCAGCGCCATGCCGCCTTCGCAGACATCCTCGACCACCGGCAGATTGCCGCGCTGGGCATAGGAATTATAGCCGTCAATATCCCCGCCGAACACCAACCCGCCCTTGTCGGACTGAGAGATATAAAAATGCCCGGCGCCGAAGGTGATCACCGTGTCGATCAGCGGCTTCAACCCCTCGGAGACGAATGCCTGCAACACATGGGTCTCGATCGGCAGCCGCAACCCCGCCTTCGCCGCCAGCAGGGAAGACGAGCCCGCCACCGCCATCGCCAGCTTGCCGGCACGAATGGTGCCGCGCGTCGTCTCCACCCCCACCGCCTTGCCGTTTTCCCGCAATATGGCCGTGACTTCGCAATTCTCGATAATGTCCACGCCGCGCAGGCTCGCGGCGCGGGCATATCCCCAGGCCACGGCATCGTGCCGGGCCGTGCCCGCGCGCCTTTGCACCAACGCGCCTTGCACGGGGAAACGGGCATCGTCGTAATTCAGATACGGGATTTCCTTGCGCAGCTGCGCGCGGTCCAGCAGTTGCGCCCCCGCGCCATGCAGGATCATGGCATTGCCACGCCTGGCATAGGCGTCGCGCTGCGCGTCGGAATGATAGATATTGTAGATTCCGCGCTGGCTCACCATCGCGTTGTAATTGACATCCCGCTCCAGCCCTTCCCACAATTTCATGGAAAACTCGTAGAACGGCTCATTGCCCGGCAGCATGTAATTGGAACGGATGATGGTGGTATTGCGGCCAATATTGCCACCGCCCACCCAGCCCTTCTCCAGCACCGCGATGCGCCCCACCTCGGGATGGTTCTTGGCAAGATAATGGGCGGTGGCAAGCCCGCCGCCTCCACCGCCAATAATCACCACATCGTAGGACGGCGCGGGCTCCGCCTTGCGCCAGGCGGGCTTCCAGCCTGTATGGCCACGCAGTGCCTGCGTGAAAACGGAAAAAGCGGAATATCTCATCGCGGCAAGATGTTTTCCTGATAGTTAAATAGAATTATGCACAAGAATTATTTGATGTCAAATACCCGCGCGCCACGGATTGCCCGCGCATGGGAGCCATGCGGCCCGCGTCAGATTTCCAAGATACCGGGTTCGTAAGGCGTATTCTTGCCGTCGCGCTCACGCGCATAGCCACGCGGCGCCGACACCACCCAGATCCCCGAGGAAAATGTTTCATGCCGGTAATGCGTATGGCCATGCACCCAGAAGGCCGGCGCGTAGGGCGCGAACTCAGGCAACAGGTCGGAGGCATAGGCCGGGCCGATGGGGCCCTCGCGCGTGCCCAGAAACGCCGCCGCCGGGGCGTGATGTGTTACGATCAACCTCGGCGTCGATGCGTCGTCCGCCTTCAGCCGCGCCATCGTGGTATGCAACCAGGCCCTGGATTCAAAATGCCGTTCACGGGTCAGTTTCGGGGTCAGCCGCATCGTCTGGTCATTGACCACGCGATAATCGTTCATCCGCTCCAGAGCGAATTCGCTGGATGCCGCCACATCATGGTCCAGATTGAAATCCGTCCAGAGCGTGGCGCCCAGCACATGCAGGCGCTCTTCGCGCACCTCCAAGGTAAATGCTTCATTATCCAGAAACCGCACCCGTCCTTGCGTCGCCGCCGCGGCGGCCCGCAACTGCGCGCGCGTATGAGTGATATCGTGGAAATAATACTCATGATTGCCCGCCACCAGCGCCACCGGCACATTGTAACGCTTGGCCAGGCTGTCCGCATAAGCGACGCTGAGCAGCCCGTTATGAATATCGCCCGCCAGCACGATCAGGTCCGGCGGGGGCAATGCATCCAGCAAGGTGGGAACCGCCGGCGCTGAACGACGGAAAAACAACCCCCGCCAGCCGCGCTTGCGGCGCTGCATCTCGATATGCAGGTCGCTCATATAAATCACGCGGATCATTTCATTGTCCGCAACAAGGTGACCACGAACAGCAGCGCGAACAGCAGGGCCAGCCCGCGCCAAAGCCGCAGATCGCCAAACAGCCGCCAGCGGCGCGGCGCCGGCTTGTCCCGCCCCTCCACCAGGCCGATCTGCAAGACACGGGCAAACGCCCCCGCATCCTCGAAACGCTCCTCGGGCTTGGCCGCCAACCCCTTGCCCAACGCCTCGCCGAGCCAGGCGGGCAGGTCCGCCCGCAACCGCTGCAAGGGCCATTTTTCATGCTGCCCATACGGAAAGGCGCCACCCGAGAACATGCGGTAGAAAGTCACGGCCAGGGCATAGACCTCCGTGCGGGCATTGGCGGGCGCGCCCCTCAGCAATTCCGGCGCCATATAACGTATGGTGCCGCCTGGGCGCGCGGCATTGGCCGTGTCGATCCCCGGCAGATATGCCAGTCCGAGATCGAGCAGCCTGATCTCACCGGTTTCCAGCAACATCACATTGTCGGGCTTGAGGTCGCGGTGCACCACCTCGATGGCAGCCAGATCCTGCACCGCCTCGCACAGCCTGAAGATAATCCCCATCCCCTCCGGCAGGCTCATCGGCGGCGCGCGGTTAAGGCGCTTTTCCAACGTCTCGCCATGGTAGAGCGGCATCACCAGATAGAGCGATGTCCGGCGCGCATCCGGCACATCGATATAGCGCACCACGTTCTGGCCGCGCACGGCGGTGCCGATCCAGGCCTCGCGCATGAAACCGGCGGTAAAAACCTCATCCTGCAACATCGACGGCAATGGCAGCTTCAGCGCCACCTCGCGGTTGCTGCGCTTGTCGCGCGCGGCCACCAGCAGCGTGTAGCGGCCCTTGAACAAGGTCTGGCGAATTTCAAAATCATCCCAGACATCGCCTTCACGCGGGGGCGGACGGATAGGCAGGCGCGCCAGCGCCGCGCGCATATGCATCTCGGGTTCGGCCTCGGGCAGGCTGCGCACCCGCAGCACCATCACCGATTTATCCCGCGCCGGCAGGTGCTCCAGCGCCGCCAGGGCCTTTCCGGCGAATCCCTTCTCGCCGGCCTCTCCCAGCAACGGCGCCAGGGCGGCATACACACCCTCCGTGGCCGCCAGCCCGGCGATCAGCAGATAAACATCGCCCGGCTCGGCCTCTTCCTCCCCCATGTCCAGCGCCAGTTCCGGCTCCAGCCCCAGCGCCCTGGTGGGCATGAAGGGCACGGCATCGGGCGGACGGACATGCGGCGGCATGAGCGGCGTCAGCATGCCGCCGCGCAGCCTGTACATCTGGCACGCGCCGACCTGCGCCATGCCGATGCGCCGGTCGCGCAGCAGCAAACCCGACACTGAAACCGGCGCCAGATGCCAGCCGGACTCTCCCTGCACCTGCCCGGCCAGCCAGCGATTCAGCGAGGCCAGCGCCGAAACCGCCGCCTTGCGCGGTGAAACCGTGCGCCGCGCGCCAAAATACCCTTCCGCGAAGGAGTGCACGGCGATCTGCACCGCATCGCGCACCCCGGTGGAGTTGCTTCGCCCATCCGCATGGGCACGGGCGATGATGGCCAGCGCCCCACGGTCCGGCGCGCCGAAATTATTGCCTTCGTAAAGGGCATAAAAATTACGTGCCGCCGCTTCCGCCCCCTGGGCGGCGAATTCCGTGGCAATGGACCAGCCCGCTTGGTCCGGTGCTGGGTCAGCCATCCCTCCCCCCGGCCGGCACCCAAAGCCTGTCCGCCTCGCCCATGGCATTCGCCGCGCGCGCCAGCACGAAGAGCAGGTCAGACAAACGGTTGAGATAAACTGGCACCAGCCGGTTCACGGCTTCGTCCGGCGCTTCCAGCAGATGCACCACCGCGCGCTCGGCCCGCCGGGCCACGGTACGGGCGAAATGCAGCCGGGCCGCGGCCGGAGAGCCTCCCGGCAAAATAAAGGAGGCCAGAGGCGGCAACGCCGCCGTCAGCCCGTCGATTCGTGCCTCCAGCCAATCGATCTGCGGCTGCACGATTCGCAGCGCCGCGGGTTCCCCCTCCCTGATCGGTGTGCATAGATCCGCCCCCAGATCGAACAGATCGTTCTGAATATGCGCCAGAATGGCATCGGCGGCATGGTCGGCATCCAGCCGCGCCAAGCCGATGACCGCATTGGTTTCATCCACCTCGCCCAGCGCGGCGACCCTGGCGGATGATTTCGCGACGCGTGTTCCATCCCCCAGGGACGTCTCGCCTTGATCGCCGCCGCGTGTGTAAATCCTGTCCAGCTTCACCATGCCGGAACTGCACCATGTCCGGGCGCCAGCGGCAAGAGACGAGACACGCCCCACGCCAAAATCATAAAAAACCCACGATTAATTTTGGAATCAAACCAAAAATTCAGACGATTTCCGGCACCATTACGCGCCGCGCCCCCGGCTTAAGCCCATTCGTCTCGACGTAGAGACACATAAGAGCCTCTTGGAGAGACGCTTCACAAAAGCGACTCGACCTCCACGGAGATTTCCAATGACTTCAATTCATTGCTGGAGAATTCATTGCAATCGTCCATCGCAAGCGTCCCTGATCTGAAATCCGAGGGGGTCAGATCCAAGATATTAGGCAATGTTCCGGGGGCGATAGGCCGGGCTGGGATTTACCGCCGCCAGCGTCTCCCAACGGGCCAGAATCAAACCGATCTTCTCGAACACCACCCCCACATCGGCGAACTCCCTGGCCAGGCGCGCCCGTGGCGCCAGGGATCGGTGAGACGGCTCGCCCGAGATCAGACGCGCCCCGGCGGACACGCGCAACGCGCCCATCTGCCCCGCGCCGCCCGGTTGCGCCAGCGGCACAGGCTGGCCGATATGGCAGATCCGCGCCGCGAGCGCGGCCTGCTCGGGCAGCCAGGGGGAAAGGTCCGTGTTCAGCCACACATAAACCTGCCGCGCCTCGGCGGGCGTCAGGCAGCGTTCCGGCGCCATCGGCGCGCGAAGCGAGAAGGTGAAAATACTGGGCAGGCATTCCCATGGCTCATCCGCCTCACCACGGCGAATGGCCGGGGCGGGCAATAGCGTCACCCCCGGCGTGGCGGCGGCCCCCCGCGCCACCGCCTCGGCGAACCCTCCGAGAATGGCCGCCCGGCGCGCCGGGGAAACGCATAATAGCGCCTTGATCTCCGCCAGCGCCGCATGCCAGCGCAAGGCGAGACCGTAATTGCCCCCCGCCGGCAACAGGCTGGCCGCGCGGGCATCGGCCGGAAACTCCGCGCGGTTGAAATAGGCGGCCAACCCGGCGGGCAGGCTCCCCGCGCGCAGCCGCGCCGCGACTCCCGCCGGCAGCAGCGCCGCCCCCGCGAAAGGCGGGCCCGTGAAGAATTTGGACCCGGTGATCAGCACGATGGCGTCCAGATCGAGATAAGCCCGCACCGAAGCCGGAGAAAGCCGCGCCTGACAGGCATCCAGAACAATATCGAACGCATCGCCGTAAAAATGGCGCAGCTTGGCCAGAAAAGCCCGAGACGGCGCCAGCAGCCCCGTCTTTGAAAGGTCCAGCCCATGCAGGATCACCCGGCGCCCGCGCGCCTGCGCGTCCGCCAGCGCCACCTCGATCTCCCGTTCCACCTCTCCCTGCGGGCGCACCGCGCCGGAAGCCTCGCGCAGAGCGATATTGGTCAGCGCCGTATCCGCGCGGAACCCCTCGATCGGCGCCTCGAACGTCACATCGTGCCCCAGCGCCGTATCGACGGCGAAATGCAGCCCGCGCGCCGCCATCGGCACCCCCCGCCCGGTTTCCTCCGGCGCGATCAGGATGTTCTGGATGGGCATCCCCGTATCCGCCAGATGGGTCAACGCGAGAGCCAGCAATTCCGTATCGGTGCCCGAGGCGGCGAGCACGATCTCCTCTCCCGCCCGCAAGCCGAACGCCCCGGCGATGCCGCGCCGGACCGCGCCGATACAATCATTGACCGCCTTGGCGGCGCTCTTGCCGCGCAGCAGGGCCGCGGTCGCGGCGAGGCGGGCCTTGTCGGCGGCGATATAGCCGCGCTCCGAAGAGGAAGACGCCGTGGAAGACGCGAACGTCACCGCCCAGGGGCGTGGCCTGTGGCTGCAACCATAACCGTTCAGGGCGGTTTTCGGGTCGCGCGCCAAGCGAATATCCCCACCGGTTTCCATCAGCGCATCGGCCGTGCCAAGCAGCCCCCAGACCTCGTGCAGCCGCTCCGCCGTGCCAGGCGCCAGCCCAAACAGCTCGGCCAGGCGCAACGGGCCGGGCGAGATTTCCGCCGCCATCGGCGCCACCCAGCACGGCAACGCGGCACGGGCGGAGGGCGGCAAGCCCGCCCGCTCCGCCACGCAATATTGCGCGGCGGAGCGGGCGGCGGCGGCGCGGGCCAAGCCGCTCTCCACGCCATGCGCCTCCAGCCAGCCGGCCTCGGCCAGATGGCGCAGCAACAGCGGCGCCAGGGCCGGATGCGGCGGCGAGATCTCCAGCCCATCCAGAAACTCTCGGAAAGCGGCGAATTCCGCCGCCAGGACCGGATCATGGCCATGGAAGATGTATTTTCCACGCGCCAGGGATTTCGTAGGGTTCATTTCGACTCCGGCCTCGACCGGAGAAATATCTATCCCAAAGCGCCAAGGCCGCCAAGGCGCGCCCCCGTCTCCTCCCCGGCATGCCCAAAATCGTTTCGCCCGCGCCATTGTGCTGGCCGGACTCGCATGACAGGATAAGGCGGCCCGCCGCCACGGGAACGCTTCCCGGCCTTTACAACCCTGACCATGGAGCACCCCCGACAAGGGTGTTGCGAAAGATGAAGAAGATCGAAGCCATCATCAAACCGTTCAAGCTCGACGAGGTGAAGGACGCTCTGGGGGACATCGGGCTGCAAGGCATCACCGTGACCGAGGCCAAGGGGTTCGGTCGCCAGAAAGGCCATTCGGAAGTCTATCGCGGCGCCGAATATGTCGTTGATTTTCTTCCCAAAGTGAAAGTCGAAATCGTCTGCGACGACAATCTGGTGGAGCGCGCGATCGAGGCCATCATGAACGCGGCGCGGACCGGACGCATCGGCGATGGCAAGATTTTTGTCTCACCGGTGGAAGAAGCGATCCGCATCCGCACCAACGAAACCGGCACCATGGCCATCTAGCCCACGGCCGGCCGGAAACGCCCCCCGGCGGGAAAACCACCCGGACGGAGGAGATTTTTGCGTTTTTAGCGCCTGCATTGTCAAAATAGAGGTTAACATTTCCTCCTGGACTGTATAAGCACGTCCGGATTTTTTGTGCGGAGCAAAATACCTTGGCGACGATGTATACCGAGACGGTGAAAACCGTCCGGCACTGGACTGACAGGCTGTTCAGCTTCACCACCACGCGCAACCCGGGCTTGCGCTTCATCAACGGACAATTCGTGATGATCGGCCTGCCCATCGGCGGGCGGCCGCTGTTGCGCGCCTATTCGCTATGCAGCGCCAATCATGAGGACCAGTTGGAGTTCTTCTCCATCAAGGTGCCGAACGGTCCGCTGACCCAGCATTTGCAGAAGCTGCAACCGGGCGATGAGATCATCGTCGGCGGCAAGCCCACCGGCACGCTGATCCAGGACAATCTGACGCCGGGCAAATATCTGATGATGCTCTCCACCGGCACCGGGCTGGCGCCGTTCGTGAGCGTGATCAAGGATCCCGACGCCTATGAGCGTTATGAAAAGCTCGTTCTGGTGCATGGCTGCCGCCATATCGCCGAACTCGGCTATGGCGAGAAGGTGGTGGCGGACCTGATGGAAGATGAGTTTTTCGGCGAAATGGCCAAGGAAAAACTCCTCTACTACCCCACCGTGACGCGTGAGCCCTTCAAGCATAATGGCCGCATTACCGCCCTGCTGGAGCAAGGCAAGCTGGAGGCCGATCTCGGCCTGCCCGCCCTGAACAAGGAGGATTACCGGGTGATGCTGTGCGGCAGCCCGGAAATGCTGGCCGAGCTGCAAACCATGCTGGAGACCCGCGGTTTCGCCGAAGGCAACCATTCCGAGCCGGGCCAATACGTGATCGAGAAGGCCTTCGTCGAGAAATAACCAGCCTGACCCGCCTGGGGATTTTCAAGAGTTTTTGGGGGCTGGGGTGTTTGTACCCCCAAAAACTCAATTGATCGGAAGGCGCCTTGAGCGCCGCCAAGCCGCGCGCAAGCTAACCGCAAATGCCATCCTGCTGCTCCAGCGGCGTGCAGCTCGCCAGATGGGCGGAGGGGTCGAACAGCGCGATGGTGATGCGCTTGCCCGCCTGCTGCACCTCACTCGGCATGCCCAGGGCCTGGGTATCCTTGAAGAAGCTCCGTGGTGTGCTGGTGTTCTGCCCGGCATGGCCATAAACCACCCAGACGCGGCGGCCCTGGCTGAGCGCCTGCTTGGCCTGGGCGAGGCCGCCATAAGGGCTGGCCAGCACCGTGGCCTGGGCGGCGTCGGACATATAGAGTTTCAGGATCGGCACGGCCCCGGTATCGGAAAAATACAGCATGTCGCCCGGGCCGACCTCCCGCGCCAGCATCCGCGCCGCCAGATCCCAGCGCGGTTTCGTTTCCACGAGGTAATAAGGCAGCAGATTGGCCAGCAGCAGCGCCGCCGCTCCCAGCACCGCCAGGCGCATGATCCGGGGGGAGCTGGTTTCCAGCAACGCCGCGGCACCTATGCCCGTCAATATGGCGAAGGGCGCCGCGCTCCAGAGCAGATAACGCGGTAACAGCACCGGGTGCCAAATCGAGATCAACAAGAACAAGCCGGGCAGAAACAGCAAGGCGATGCCAAGCGTGACCAGCAGCGCCGGGCGGCGGCGCAACCGCCAGAGCGCCGCCCCCAGCGCCACCAGCAGCAGCGCGTCGATCAGCCAGACCAGCCCAGGCAGGGCATGGTGGCTCAGCAGGCGGTAGGACACCCAATCCGCCACATGCATCAGATACACCGCGCCGAAATTATACCAGACCCGCTCCAGGCTCAGCGGCGGAATCCAGCCCAGGCTATGGGTGACGGACTCCGACTGAAAATGCAGCATCAACACATAAAGGGGCGCTGTGAGCAGGATAACCGCCAGATCCGCCAGCAGGATCGTGCGCAGGAACCGCCCGCGCTCCGGCACGAAGGGCATCAGACACAGAAAAATCAGATTGGCGGCCAACAACCAAGGCAGAGCATCACCCAGCACATCCAGCGCTGCGGCCGTGCCGAACACGAAGCAGAGCCAGCCGGCCTTGGCGGCGCGCATCCCCCGCCCCGCCATTTGCGGGTCCAACGCCAGCCTCGTCACGCCATAAAGCGCCACCAAGATCAGCGTCATCACCAGCGTATAAGACCGTGCCTCCTGGGCGAAGGCCAGAATGGTGGGAGACAGCCCGAGGATCAGCGCCGCCAACATACCCGCCAGCCGCCCCGCGACGCGCGAGGCGATGATGAAAACCAGCACCACCGCCAGCGCGCCGAACAGGGCCGAAGGCAGGCGCAGCCAGAATTCCGGATGCGGAAGGTGGGTAAAGGGCGCGAGCAGCAGGAAAAAGCCCGGCATATGGTGGTTCTGGAAGGAATCCAGCACCAACGCGCCGGGTTTCAGCGAGGCCCGGTTGAAGGTGAAAACCTCATCCAGCCAAAAAGGCCGCTTGCCGAGATCGATCAATCTGGGCAGCAGCGCCAGAATGAACACACCGGCCGGCCAGGCCCAGGCCGCGAGCCTGGCCCGCGCAGCCGTCTTGGTCCGCGTGGCTGAATCCGTAACTGTCGAAATACTCAAGCGCTAACCTGGGTCTGGACCTGCATTTGCGCCGGAGCCGGTTCGGGGCGCCAATCGCGGAAGAAGGCGCGGCCAATGGCCCCTGCAAGCTCCTGCAGGTGGATTTGAACGAGGTCCAGATATTCATGCAGGCCCGTGGCGAGAATATGACCAAGCTTTTTCTCCACCAGCAGCTCGCGCAACAGCTCCACCAGCTCCAGCGCCTCCGCCACGGCGGAGAGCCCGTAATGGCGGCGCAGATCGTCCAGATGCGATTCGACCCGGCGCACGCACAGCAGCGCCGAACGCGGGCTGGAAGGGTCGCGCAGCAGGAAATGCACCACATCCTCGGGCGAAAACTGTGCCCGGGCATAACGCTTGAAGGCATGGTAACCCGCCGCGCCGCGCAGAATGGCGTTCCACTGCGTCAGCTCCGCCATGCGCTTCTCCTCCGCGCCGCGCGGCAGCAGGGCGGTATATTTGATATCGAGCATGCGGGTGGTCTGGTCGGCGCGTTCGATATACCGGCCCAGCTCGTAGAAATACCATCCCTGGTCGCGGTAGAGCGTGCCCTGGGTAATGCCGGTATGGGCCTGCACGCCTTCCTTGATCTTGGTGCACAGGCGCGACAGCTCATCGCCCTCCAGATCCTCAGGCGTGATGCGCGAGACGGCGCGGTGGAACACGTTAAGCTGCTTCCACATCTCCGTGCTCATCAGCGGGCGCAATGTGCGGGCATTGGTGCGCGCGCTCTCCAGGCAGGAGGGAATGGAATTACCATGCCCCCTGTCCAGCAGGTAAAAGCGCTTCACATGGGTGGCATCGGCCGAAAAACCGCGCTCAAGAAAGGTTTTCTCATCGGCGTTGATGCGGATGAGGCCGAACCAGGCCTCGGTCTCGAAGCCCGGACTTTCAAAGCTCTGCGTCACATCGATCAGCCGCGCCATGTTCTCGACGCGCTCCAGATAACGGGCCATCCAAAACAGCCCCTCGGCATCGCGGGCCAGCAGCCCAGGGTCACGCATCTGGCTCATGGCTTTCCTCCTTGGCCGAAATGCTCGGCCAGCACCCAAGTGTCCTTCGACCCGCCGCCCTGGCTTGAATTCACGATAAGCGAGCCCTTCTTCATTGCGACTCGTGATAACCCGCCAGGCAGAACCCAGCTATCGCGACCCGTGATGATAAAGGGCCGCAGGTCCAGATGGCGCGGGCCGATGCCGTCTTCCGCCAGGGTCGGCCCGACGGACAGGCCGATCATCGGCTGGCTGATCCAGTTGTCCGGATTGGCCATGATCGTCTCACGGACAGTCTCCAGCTCCTCCTTGGAGGCGCGCGGGCCGATGGTGATGCCATAACCGCCGCTCTCGCCCACCGGCTTGGTGACCAGCTTGTCGAGATTCTCCAGCGTGTATTTCAACCCCTCCTCCTCACGGCAGATATGGGTTTCCACGTTATGGATCAGCGGCTCCTCGCCCAGATAATATTTGATGATGCGCGGCATGTAGGCATAAACCGCCTTGTCGTCGGCGACCCCCGTGCCCACGGCGTTGGCGATGGCGACATTGCCCGCCTTCCAGGCGCCGATGAGCCCCGGCACACCCAGCATCGAATCCGGCCGGAACACATCCGGATCCAGGAAATCGTCGTTCAGGCGGCGATAGATCGCATGCACCGGCTTCAGCCCGGTGGTGGTGCGCATGAAGACGCGCTTATTTTCCACCACCAGATCCGCCCCCACCACCAGCGGCACGCCCATCTCGCGCGCCAGGAACACATGCTCGAAATAGGCCGAGTTATAAATCCCCGGCGACAGCAGCACCACCTGCGGATCCTCATGCTCGCCCGGCGCCACCTCGGCCATCGCCGCGCGCAGCCTGCGGCCGTAATCATCCACCGGCCTCAGCTTGATGCCCGCCATCAGGTCCGGAAACGTGCGCAGCATCAGATGCCGGTTCTCGATGACGTAGGAAACCCCCGAAGGGGTGCGGGCATTATCCTCCAGCACCCGGAAATCGCCCTTTTCATCCCGGATGATGTCGATGCCGCACACATGCACATAGGTGCCGTGGGGCACCGGAAAATCCTTCATTTCCGGGCGGTAATTGGCATTGCCATAGACCAGCTCGGCCGGAATGACACCGTCCTTCACCACATGGCCCTTGCCGTAAATATCGCCCAGAAACAGATTCAACGCCTTCACCCGCTGAACGCAGGCGCGCTCCAGCAGATCCCATTCAGATGCCGTTAAGACACGCGGGATACAATCGAAGGGTAAAATCCGGTCGATCGCCGAGGCGTCGGAATAAACGGTGAAGGTGACGCCGAGATCGATGAGATCGGTCTCCGCCGCCGAGGCGCGGGCGCGCAACGCCTCCAGCCCGATGCCCTGAAGCCGCTCCGCCAGTTTTTGCGGAACCGGGCCGGCTTCGGGCCGGGTTGTGGTCAATTCGCAAAAAAAACGGCCAGGATCATATTCGGGCCAAAGATCATGGAAAATTTCGTTCAAGCCAAAGCCTCCGGCGCACGCATGCGATGAAAAAGAGAGGGAAAAAGGCGGAGAAACACGAGGCAGCAAGCAAGGGGCGAACCATATCCCGGCCAAGACGGCGCCCGCCGGGCAATTATCGCCCAGCTTTTCAGCATACGTCACCTGAAAACTGGCGTCGGTCTGTCATGGTGCCAGATGAGTCTGCCTTCAAAACGTCCATATCCGCAAGATGTCTTCGTTCAACCCACATTACCTCCTCACCGATCCATGCAAGCAATGGACCAAGGCTGAAAACAGCGCCGTTTCCGTGCTCCCGGCGCCGCGACCGGCGGGAAAGCTCTCTTCCTGGCGCGAACCGGTAGGCACTCGCGGGACACTCTGATAAATCTGCCGGAATGCAGCCTTTGATACCTTGCGATGAGATGCAGGACCGCCAGGGCCGGACACGGAGCCCCTGGGCGCCGGTCGCGGCCGCCATCCGCGAGGTCGGCAACGAGGAGCTGGCCCGGCGCGCGGCGGCGCTGAACCGGCAGATGGGGCTGGCCGCGCCGCTCGGCCCGCTGGCCGCGCGGGTCTATGACCCGCTGCCGGTTCCCCTCACCGCCGCGGATTTCACCGTGCTGGAAGAGGGGGTCAAGCAGCGCGCCACCCTGCTCTCGCAAGCGCTGGAGGATCTGTACGGCCCGCAAAGCCTGCTACAGATCGGCAAGCTGCCGCCGACCCTCGTTTTCGGCGACCCCTATTTCCTGCGCCCCCTGCATACGCACGCGCCCCTGCCCACGCCGCGCCTGGCGCTATATGCGGCGGACGTGATCCGCGCGCCGGACGGGCGGTTTCTGCTGCTGCGCGACCATACCGGCGTGATTCCAGGGCTTGGCCATGCGCTGACACTGCGCCGGCTGACCAACGGCACCTTGCCGGAACTGTTCCGGGCGGGGGGGCTGCGCTCCATCCGTCCGGCGCGGGAAATGCTGGTGGACCATCTGCAACGCGAGGCCGAGGGCGGGCTGGTTGCGGTATTATCCGGCGGCGTGGCGAAAAACCAGGCCAATCACGACAGTTTCGACGATGCGCTGCTGGCCCGGGCGCTGGGCGTGCTGATGATCGAGCCCGCCGACCTGGCCACCCGCAACGGCGCCCTGCACATGAAGACGCTGAGCGGGCTGCTGCATGTGGCGACATTGATCCGCGGTGTTTCCGGCATCGATCTCGACCCGCTGGAGCAAGGGGGGCGGCCGGGCTCGGGCATCGCCGGGGCGTTCGGGGCGATTCGCGCCGGGGTGCTGTCGGTGCTCAACGCGCCGGGCAGCACCCTGCTCGAATCCTCCGCCCTGCGGCCTTACCTGCAGGAGCTGTTCGAGCCGCTGCTGGGCGAGCCAGAGCTGCTGCGCTTGGCCGGGGATGCCGATATGGCGCTGGCCTCCGTCGCGCCTTTCCTGTCCCCCGACCAGGAGATCGTGAAGGCGCCGCTCTGCCTGCGCCTGTTCGCCTGGCATGACGGGCTGGACTGGCAGGTGCTGCCCGGTGGGCTGGGTCTGCCGCTCACCACCGCCGGCGCGCCCAGCGGGCTTGGCATCAAGGATCTCTGGGCGCTGGACAGCGACGAGCCGCGCATGATCTCCGGCGCGCCGCCAGCGGAGCCGCCGGAGCATGTGAAATTTCTGGCCGCCGCGCATCTGCCCTCGCGCCTGGCCGATAATCTGTTCTGGCTCGGCCGCTCGGTGGAGAGGCTGGAAGCCGCCGCGCGCCTGCTGATGCTGGCCATCCCGCGGTTGGAATCCGGCACCTCCCTGCCACGCGACCTGGCTGAGCGCGGGCTGATCACGCGTTGCCTGGGCCAGGCTGGATTGCTGCCGCCGGATGTGGCGGGCTTCGCCATTTCCGGCCGCCTGCTGCGCCAGACCCTGGCGCGGCGCAAGCCCATCGCCGGCCTGCTGAAAGAGGTTGGACGGCTGGTGGATGCCTCCTCGGAGCGGCTGTCTCCCTCCATGCTCGCCACCGTGCGCTTTGCCCTGCATCAGGCCAGCGAGGCTCTTCCCAACGAGGAAACCGCCCTGCCCACCATGCTGAGCTTCGCCGCCACCTTCGCGGGGATCGCGGCGGAGAACATGTCGCGCGATGGCGGGTGGCTGTTCCTGGAGATGGGGCGCCGGCTGGAACGCGGCGAGACCCTGGCGGAAACGCTGGCGATTCTGCTGGCCGGCCCGGTGGGGCGGCTGGAGCCTGGCATGACGCTGGGCATAGAGCTGGCCGATTCGGTCCTGAGCTACGAGCTGTGCCATGCCGGCATCATCGCGCCCGGTCCGGTGCTGGCGATGCTGCTGGCCGACCCTTCCAACCCGCGCTCACTCGCGTTTCAGTGCAATGCGCTGCGCGCCTGCCTGGAGCGGCTGGGCGCCGACGACGATGCCGAGACCGCCCGCCAGTTGCAGCAGGACGTGACGAATCAGGCCGGCAGCGTCACCGGGCTGCACGCCACGCTGGAGGCCACGAGCGCCAAGCTGCGCCTGCTTTCGGACCGCGTGCACAGGCGTTTCTTCACGCTGCTGCCGGAAGCGCACACACTTGAGGAAAACGAGATCTTGGAAGCGGCGCAATAATCAGCCAAGTTCCGCCGCGACATGACGCTCTACCGCCTGCACCACAGCACCACCTACGATTACGCCGAACCGGTCGTGATCGGCACGCATTTCATGCACCTGCTCCCGCGCGACCGGCCCGGGCAAATCGTGCGGGAGGCGCAGCTCAGCGTTTCGCCCGCCCCGGACAACCGGCGTGACGAGATCGACCATTTCGGCAATCATACCACCACCGTCTCCCTGGCCGGGGCGCATAAGCAATTCAATGTCGCGCTCAGCGCCACCGTGGATGTCTGCCTGCCGGCGCCGCCGCCCGCCGGACAGACCCCGCGCTGGGAAGCGATCGCCGCCTGGGGGCCGCAGGACCCGGAGGTGGCCGAGTTCTGCCTGCCCAGCCAGCTTGCCACACCCGCCGGAGACATCGCCGATTATGCGGCGGTGAGCTTCCTGCCGGGACGCGATGTTCTGGAAGCGCTGCTGGAATTGAACCAGCGGATTTTCACGGAAATGACCTACAAGCCGGGCGTGACCAATAATTTCACCACCGCGTTGCATATTCTGCAAACCCGCACGGGGGTCTGCCAGGATTATGCGCATTTCATGCTGGCCTGCCTGCGCGCCCTGGGGCTGCCGGGGCGGTATGTGTCGGGCTATTTACGCACGCTGCCGCCACCCGGGCAGGTCAAGCGCCGCGGCGCCGACCAGAGCCACGCCTGGATCGGCGCCTGGGCGGGGCCGGATATTGGCTGGGTGGATTTCGACCCCACCAATAACCTGCTGGTCTGCGACGAGCATGTGACCCTCGCCTGGGGGCGCGATTTCAACGATGTCTCACCGCTGCGCGGCATCATCCTGGGTGGCGGGCGGCACACGCTGCATGTGGGGGTGGATTTGGAGCCGGTGCTGACCTGAGAAAGAGCCGAACAGAAAGAGCCGAACCCGCTAAAAAGGCCGCCAGCCGCGGCGCTGGCCACGCGCGAACAGATAGCCGGCGAAGCCCAGAACCAGCAGGACGGGGATCATCAGGAAGGCGGTCCAAACCAGGGCCGCGCCCACGCACAAGGCCAAGCCGAATGCCGCGAGGCGCAGCAGGACCTGCGTCAGGGAAGGTTTGGGCGGCTCGACGAATTGCCCGTCGGGCGTCATGTCAAGCACCGGGCCGTTATTATTTGCCATGACATCAATGTAGGGCAGAGGCGGCACGGCTTCAATCTGAATCGGCGCGCCCGGCATGGCGGGCGGCGGGTCTTGCGATTAAATATCCGACATGCAGGATGATGATCTGTTCGGCCCGCCCGCCGCGGCGCCCGCGCCCAGCTCCGCCACCGGACCAAAACCGCTGGCCGAGAGGCTGCGCCCCAAGACATTGGGCGAGGTGGTGGGCCAGGACCACCTGCTGGGCCCCGCCGGCAGCCTGACGGGCATGCTGGGGCGCGGCTCCCTCGCCTCCCTGATATTATGGGGCCCGCCCGGCGTGGGTAAAACCACCATCGCCAGGTTGCTGGCGCACGCGGCGGGGCTGCAATTCAAGCAGATCTCGGCGGTCTTCTCCGGCGTGGCGGACCTGAAGAAGGTGTTCGACGAGGCCACACGCCTGCACCGCGCGGGCAAGGCGACGCTTTTATTCGTGGATGAGATCCACCGCTTCAACCGCGCCCAGCAGGATGCTTTTCTGCCGGTGGTGGAGGCGGGAACGATCACGCTGGTGGGCGCCACGACGGAAAATCCCAGCTTCGCGCTGAACGGCGCCTTGCTCTCGCGGGCCCAGGTTTTTGTGCTGCGCCGGCTGGACGATGCGGCGATGGAGCAATTGCTCCGCCGCGCGCAAGCCGAGACAAGCACCGTGCTGCCCCTCACGGAGGGCGCGCGCGCCAGCCTGCGCGCCATGGCCGATGGCGATGGCCGGGCATTGCTGAACATGGCCGAGCAGCTTTTCGCCCTCCCGCCGGAGCCAAGGCTGGATGAAACGGCGCTGGGGCAATTGCTCTCCCGGCGCGCGGCGCTCTACGACCGGGACCGGGAAGAACATTACAACCTGATCTCCGCCTTGCATAAATCCATGCGCGGTTCGGACCCGGATGCCGCTCTTTACTGGCTGGCGCGGATGTTCGCGGGCGGGGAGGATCCGCGCTATATCGCAAGACGGGTCGCGCGCTTCGCCTCGGAGGATATTGGACTGGCCGATCCGCAGGCCCTGCCCCAGGCGCTGGCGGCATGGGAGGCCTATGAGCGGCTGGGCTCGCCGGAAGGGGAGATCTGCATCGCCCAGGCGGTGGTGTATCTGGCCACGGCCCCGAAATCCAACGCGGTCTACAAGGCCATCGGCGCCGCGAACCGCGCCGCGAAGGAAACGGGTAGCCTGATGCCACCCAAGAATATTCTGAACGCGCCCACCAAGCTGATGAAACATCTCGGCTATGGCGAGGGCTATCAGTACGACCACGACAGCGAGGACGGGTTTTCCGGCGATAATTATTTTCCCGAAGGCATGGGAAGGCCGGATTTCTACCGGCCGGTGGAGCGCGGCTTTGAACGCGAGATCCGCAAGCGCCTCGCCTATTGGACGAAATTGCGCGAAGAGAGGCAATGACCGAGATACAGATACCCGAGGCTGGCGCGGAGATGCGGCTGGACCGTTTTCTGCGCCGGGAAGTGCCCGGCCTCACCCAAGGCGTGCTGCAAAAACTGTTGCGCACCGGCAAGATCCGCCTGAATGGCCAGCGCGCCGAGGCCAATGCGCGGCTGGCGCTGGGCGATGTACTGAGCCTGCCCGAGATCGCGCCGCCCGCCGAGGCGCCAAAGCAGCGCCATGTGGTGAAGATGGACGAGGCGCGCACCAAGGAACTGGCGCGCATGGTGCTCTATAGCGACGATTCGGTGATCGTGCTGAACAAGCCCGCCGGGCTGCCGGTACAGGGCGGCTCGGGCATCGCGGTGCATGTGGATGGCATGCTGGACGCGCTGCAAGGTGAGCATCCCGAGCGCCCGAAGCTGGTGCACCGGCTGGACCGGGACACTTCCGGCGTTCTGGTCATCGCGCGCGGTGGAAAAGTGGCGGCCAAGCTCTCCGCCGCCTTCCGGGGGCGGGATGTGGAGAAAACCTACTGGGCGCTGCTGGCCGGATTGCCCGAACAGCTCGAAGGGCGAATCGACCTGCCGCTGAAGCGAGTCGATCTTGGCCAGACATCGCGTTCCGAACCGGCCTCGCGCAAGGACAAGGAAGCGCAGAAAGCGATCACCGATTACCAAGTGCTGGACAAGGCCGGCAAGAAATTCTGCCTGGCGGCGCTGAGCCCGCATACAGGGCGCATGCACCAGCTACGCGCGCATTGCCTGGCGCTGGGCACGCCAATTCTGGGCGACGAAGTCTATGGCGGCGTTTATTCCGAACATTTCGCCCCGCAACTGCATCTGCATGCGCGGCGTCTGACATTTCCGCACCCCGAGGGCGGGCGCCTCACCGTGGAGGCCGCCCTGCCGAAACATATGCTCGACGGGCTGAATTATCTCGGTTTCCCCGCGCCCGCGCCGGACAAGCCAAGGCGCACCGGCTGATTCTCCAAACGCGGCAAGGCCGCCTTTCCTGACCTTACAAGGGGTTAAAGCAAAACGGGGTGGAAACCTGACCAAAATCCTGGCACATCTGAGTCATGCGCCGGTGGACCAGACCCCTTCTCTGTCTCTGTCTTGCCCTTGGCGGCACCTCAGCCCAGGGGGCCGACCCGGTGAATTACAATGTCGCCTTCGCCTCCTCCGGCGACGAGAAGCTGGATGGCCTGCTGAAACAGACATCCTCGCTCGTCTCGTTGCAGAGCAAGCTGCCGCCCGCCCCCTTCGCGTTGATCGGCCGCGCCCGGCAGGATGAGCAGCAATTCAGCACCGTCCTGCACGCGCTGGGCTACGATGCCGGCAGCGTCAGCATCACCATAGACGGGATGGGGCTGAACGACCCGGCCTTGCTGGACCATCTGGACAAGCTGCCCGGCGGCGACAAGGCCGATATCGAGGTGAAGCCCGAGAAAGGGCCGCTCTTCACGCTCGGCCATGTCAACATCAACGGGCTGCCGCCCGGCTTCAAGGCCAAGCCGGGCATCCACGCGGGGCAGACAGCCGCGGCGGCGCCCGTGCTGGCGGCCACCGGCAAGCTGACCACCCGCCTGCGCAACGCGGGCTATGCCTTCGCCGAGGTCAGCGCGCCTTATGCCGTCGCCAATCCGGCCAGCCATACGCTGGATGTGACCTACACCGTCACCCCCGGCCCGCGCGTGGACATAGGCGCCATCAGCTTCTCGGGCCTCAAGCGCACCGAGCCGGATTTCCTGCGCCGGCATATCGCCCTGCGGCCCGGGCAGCCCTACTCGGACACCGCGCTGCAAAATGCACGCGATTCGCTGCTGGGGCTCGATCTGTTCTCCTCGGTCAAGCCCGTTCCCGCGGACAAGGCCGCGGACGGGCGCGTGCCCATCGATTTTCATGTCGTGGAACGCAAGCGCCATACCGTCTCGCTCTCAGGCGCCTATGCCACGGATACCGGCTTTACCATCGGCGCCAGCTGGGAGGACCGCAATCTCTTCCGCCGGGCGGAAACGCTCACCTTCTCTGTCGCCGCCAACGGGCTGGGCGGCACCGGCACCACCGCACCCGGCTATGACATCAAGGGCGTGTTCACCAAGCCCGATTATTATGCGCGTGGGCAGACCCTGACCCTCTCCGCCGAGGGGCTGAAGGAATCGCCCACGGCTTACGACCGCACCGGCATTCTGCTCGGCGGGTCGCTGACGCGCCCCATCACCAAGAACACCACCATCACCTATGGGCCAAGCTTCATCAGCGAACGCGTGCAGCAGGAAGGCGTGACCAACACCTATGTGCTGCTGCAATTTCCGATCAATTTCTCCTGGAACACGACCAACAGCCTGCTGGAGCCCACGCGCGGGCATATGCTGGGGCTGACCATCACCCCCACCTATCCGATGGTGGGCACCCGGCACAGCCCCTTCGTCATCCTGCAAGGCAGCGGCTCCACCTATCTTCCCGTGGAGCGCCGGGCCTGGGGCGTGATCGCCCTGCATGCGGTGATCGGCAGCATCCAGGGCACCAGCCAGTTCGGCGTGCCGCCCGACCAGCGCTTTTATGCGGGCGGGTCGGGCACCGTGCGCGGCTATGCGTATCAGACCATCGGCCCGCTCTTCGCCGATGACAAGCCGGAGGGCGGCTTGGCCATGGATGCCATCAATCTCGAATTCCGCCAGCATATCACCAAGAGCATCGGCGTCGTGCCGTTCGTGGATGCGGGACAGGTCAGCGCCGGTTCCGCCCCCTTCAAGGGCACGGTGCGGGTCGGGTACGGGCTGGGGCTGCGCTATTACACCTCCATCGGCCCCATCCGCGCCGACCTCGCTTTTCCGGTCAAACGCACGGCCGGCAGCGGGGCCTTCGCGCTCTATATCGGACTTGGGGAGGCCTTCTGACCCATGCGCTGGCTGAAACGCATTCTTCTGGGGCTCATCGCGGTGCTGCTGCTGGCGGTGCTGGCGGTGGCGGGGCTGGTGGTGGCGCTGAACAGCGAGGCCGGGCGGCAATTCGCGGTGCGCGAGATCAATCATTTCGGCAAGGATTATGTGCGCCTCGGAGGGCTGGGCGGGCATTTTCCGGCTGACATCAAGATCCCCAGTTTCCAGCTCGTGGACAAGCAGGGCACATGGCTGAGCGGGCGACAGGTGGAGCTGAAATGGTCGCCGCTGGCGCTGCTGCGGCGGGATGTTTCCGTCCAGGCGCTGACGGCGCTCAGCATCGATGTGACGCGCGCGCCGGCCTATCCCGCCGGCAAGAGCCAGAACCAGGAGGGCGGTAATGGCGGCCTGCCCGCCTTCCGGGTGAATCTCGACAAGCTGGACATCGGCACGTTGCGGGTGGCGCCCGCCCTGGCGGGCGAGGCGATCGCGCTGCATGTGACCGGCAGCTCGCATCTGCGCGATCTCGACCATGGCGATATCGCCCTGGACGCGACCACGGCGAACGGCGATGCGGACTATCTGCTGGCGGCGAGCCTGGACCCGAAGACCGTATCGATGAAGCTGCATGTGCAGGAGCCGCCGGATGGGCTGATCGGCCATTTCTCCGGCCCGCAGGTGCAGTTGCCGCTGACCATGAACGTGACCCTGAAGGGGCCGCGCGCCGGCGCGGCGCTGAAGGCGGATTTGGCGCTGGGCGAGGCAAAGCTGAACCTGAACGGCACGCTGGGGCTGGACCAGAACAATCCCTTCGCCGATGTGACGCTGGCCGTACCCTCCCTGGCGCCGTTCGGCACGCTGGCCCAACAATCCCTCAGCGGCGACACAAGGCTGCATCTGGTGGTGGTGCAAACCGCGAAGAAGGACGGCGCCACCCTGACCCTGCAAGGCCATGTGGCGCTCACCCAGGCGCCCGCCGGGCTGGACAAGCTGCTGGCCGGGCGCACGGACCTCTCGCTGCTCGCCAGCCTGCAAGGCAAGAAAGTGACAATCGGCCAACTGGCGCTGAAGGGACCGCAATTCAGCCTGGGCGCGGAAGGCACGCTGGATGAGAAACGGCTCGACCTGACCACCGACGCCAAGCTGGACAGCCTGGCCGCGCTGGCCCCGCAGCTCACCGGAGCGGTGCGGCTGGACAGCCATGTAACCGGCAGCCCGCAGGATTTCATGGCGGATGCGGACATCACCGGCCAGGTGAGCGTGCCGGGGGCGCCTTCCGGCCCGTTCAAGCTCGCGCTGCACGCCACCCATCTGCCACAGGCACCGCGCGGCACGCTGACCGGCACCGGCACGCTGGCGGGCGCGCCGCTGGCGCTGGATGCCGCCTTTACCCGTGGCAAGGACGGCGCGGCCAGCATCACGGTCAGCCAGGCCCAGTGGAAATCGCTGGATGCGCGGGCGGATCTGCGTCTCGCCGCCGGGGCCAAGCTGCCCAGCGGCACGGCGCGGCTCGACCTCGGCTCGCTGGCGGATTTCGATCCTTTCACCGGCACCAGGCTGCATGGCGCCGTGCAGGCCGATTTCGCCTATCGGGCCAACCAGAACCTGCAGTTGAACGTGACGGCGAAGAATGTCGAGGCCGTGCCGTCTCTCGGCGCCGTCAACGGCACGGTCAGCGCCGAGGGTAAGCTGGAAACGCTGGCGGTACGGGCGGATGCCACGATCGCGCGGCTGATGTCCTACCCGGCCAAGCTCAGCCTCGCGGGCGTGCTGGATGTCCCGGCGCAAAGCGCGCACCTGACCAACCTGACCGCCAATTGGCGCGGCCTGGCCGCCAAGCTGCGTGGACCGGCGGACATCGAGACCAAGCCGGACATGGCGGTCAGGCATCTGGATCTGGAGCTGGGCCAGTCCGCGATCGCGCTGGATGGCACGCTCTCGCCCACTCTCGCCCTCAAGGCCTCGGTGAAAAACCTGGATTTGTCCCTGGCCAAGCTGTTCGTGCCCGGCATCGACACGGCGGGCAGCGTGAACCTCACCGCCGATGTAACCGGCACGCCCAAGGCCCCAAACGGGACAATCGCGCTGAACGCCACCGGCCTGCGCTATATCGACAAGAGCATCAAGGGGCTGCCCGCGGCCAGCCTCTCCGGCACGGCCACGTTGAAGGGCAACAGCGCGGATGTGAACCTCACCGCCAAGGCCGGACAGGATGCGAACATCACCGCCCGCGGCACCGCGCCGCTTTCCATGACCGGGCCGATGAAGCTGGCCCTGGCCGGGCGGGTGAACCTGCCCATGCTGAACCCGCTTCTGGCCAAGATGCATGTGAAGCTGAACGGCGTGGTCACCACCGACATGCAACTGGCCGGCACACCCAAGGCCCCCACCGGGCATGTGACGCTGACCGCGCGGAACTTACGCGATGAAAGCGGCCCGGCCGCCGCCCTGCCCCCGGCCGACATCGACGCCAAGGCACAGCTGAAAGGGCAAAGCGCTGGGGTCGATCTGGCGGTGAAGGCCGGACAGAACGTGAATCTCACCGCCAACGGCACGGCGCCGTTGAACATGACCGGACCGATGAACCTCTCCCTCGCCGGGCGGCTGGACCTGAAGCTGCTGGATCCGATTCTGGCCGCGAACGGCAATCTGGTGCGCGGCGTGGTCACGACGGATCTGCGGGTTGCCGGCACGCCCCGCGCCCCACGCGCCAAGGGTACGCTGACCCTTGCCGATGGCAGCGTGCAGAACATCGCCTCGGGCCTGAACCTGACATCGATCAACGCGGACATCGCCGCCGCCGACAAGCTGATCACGTTGCGGAGCCTCTCCGCCACGGCCGGAAACGGCAAAATCACCGGGCATGGCACGGTCGATCTGGGCGCGACGGGCATGCCGGTGGATTTGGCCCTGAATGCCGACAATGCCACGCCCATCGCCTCGGACTTGGTCACGGAGACGCTGAACGCCGCACTGACCTTGAAGGGCGAATTGAACGGCGCTTCCACGCTGGGCGGGCGGATCGACCTGCTGAAGGCCAATATCAATATTCCGCAATCCTTGCCGCCCTCGGTCGCCAATCTACCGATCCATGGCGCGAGCAGCCCGCCAGCGCCGCCCAAGAGCGCCACCCCGCCCGCGCCGCCCATCAAGCTGGCGCTGGCGGTGCACGCGAAAAATCAGATCTTCGTCCGTGGCGACGGGCTGTTCGCCGAACTGGGAGGAAATCTCCATATTGGCGGCACCACGGCCAACCCGCAGCCGACCGGCGGATTCTCCTTGATTCGCGGCAATTTCTCACTGGCGGGCAAAACCTTGCAATTCACCTCCGGCCAGATCGCTTTCAATGGCGGCGGGTTCGTTCCGGCTCTGGATCTTGAGGCAACGACCACGACCAGCAATAGCGGCACCGCCACGCTGGTGATCAGCGGCACCGCCAGCGACCCGAAAATCGGCCTGAGCAGTTCCCCCTCCCTCCCTTCGGATGAGATCCTCGCGCAGCTGCTCTTCGCGCAAAGCTCCTCCAGCCTGTCGCCATTCCAGGCGGCATCGCTGGCGGCGGCCCTGGCGCAGATCTCCGGCGTGGGCGGCGGGTTCAGCCCGCTGGATTCGGTGCGCGGCGCGCTGGGGCTGGATCAGCTTTCGGTCACCAGCTCCGGCTCCGACGGCCCCTCGGTGCAGGCGGGGCGCTATGTGGCGCCGGGCGTATATGTGGGGGCCACGCAATCCACCACCGGCCAGGGCACGCAGGCCCAAGTGCAGGTCAATCTTTACAAGGGATTGAAGCTGGACACGTCCACCGGCACCTCCAATGGCAGCGAGAGCAGCAGCGTCGGGCTGACCTATCAGTTCAATTACTGACCCCAGGCCCGGTCCCCTGCCGCCAGGCAGGCCCGCGCGCTGTTATCTTGCTCCGGCTGGCGCCCAGGGGGAAAGCGCCAGCCCGGGCACGACCAAGGGCTTGGCCGAAGCCAGGCGCAGAGACGTGCCGGGCACCGCATAAAAATGGCGCAACCCCGCCTGGCGCGCCAGCCTCAAGGTCGGCCCCGTGCCCTGCCCGCGGGGAAAGAAAATAACGACATCCGGCGGCACGGGCTGGTTCATCCAGGCGATCTGGGTGTCACGGTAATGGTCTGGCGCCAAGGCGGCCACGCTGCCATCCACCGCCACATGGCCGAGCTTCGCCTGGGTGAGCCGGGCCATCGCCCGTTCCGTGGCGTGCTGCATGGCAAGGCTGGGCGGGTTGAAAAAGCTGGCGGGGAATTTCAGCCCTTGCGGATTTTGCAATCCCCAGAGCCCGACGAAGGACGCCCCCAGCAGCAGGATGAAGGCCAGCACGGCGCGCGCCTGGGGGAACTGGCGCGCCACGCCGTATCCCTGGGCGAAAAGCGGCGCGCAGAGCGGCCAGAACAGCGCGAGGATCAAGGGGAAAGGGTAATAATCGCTGAGCGTTCCGGCATAGGGGCTGGCGGCCAGCCAGTTCAACCCCAGCCAGGGCAGGCATGAGACGAACCCCGCCACGAGCCCCGGCATGCGCCAGCGTTCGGCCAGGACCAGAGCCACCGCCGCCGGCAGAATCAGATACAGCCTGTAGAGCACGTAAAACGCCAGCCGCGTGGCCAGGACGATAAAGGTCAGACCGGACAATGGCGGATCGCCAAGATAAACCGCCTCCAACGCGCCACCGCCAGGAAACAGAAGATGCTGGAGCGCGACCTCCAGCGCGCTACAACCCAGCGCCGCCATGCCATAGCCGAGCAAGGGCCGCAGCCCGCGCCAGGGCACGCCCTGCCAGCGCAACCCCAGCCCACCCACGAGCAGCAACAGGCCGAGATGAACACCGGCATCCTCCCGTGTCGCCAGGCACAGGACGAACAATAAACGCGCCAGCCAGACCCGCCCGCAGGCCAGCGCGGCGAGAAAGCCCATGGCGCTGGCGACGATCAGCAGCTCGAAATGCGGGTTGCAGCTCGCCGCCAGCACGATGCCGTTGAACGCGAACAGCACCGCCAGCGCCGCCGCTGGAAACCGCTGGCACCCCAGCCGCAAAAGCAGATAATAGACCGGCAGCGCCATCAGCGCCTGCACCGCCCCTAGAAACAACGCGAAGAATTGCACACGGCTGAACGGCAGCAACCAGGAAAGACCGGACGTCAGCCAGAACACCAGGGCCATATGAGTGGCCAGGAAACTATGCCCGCCCGAAACCAGCGGCAGGCGCAGCAGCCAGCCATTATGCCACATCAGCGAGGCAAGAATGCCGCCATCGCCCCACCAGGCGCCGTTGATGTAGAAATAACGCAGCCCCAGCGTGAAAAACGCCGCGAACGGAATGCCCGCGACCAGAAGCGGCCATCCCCAACCGGCAAGCTTACTGCCGTTCACGCGTGGCCGAGAAGGTGATCTCCGGAAAATTCTCCTTCATCCGGTTCAATTCCCAGGCATTGCGCACGAGATAAACGGGCGCGCCGTCGCGGTCCTCGCTCATGGCGCTTTTATTCACCTCGATGAAGAATTTCAGCCGGGCGGCGTCTTCCGAGAAAATCCAGCGGGCCGTGTCGAACGGGGCGGGGTCGAAGCCGATCGGCACGTTATATTCCTGCTCGATGCGGCTGCCCAGTACATCGAGCTGGAGCATGCCGACCACGCCAACGATCCAGTCCGCCCCGGTCATCGGGCGGAAAACCTGGGTGACCCCCTCCTCCGCCAGATCCTCCAGCGCCTTGCGCATCTGCTTGGCCTTCATCGGGTCGGCCAGCCGGACACGGCGCAATATTTCCGGCGCGAAATCCGGAATGCCGGTGAAGCGCAACTTCTCGCCCTCGGTCAGCGTGTCGCCCACGCGCAACGTGCCGTGATTGGGGATACCGATAATATCGCCCGGATACGCTTCCTCCGCCAGGGAGCGATCCTGGGCGAAGAAGAAGATCGGCGCCTGGATGGCCATCGGCTTGCCGGTGCGCGAATGGGTCAGCTTCATGCCACGCGTGAATTTGCCCGAGCAGATGCGGGTGAAGGCGATCCGGTCGCGGTGCTGCGGGTCCATATTGGCCTGCACCTTGAACACGAAACCGGTGACTGGCTTTTCCTCGGGCGCCACCTCTCGCGCATCGGTGGCGCGGGGCTGCGGCGGCGGCGCGTTGGCGACGAGGCCTTCCAGCAATTCGCGCACCGAATAATCCTTCAGGGCGGAGCCGAAATAGACCGGGGTGAGATGCCCTTCCTCGAAGGCCTGGGCATCGAATTCCGGATAGGCGGCGCGGATCAGTTCGACATCCTCGTCAAGCTGCGCCTTCTGCTCGGCGGGAATGGCGAAGCTGCGCGCGCCCGCCTCTTCACCCGGCTTCCTGGCGGAAACGAGTTGGTCGTTGCGCAAGTCGTAACAACCCCGGAACAGCCCGCCCGAGCCGATGGGCCAGACCATCGGGCAGATGTCCAGCGCCAGCGTATCGGCGATCTCATCCAGCAGGGAGAACGGATTCTGGCCCTCGCGGTCGATCTTGTTGATGAAGGTGGTGATGGGGATATTGCGCAGGCGGCAGACCTCGAACAGCTTCCTGGTTTGCAGCTCGATGCCCTTGGCCGCGTCGATCACCATCACCGCGCTATCGACGGCGGTGAGCGTGCGGTAGGTATCCTCGGAGAAATCCTCATGGCCTGGCGTATCGAGCAGGTTGAACACCGCGCCGCCGAACTCGAAGGTCATCACCGAGGAGGTCACGGAAATACCGCGCTGGCGCTCGATCTTCATCCAGTCCGAGCGGGTGTTGCGCCGGTCCTGGCGGGCCTTCACCATGCCCGCCTCGCGGATGGCGCCGCCAAAAAGCAGCAGCTTCTCGGTCAGAGTCGTCTTACCGGCATCCGGATGTGAGATGATGGCGAAGGTGCGCCGGGGCGGAATGCCCGCCGCCGCCTCGCTCTGGTGCAGGGCCTGGTCCATCGCGGCGCTCTAGCAAGGTTTCGCGCCGAAACCAACCGGGCCGCGCGCTACCAGGGAATGATCTTGCCCCGGTAATCCAGGAATTCATGCCCGCCGCTGCCGGCCCGGCCCACCAGCACATCCGCCATGCCCTTGGCGCTGCTATCCACATCGAGCGTCGCGTTCGGCCCGCCCATGTCGGTGCGCACCCAGCCTGGATGCAGATTGACGATGGTGAGATAATCGTATTTGGCGGCAAAGGCGCGCGTCAGCCGGTTCAGCATCGCCTTGCTGGCGGCATAAAGCGGGCTGGCATCGTTGGCGTTGACCTCCAAACTGCCCAGCACGGAGGACATGAAGGCCAGCACGCCCGTTTCCGGCCGCAAAAGCGGCACCAGCCTTTCCGCCAGCCGTACCGGGGAGATGGCGTTGGTCATCATCAGATGTGAGATTTCTTCCTGCGTGGCCTCGTTCACGCCCTTGTCGCGCGGGCCGTAAATGCCGGCATTCAGCACGACCACGTCGAAGATCCGCCCCTTCATCCGGGCCATGAACGCCTCCACCATGTGGAGATTGTTGATGTCGAGCGTGTCCAGCGTGAGCTGGTCGTAGTAATTTTCAAGCCCGCCGCCTGAAATGGCCGAGCGGACCGTCGCGGTCACATGCCAGCCCCGGCGCAGGAACTCCCTGGTCAGCCCCAGGCCGATCCCGCGCGAGGCCCCCACGACCAGCGCCTGCTTCGCTTCCTTCCTCGCCGCCATCGCCACTCCTTCACGTCTATCTCCGCAAAAAAGAGGTTATCCACCCGCAAGACAAGGGCCATGTGGAGATGGGAGCTTGGCAAGCAGGTTTTTCCCCGTTAGCCTCGCCGCCATGAGCAAGGCCCGCGCCCGCATGATTCCAGCCATCGCCCGCAAAATGGGCGGCGTACGAATTCGCGCGCGGGCGCGGTGCGGTTGAACGGGTTCCAGCCCTGACAATCCCGCAACCCCGCCACCATTCCGGCGGGGTTTGTTTTTGGAAAAGCGCCCCGCCCAACCCACAAGGAGCCTTTCCCATGTCCGCCCTGCTCTTGACGCCGCTGCTGGTTTTCTGCGCCGCCGGTCTTGGCTTCACCGCCGCGCGCATCGGCATGCGTCCTCCCGCCCCGCCGCCGCGTGGCTTTCGCCCGGTGGTCATCGCGGGCGGCAAGACGCTCGTGCCAACCCCCCGGGAGGAGCACGCGCCATGATCTCCATACGCGCCGCCACGCCAGGCGACATCGCGGCGGTCAATCGCATTTACAATCAGCCGAGCGTGCGCCGCTTCACCTTCGCCCTGCCTTATGAGAGCCGCGCCGCCTCCGCGCGGTTCTTCGCGGCGGAGCGGGAGCTGCGCACATCGCTATTGGCCTGCGCGGCGGATGGCACGGTGCTGGGCGAGGCCAGCCTGACGCGGGAGGCCAACCCGCGACGAAGCTATGCCGCCATGCTGGGGCTGATGGTGGACGAGGAAGCCCGCCGCCGCGGCACCGGCCGCGCCTTGCTCACGGCCTTGCTGGATCTCGCCGATAACTGGCTGAACCTGCAAAAGCTGGAGCTTGAGGTGTTCGCCAACAATCACCCGGCCATCGCGCTCTACCGCTCCCTCGGTTTCGAGGTCGAGGCCACGATGCGCCACCACGCCATGCAGGACGGCGTGCTGACCGATTGCCTGGCCATGGCCAGGCTGCGCCCCGGCCTGCCGGCCGACCGGTCGACCGCCCCATTGCCACCGCCGCAAGCCCCGCGCCAGCCTTTCATCCTGCGGGCCATGGAGCCGGAGGATCTGCCCGGGCTCACCACGCTGATGAGCCTGCCCGGCGTGTGCCACGGCGCCGCCGCCACGCCCTTCATGGCGGAAGCCGCCTTGAACGAACTGACCGACCCCGCTTCAAGGGCGCGGGCGATCGTCGCCGTGTCAGGCGGGACATTGTCCGGCCTGAGCGTTCTGCTTCCCGGCCAGGGGCGCGCCCTGCACACGGCCACGCTGCAATCCATGATGGTGCACGATGCCTGGCAGGGCCAGGGCATCGGCCGCGCCCTGCTCACCGCCATGCTGGACATCGCCGATAACTGGCTGGGGCTGAGCCGGATCGGCCTGGCCGTGCTGGCGGACAACCCCCCCGCCATCCGGCTTTACGAATCCCTCGGCTTCGAGAGGGAGGGCCGGCTGCGCGCGGACATCTTCCGCCAGGGCGGCTATGCCGACTCCCTGGCCATGGCAAGATTGCGCTGACCCCCCATATGAACAACAGGCTCTGCGAGGAGGAACAAGCTCATGAGCATCGTGCATTACAAGGTCGTGCCCCATGACGGTGGTTTCGCCTACACATTCAAGGGCAGTTTTTCGGAAACCTACCCCACGCGCGAGGACGCGCTGAAAGCCGCGCGGCGCGCGGCGCGCGGCGCGCGAACAGCGCGTGCCCGGCGAGACCACCCCGATCATGTACCAGACCCGCGACGGGGAATGGCATACCGAAATGAGCGAGGGGGACGACCGGCCCGTGACCGACGTGCAGAGCTGAGCAAATTCAGGCCGCGCGGATGACCGGGATGTGAAGCGCCGCGCCGTCCGCCACCCGGCGGATGCGTAACGCGGCGGGGCTGAAACGGCGTGGGGCCGTGAAGCTGAACGCCGCGTGCCCGGTGCCGATGCGCGACAATGCCAGATCCTCCCGGTATTGGCAGGCCAGGGCCGTGCCGAGCAGCTGGCCGCCGGCATAAAAAGCCAGCTCCTGCGGCAATTCCGGCCAGTCCGTGTCCTGCGCCCAGCCCCGGACATGGCGGCCATCGGCGCTGTCGAGGCAGCCTTGCAGCCCGCCAGGCCGCACCCGCCGCCCGGCGCGGGCGACAACCGGGCGCAAGGCCTGCTCCAACCCCACGCCCCGCAGCGGACGCGGCGCGCAGAGAGAAAGGCCCGCCGGCTCCTCATGGCCGGGATACAGCGCCTGGAACGCGGCGCGGTTATGGAATTGCGCGCGCAGGCCTGGACCGTCGGCGAAGCTCTCGCTCCAGGCTCCTTCGGCCAGAACGCAGTCATGCGCGGCAAATTCCGGCAGGAAATAATCCACCGGCTGCCCGTCATAATCCTGGGTGATGGTCACGCCGTTCACCAGCGCCCGCGCCAGCACCAGAACCCCGTCCAGCAGCATGGAATGGCCCGGCGAGACGAAGAGCGGCCGGTGCGGCAACCCCCGCCCCAACGCGCCGGGATGGATACAGACCGGAATACGCTCCCTGTTCCCCCTGACCTGCGCCGCGCCAAAGCTCTGCCGGCCGATCCAGCTGACCTGACGCACACCGCCAAACCGCGTGGGCAGCCTGTCGCCGATGCGCAACGCCGCCACGTCGCGCTCCCCATCCAAGGTCTGGATCAACGTGCCGCGGCGGTAGCAAATGACGATTTCGGTTCCTTGCGCCACGGCGCTGACGGTGAAAGCCGCCGAGGCTGGACCGCCCGCTATGGCCAGCGTGGCTTCGGCAAGCCCCTGCTCCAGCACCAGCCCGACACCGGAAACGTAGCTCTCGCTGGTGGCGGTGAAACCTTCCAGCAATAGCGCGTCGCCATCCGCGAGGCCGGTTATGGTTTCCCCGCCCGCGAGCTGCGCCAGCCCGCCCGCCAGCACCCAGCCCGACCCGGCGAGGGAAATATCGGAAAAACCGGAAAAGCTCGCGCCCATATCCAGCGACCCGGCACCGGTGAGCAGCAACGTGGCGCCGCCGCCATGATCCGCGACCTTGCCCTGAAACAGCGCCCCCGGCGCCACGGTGAGCACGGCGCCAGAGGCTGGCATGTAAAGCGCGTAGCTGCCCGCCAATGTGCCCGCATTCGTGAAATGTCCGCCGGCCAGATCCACCGCCACCTCGGTGCCGGTGATCAGCCCGTCATTCTCCAGCGTGCCGCCCTGCATCGCCACCGCCGCCCGGCCGCTGAGGGTGCCGGCATTGACAGCCTGGCCACCGCCCATCCACAGCGCCATGAGCTGCCGCCCGCCGCCGGTGATCAGCCCGTCATTCTCCAGCACGCCGCCATAGAGCGCCACACCGGCGCCCAGCCCCGTGCCCCAGAGATATTGCGTGCCAGCCCCCCCTTGTATGCCCCCCTCATTCACCAGCGTGGCACCGTTATTGAGCACCACGCCATTGCCGCCGGATATCGCGCCGCCGCCGCCCAGAATACTGCCGGTATTCAACAGGGAGCCACCGGAGAGCAACAGGGCGGTCCCGCCATATGTGCCAGCACCCCCCGCGATCAGCCCATCGTTGCTGGCGCTCAAGCCCGGCCCGCCGGCCACCCCCACCCCGCCATGCGTGGCGAAGCCGCCACCCCCCGCGATGGTGCCCGCATTGGTCAGAAGCCCCGCCCCTAGGATCACCCCGCTTCCGGCGGAGCCCGCCTGCATCAGCGGATTGTCCGGTACGTCATTGCCCTGGATGAGACCGTCATTGTCGACAATGCCGTTCGTCAGCTCCACCGCCGCGCCACTGACGAAGCTGTAGCCCGCGGAAGGGAAAAACAGCCCCAGCGTACCGGCGCTTTCGATCAGGCCGTGATTCACCAGCGTGGCGGCCGATTCCGTTCCCCACACGCCATCAAACCCGTCGATCGTGCCGCTGGTCTCGGCGGAGGCGCCGCTGCCCAGCACCAGCCCTTCATGCCCGGCCCCCGCCAGGGTCGCGGCGATATTGCCCGCATTGACGAGGCTGCCCCCCGCCCGCAGCACCACCCCCGAAACACCGCCGTACAAGGCGCCGCTCGCCTGATTGACCAGACTACCCGTGGACGCCAGAACCGCCCCCGCGGCGGCACCGCCAATCCGTCCGCCGTTCTGGACCAGCCCGGCCGCGCCCAGGCTCACGCCATATGCCCCGCCCAGGATCAGCCCCGCATTTTCCAGCGACCCGGCCCCGGTGAATTGCACACCGACGCGCCCCAGCCCGGTTCCACCGCCGACACCGCCCAGGATCGTGCCTTGATTGGACGCATCCCCTCCGGCCAGCAGCACCAGCCCGGCCTCGCCCCCCTCGATCAACCCGGCCGTGGCGTTCGTGACATCCCCGAATCCGGCCAGATACGCGCCAAAACCCGCCACGCCGCCCGATGCCAGCGTGAGCTCCGCCATGAGTGTGCCGTCATTGACGACGGCCCAACTCTCACCGGATGCGCCATAAAGCGCGCTGGTCAGGCTGGGGGCGGAGGAAGACACCGTGCCGGCCAGCGTGACCCCGGCTCCCGCCAGAATGGCAAGGGGGGATTGCACCACACTGCCCAGTTGCAAGGCCAGCGTACTGGAGGCACTGATCGTCGAACCCGACATGAACCACTCCCAACGTCCCCTGCATTGGAAGTGAGCTTAAGATTACAGGATGTTTATATCAATGTTTTCTAAACCGAAGGTTGAATTTCCGTTTCGGTTTCATCGCGTTCCATCGCCGCGCGGCGTTCCTCCGCCTCGTGCGCCAGCTTGCGGTAGCTGCGCAGGGAGAAAGGCAGCATGACGATATAAGCCAGCCCCGCCAATGCGCCGGCAAAAAACGGGTCCGCGAAGATCAACGCCGCGAAGACGACCACCCCGAGCAGCAAGGGCAGGATGCCCGCGGTCGGGATCTTGAAATTCTTGAAGCTCCAGACAGGCAAGGTGGAAACGCAAAGCACCGCCACAACCGCCAGCACGAGCCCCGTGAAGAGCGGGTAGCTCACCAGATCCTGCAACCAGAACAAATTATGCTCATTCGCCGCCAAACCGATGAAGAGCGGAAACAAGACCAGCCCCGCCCCGGCCGGGGCGGGCACGCCGGTAAAGAAATTATAGGCGAAAGCCGCCTTGGGCGCGGAATCCAGCGCCGCGTTGAACCGCGCCAGGCGCAGCGCCATGGCCGAGGCGAACATCAAGGGCGGCAGAAAACCGAGCGCGCCCCAAGGCTGCAAGGACCACATATAGAGCAGCAGCGCGGGGGCCACGCCGAAGCAGAGAAAATCCGCCAGCGAATCGAACTCCGCCCCGAAGCGGGACGTGGCCTTGAGCATGCGGGCCAGGCGGCCATCCAACCCGTCGATCACGCCGGAGACGGCGATGGCCAGCACCGCCGTGCCGTAACGGCCTTCCAGCCCCAGCCTGATCGAGGACAGACCGATGCAAAGCCCCAGCAGCGTCATCAGATTGGGCAGCATGCGGTTGAAGCTGAGCCCGGAAAAACGCTGCCGCCGCGGCAGCCGGCGGACCGGCCTCATGGAAAGGAGGGCGCCCGCGGCGGCAATTGCGCGATGACCGTCTCTCCGCCGATCATGCGCTGGCCAACCGCCACGAGGGGCGTGCAGCCTTCGGGCAGATACAGATCGGTGCGCGAGCCAAACCGGATGATACCGAAACGCTGCCCGGCCAGAAGCGGCTGGCCTTCCGCCACCTCGCAGAGAATCCGGCGCGCGATCAGCCCGGCGATCTGCACCACCACGACATCGTGCCCATCGGCGGTGCGCAGCAACAGGGAGTTGCGCTCGTTATCGTCACTTGCCTTGTCCTCGGCGGCGCTCAGGAACAGGCCGGGATGATAGGCGATCTTGCGCACCGTGCCGGAGATGGGCGTGCGGTTCACATGCACGTCCAGCACCGAGAGAAAAATGGCCACACGGGTGCGCGGCTCGGGCGCGAGCCCCAGCTCGGCGGGGGGAACCGCCTGCTCGATGCTGACCACCAACCCATCGGCCGGGGCCACGAACACATCCTTGCGCGGCGGCAGCACACGCTCCGGATCGCGGAAAAAATACAGGCAGAACAGGGTGAAGATCACACCCAGCCAAGCCAGCGGCTTCCAGAAGAGCAGCCCGATGAGCGCCACCACAATGCCGCCGATGATGAAGGGGTACCCCGCCTTGTGCGGTGGGCTCATCACCGATTTTACAGTCTCAGCAATATTCATTCAGCCTTTTGCCTTGTTCAGTTCGTCTTCTTTTCCGGCAGGGTGAAGGCCTGCCCGGGGAAAATCAGGTTCGGGTCGTGGATTTTGCTCGCATTGGCGGAATAGATCAGCGTGTACAAGGTGCCACGCCCATAAACACGGCGGGCGATCATCCAGAGATTGTCGCCGGGGGCGATGACCACGTGGCCTTCCTCCAGCGCCTTGGCCAGCTCTTCCGGCGCGAAGGGCACGGTGACGGGCGCGATGGCGCCGCCATCCGGCGCCGTGGCGTTGAGCGTGATCATGCCCGGTTTTGCGGGCACCGGCGCCTGCACATGCCAGTGCCCGGCCTTGTCCGCCTTGGCGGTGCCGAGCGCCTTGCCGTCCAGCAGCACGGTCACGCTGGCACCCGCCGGGGCCGTGCCGCTGAACACCGCGTGGCCCTGTGCATCGTAATCCACCGCTCCCATGCCGAGCTGGCCGGGCTGCGGCCCCTGCCCGGTGACGACATCGCTGCCCTCCGGTCCGGACACAACCGCCAAGGCCGGCTTGCCATTGCCCGGCAGGGACACGGCCGCACTTTGCGGGCTGTTCACCACCTCGCCGCCGGGAAGCGTCTCGGAAAGGGTGAGTTCATGCGCGCCGGGCGGCAGCGGGTTGGAGGGGATCATCACGAACGCGCCTTGTGAATCCGCCGTGGCGGTGCCCAGGACCGTATCGCCATCCTTCACCGTTACCTTGGCGCCCGGCACGGCCCGCCCGGCCAGCACGGCATTGCCTTGGGGGTCCACGCGCACAATGTCGAAACTCGGCCCGGCGGGGCCGGTATTGGAGGCTTGCGGCTTGGGCGGGGGCATGGGTGAAATGGCGGCCGGCGGCTGCGGCGCCGGCGGCGTTGTGCGGCCATAATGAAGATATAGCAGCAATGCGGCATTCCCCAGCGCCAGCACAACCAGCACGATCAGGACGACGAAACGCAGATTGGGCCGCTTGGGGCCGGCGGGGTCTGGGAGAGCGTTGCTTGCCATGGCGGCCCCAGCCTGCCACGAACAAGGCAGAACTGGAAGCGAGGCAGTGATTCATGGGCAGTTTTTCCGTCACCGTATTTTGCGGCTCCAACCCCGGCGCCGACCCGGCCTATGCGGCGGCGGCCGAAACGCTGGGCAAGGGGCTGGGCGGACGCGGCATGCGGCTGGTGTTCGGGGGCGGCAATGTCGGGCTGATGGGCATCACCGCCGGCGCCACGCTGCATGCCGGCGGCGAGGTGACGGGCATTATTCCGGATTTTCTGCGTCAGCGCGAGGTGGAGTTCCAGGGCCTGACGGAGCTGATCGTGACCGACTCGATGCATACGCGCAAGCGCCGCCTCTTCGCGCTGGGCGATGTGTTCGTGGTGATGCCGGGTGGGCTTGGCACCTACGACGAAACCTTCGAGATCATGACCTGGAAGCAGCTTGGCCAGCACCACAAGCCAATCATCCTGGTGAATATTCTCGGCTGGGCGGATCCATTCGTGGCGATGGTCGAATCAACCATCGCGCGCGGCTTCGCCAAGCCCGAGATCCGGGAGCTGTTTGAGGTTCAGCCCGATGTGCCCGCCTTGCTGGCGCGGCTGGAGGAACTGCGCGGCGCCTGACGCCCGCAAGCGCCCAATTAGGCCAAGACTGGCCCTACCCTGAAACCGTCCCGGGGCAGTCTCACGGCTTCAAGGGACTTGGCTTTTTGTACGACGACCGGTTGTGAGACAGCCGGGTCTAATTTCCGGCATCCAGTTCAATCTCGGCCGTGACGTTTGCCGTAACCGTCACCTTGTCCGGGGCCGATTGCGGCGGCGGCGCGGCGGCGGCCAGCGCCATCATGCGCGGCATCGGCGGAACGGACCCACCGCTGGTATTCACATGCAGCGTCTTCAACGCCCCCACTTTCTTGTGCAGCACCCTGGCGATCTCCTGCGCCTGGGAGCGCAATTGCCCCAACGCATCGCCAATGGCTTCCCGGCCCGCCTTGGCGCGCCCGTCCTGGGAGAGTTCCCCGTTCAGTCCGGTCAATAGCAACCCCTGCCCCTGCAACTTGGCCAGGAGGGCGGTAAAAGCCTGGTCCGGCACGCCATCCTTGGCGGGCTGCGTCAGGGTCAGGTTTTGCTGGGCGGTGTATTGCGGCGCGGATTTATCGTCGGACAGGCTGGAATAGCTGTTATAGCCGCCCGTTGCCACGGCCACGCCCGGCACCGCGCGCGCCGCCGCCAGAGCCCGCGCCATCGCCTCGTTCACCGCCGCCTGGGCGCCAGCGGCATCGGGCTTCACGGCCTGGACGGTGAAACCGGCCACGGCCTCGTCCGGCTCGGCCTGGGCGGAACCGCTGGCATTGAGGGTCAAGGCCGTCTGGGCCGCCGCGGGCAGCGCCAACCCCGTCAGCACCGGAACCAGCATCAAGAATCGTGCGCCCATATGAGCCTCCCTGACATGATGCGCCCAGCATAACGCCGTGCGCCGCCGGCTGCCAGCCATGGCTGTCAAGCCGCCGAAAGCAGCGCCTCCGCGCGGATCAGGTCGGCGGCGGTGGTGATCTTGAAATTATCCTCCGTGCCTGGAACCATTTCCACCCGCAGGCCGGCATGTTCGGCGATCATCGCATCGTCGGTGAAATCCGTCTCCGGCGCGCTGCGCACGGCATGGCGATGCGCCCGCAAAATATCCAGATAACGGAAGCCCTGCGGGGTTTGCGCCCGCCAGAGCCCCTCACGGCTGACCGTGCCGGTCACCACCCCTTCCTCCACGCGCTTCAGCGTGTCGGCCAGCTTCACGCCGACAATGGCGGCGGCGCCGCGCTTTAGAACGTCCAGCACCGCGGAGATGGTCTCCAGCGCGACAAAGGGCCGCACCGCATCGTGGATCAGCACGGTGGCGGGTTGCAGAGGCCCGATGGCCTCCAGCCCCAACCGCGCGGAATCCTGGCGCTCCTTGCCACCAAACCGCACCGCCAGCAGCTTCTCCAGCCCGGCGGTGGCGTCGTCGTACAGCGCCTGATCGTCGGGATGAATCAACACCTGCACAGCGTCGATCGCGGGGTGGCGCGCCAGCGCCTGGATGGTATGACGCAAAATCGGCTGCCCCGCCAAAGGCAGATATTGCTTCGGCAGCGGCCCGCCGACACGGTAGCCCCGCCCGGCGGCCACGATCAGCCCGATATTCATCCTCTCTCGCCCTTTCTCAGCCCAGAGCGGCTTTCTGCGCGACAAACAGAGCGGCCGTGCCCTCACGCGCCAGCCCCAGCAGCTTGTTGAAGGCCGACTCGTCAAAGCTGGATTTCTCCGCCGTCGCCTGGATCTCCACGATACCACCGGCGGCGGTGAGAATGAAATTCGCATCCGCATCGGCGGAGGAATCTTCGGCATAATCCAGATCCAGCACCGGGTGGCCCTGGACGATGCCGCAGGACACCGCCGCCACCTGCCCCAGCATGGGCATGGATTTGATCACGTTCTTCGCCTTCAGATGCCGAAACGCCAGCACCATGGCCACATAGGCGCCGGTGATGGAGGCACAGCGCGTGCCGCCATCGGCATTCAGCACGTCACAATCCAGCGTCACCGTGATCTCGCCCATCGCCTTGCGGTCCAGCACGGCACGCAGGGAACGGCCGATCAAGCGCTGGATCTCCTGGGTGCGGCCCGATTGCTTGCCCCGCGCGGCCTCACGGTCGCCGCGCGTATGGGTGGCCCGGGGCAGCATGCCATATTCGGCGGTCACCCAGCCCTCGCCCTGGCCACGCATGAAGGGCGGCACCCGCCCCTCGACACTGGCGGTGCACAGCACCTCCGTGCCGCCCATGCGGATCAAGGCGGAACCCTCGGCATGGTGGGAAAAGCCGGTTTCGATGGACACCGGACGCAGCGCGTTGAATTCTCTGCCTGAGGGCCGCATACTCATCTCCTTAATATTCTGCTCCGCCGTGCTATTATCCGAGCCAAGCCATATGGACCATAGACCAACCACCCCTTTGCCCCGCCTTCCGCCAGGGCTCGATAGCCGCTCCGCCGCCGTGCTGCGGGAAATCGTGGAGCAATATGTGGAAACCGGCGAGCCCGTGGGCAGCCGCACGCTCTCGCGCCTGCTGCCGCAGAAACTCTCGCCGGCCACCATCCGCAACGTGATGGCGGATCTGACCGATGCCGGGCTGCTCTTCTCCCCCCATACGTCCGCCGGGCGGCTGCCGACCGAGCGCGGCTTGCGGCTGTTCGTGGACGGGCTGCTGCAATTCGGCGAGCTTTCCGAGGAGGAGCGGACCAATATCAACCTCTCCCTCGCCCGCTCGGGGCGCTCTTTGCAGGATACGCTGACCCAGGCCTCCAGCCTGCTCTCGGGCCTGTCCGCCGCCGCCGGGCTGGTGCTGGCCCCCAAGGGGGACGGGCCGGTGCGGCATATCGAGTTCGTGCCGCTCTCCCCCGGCCGGGCCCTGGTGGTGCTGGTCGCGGCCGATGGGCAGGTGGAAAACCGCATCATCGAAACCCCGCCCGGCCTGCCGCCCAGCGCATTGCAGCAAGCGAGCAATTTTCTCAACGCGCATCTCTCCGGCCTGACCTTGACGGAGCTGCGCAAGCGCGTGAACGCGGAATTGTCGGCCGACCGCTCGGCGCTGGATGAGCTGACCAGTGCCGTCATCGAGGCCGGGCTCGCCACCTGGGGCAATGGCGACAGGCTGGAGGGGCGCGGCGGCTCGTTGATCCTGCGCGGCCAGGGGCGGCTGCTGGAAGATATCGACCAGCTCGAAAAACTCGGCGCCATCCAGGCCTTGTTCGAGCGGCTGGAAACCGAGGAGACATTGCTGAGGCTGCTCGACCTCGCCGAGGAATCGGATGGGGTGCGGATTTTCATCGGCGCCGAATCCGGGCTGTTTGGCACCGCCGGTGTCTCGATGATCGTAGCACCCGCGCGCAACACACAGGACAGGATCGTCGGCGCCATCGGCGTCATCGGCCCCACGCGCATCAATTACGGCAAGATCATCCCGGTGGTGGACTACACCGCGCGCGTCATCGGCCGGCTGCTGGGGTAAACCGTCCCATATCCCGCCCCGTCAGTCCGGCGGGGTCAATCTGGCGGGCGCCACCGGGCCTGATGAGTTCATCCAACCCGGCGGCACCTTGCACAACCGCCCGCCTCGCGGCGGGCGGGTCTGTTCAGTTCCCGTCCTTGCCGTTCCCGCCGGACAACGTGATCCCGACGAACAGCGCCTGCCCCTGACGGACAATGCGCAGCGCCACCGCGCCAGCGCCGGATTTGCGCGCCGCCTTGATCGCGGCCACGGCTTCGTCCGGGCTGCTGATGTCCGTCGGGCCGACCCCCACCAGGAGATCCCCTTGCTGCAAGCCGGCCTCGTCGGCCAGGGAGTTCGGCTTCACATTCACGATCACCGCGCCGGTGGCGTCCGTGGGCAGGTTGAGCTGGCTGCGTAAATCCGGCGTCAGCGGCGCCAATGTAATGCCGAGCGCCCCCTGGGAGGCTGTCTGCTGATTGCCGGCACCGCCCTGCTGGAAGCTCGCGTCGGGGTTGGAGGGCATTTCCTCCACGGCCACGGACACGTCCTTCTTCTGCCCGGCGCGCACATAGCTGATATCGGCCTTGTGGGTCGGGTCGATATTCGCGATGTCCGTGGCCAGATCGCCCGGATCGGTCACGGTCTGGCCGTTGACGGCGACAATCACGTCACCCGGCTTCAACCCCGCCTTCGATGCCGGGCTGTTGGGCGCCACCGCGGCGATCAACGCGCCATCGGCATTCGGGTTGGCCATTGGCAGCTTCAGCGCCTGCGCCATCTGCGGCGAGACCATCTGCGCCGAAACCCCCAGGAAGCCGCGCGTCACCTTGCCATGGGCAATCAACTGCGTGACCACGCGCTTGACCATGTCCGACGTGATGGAAAAGCCAATGCCCACGGAACCGCCCGAAGGCGACAGAATGGCGGTGTTCACGCCGATCACCTGGCCTTTCTGGTTGAAGAGCGGCCCGCCGGAATTGCCCTCGTTGATCGGCGCGTCGGTCTGGATAAAACGGTCATAGGGACCATCCCCAATATTACGCCCCAAGGCCGAGACGACGCCCGTGGTGACCGTATTGCCCAGCCCGAACGGATTGCCCATGGCCACCACCCACTGGCCCGGCTTAACATCCTTGGAATCTCCCAGCTCCACGTAAGGCAGCGCCTTGCCGGCATCGATCTTCAGCACCGCGAGATCGGTCTTGGGATCGGTGCCGATGATCTTGGCGGGATAGGTGTCGCCGTTGGAGAGGGTGACGGTCACCGTCTTCGCCCCCTTCACCACATGATTATTGGTGACGATGGTGCCATTGGAATTGATGATGAAGCCCGAGCCCTTGGCCTCGACCGCCTGCGGCTGCTGGGGCATGCCAAAGCCGAAGGGGAAGCCCGGCGGGAAGCCGGGAATCTGCGGAAAGCCCGGCGGCAGCCCGTTGCGGCTCTGGCCGCCATTGCTGTCATCCGAGGTCTGATCGGTTTTCAGTTTCACGGTCACCGAGACCACGGCCGGCGTGACCTTCTCGACCAGCGCCGAAAAATCCGGAACCGGAGTAAAGCTCTGCTGCACCGCCTTGGTCGCGTCCAGCGAGGTGTCCGCCGCCCGCGCGGGTAACACACTGACCGCCACCAGCGCGGTCGCCCCCAACAGGGCGAAGGCGGATGCCGCGCCACGGGTACGGATTTGTTTCATGTTTAACTCCTGCGTCTGACTGAACCGTTAAGCCTTCGCCGCGAGGCGACTGTGACTTAAATGACACGGAGCCTAGGCAACCTCAATTGTAACAGGCCACGGGGTTACACTTCTTCACCCCCGGTGCGGAGGCGTTTCAAACCACGGGAAGATCGTTGCGCGGCCCATGCCGCCCCATGTGGCTTGCAGCCAGGGGCTCAGCGATTCATCAGAACGGAAATCTGGGCGTTTTCAAGGACATGCCGGGTAATTCCCCCGAGAATCAATTGCCGCAGGCGCGAGGAGGTGGAATAGGCGCCCATCGACATCAGATCCGCCCCGAACGAGGCCGCCGCCGCCAGCAAGCCCGCGCCGGTGCTGCGTTCCACCGGACGGAAGAAGGCGATCTCCGCCTCGACGCCATGATGGGAGACATATTCGCGCACTTCCTGGGGGCTGGGGCCGGGGCGGCTATAATCCTCCGACGCCAGAATCCGCACCGCCTCCGCCTGCCGCACGAAGGGCATGACCGAGGCCAGGGCCGAGGCCGCGTTGGCGGTACCGTTCCAGGCGATCGCGATGCGCTTGCCAATGCTGGCGGGCGGCACCACGGGGGCCAGCAGCACCGGGCGGCCGGAATCGAACAGCACGGCATGCAGGGCTTCGGCCGCCGCCACATCCTCCCCCGCCAGCGGGTGCGGCACGATGGTCAGATCCGCTAGCCGCGCCTTATAGGCGACAAGCTGCTCCTCGCGCCCCGTCATGACGACGAAAGCGGCGCTCGGCTCGCTGGCGCCGCGATGCGCCGCCCCCACCGGTACACCGGCCCCCTGCGTGGCCAGGGAGAACATCTCCCGCAACCCTTGCGCCCGGGTGCTGCCCTCGCGTTCCGTCGCGCTCATCATGTCCTCGATCAACGCGCCGGACAGTCCCTCCCCCGCGAACGGGGCGATTTCACGCGTGTCGGCCTGCACATGCAGCACCTCAAGATGCGCGTTCCACATGCGCGCCAGCAGCAACCCGGCCTGAAGCGCGGCCTCGGCCGAGGCCGTGCTGCTGACAGGAAGCAGGAATTTGCGAACCGACATGATACCTACCCGCGTTTGAGTGGAGGCCATATTGCCGTTTGTGCCGCGTGGATTGCAACTCCCACCCGGATGGCGCGCCCAGGACAGCCCCAGGCCGGTTCAACTCGAAAACAGCCCACCCCCGCGCGGACCGCGCCCTGCTTTCACAGCATGTCGCGCAAGCGGAACCAGGTGGTGGCCAAAACCAGGGCCGGGGTGCGCAACAGCCTGCCGCCAGGAAAACGCGCATGCGGAATCCGCGTGAAAACATCGAACCGCCCGGCCTGCCCCGCCACGACCTCCGCCGCCAGCTTCCCGGCCAGGCCCGTAAGCGCCAGCCCATGGCCGGAGAACCCTTGCAGGAAGAGAATATTGTCCGCCAGCCTGCCAAAATGCGGCGCACGGTTGCGGGTGATGTCGACAAACCCGCCCCAGGCATATTCCACCCGGGCGTCCTTGAGCTGTGGAAACACCGCCACGGCGCGTTTCAGCATCGCGGCGCCCAGATTGGGCGGCGGCAGCGTGGAATAAGACACGCGTCCGCCAAACAGCATGCGGTCATCCGGTGAACGGCGGAAATAATCCAGCACGAAATTCACATCCGCCACGGCCTCGTTGCCGGGAATGAGATCACGCACATCGGCGCGCGGCTCCGTCGCCATGACATAGGTGCCGACCGGCATGATATAACCGTCGATCTTCTGCTCCAGCCCGTTCAGATAAGCGCCACCGGCAATGATGAGGAATTTGGCCCGAACCTTGTGCCCTCCCACATGCAGCGTCACGCGCGGGCCATGCTCGACACGCGTGACCGGCGACCGCACATAGATGCGCGCCCCGGCCTCCTGCGCCGCTTTCGCCAGCCCCAGCGTGTAATTCAGCGGATGCACATGGCCCGCCAGCTTATCCTCAAGCGCCGCGATATAACGGGGGCTGTTCAAGCGGGCGGATAGTTCCGCGCCCTCCAGCAGCCGCCCCACCGGCGCGCCGAGCCTGTCCAGCTCGTCCTGCTCTTCCTTCAGCTCCCGCACCTGGCGCGGCTTGAGCGCCGCATGCAGATACCCGACATGCGGCGCGCAGGGGATCTGATGGCGCTGGATGCGCGCATGCAGCAGATCCACCGCCTCCACCGACATGTCCCAGAGCATCTTGGCCTGGCCCTGACCGACCAATTGAACCATTTTATGCATGGATGCGCCGAAGCCGGGCAAAGCCTGACCGCCATTGCGGCCCGAGGCTCCCCAGCCGACATCCTGCGCCTCCAGCAGCACGGGCTTGTAGCCGCGCTCCGCGAGATGCAGGGCGGCGGAAACACCCGAGATGCCCCCGCCGACGATCACCGCGTCCGCTTCGAGATCCTGGTCCAGTTCGGGCGCGGAAAACGCCACGCCGCGCGTGGCCTGATAATAATTCGTCTCCATGTGAAACCCAGACTTTTTAAATGTTTCAGGACAATCCGCACGGCGGGAAGCCCCCGCGCGCGGGCGGCATGTCCAGACAAGATCGTAGCGGGCGAGGCCGCGCGAAATCACGCGGCCTCGCCCCTCCGAAGGCCGACCGCGAGGCCGGCACGGTCACTGGCGCGCGCGGGCCTAGACGTTCAACAGCAGGTGCTCACGCTCCCACGAGGAAATAACGCGCAGATAGGTTTCATATTCAAGCCGCTTCACCGCCACCAGCACATCGACGATCTGACTGCCCAGCGCCTCGCGGATCTGCGTCGAACGCTCCATCAGCTCCAGCGCATGGGACAGTTCGCGCGGCAGCGTGTATTTGCCCGTATAGGCGGAGCCGATCTGTTCGGGCGTGGATTGCAGCTCTTCCATCATCCCCAGATAACCGCAGATCAATGTTGCCGCGAAGGCGAGATACGGGTTGGCGTCGGCACCCGGCACGCGGTTTTCCACGCGCATCGCCGCGGGGTCGCCAAAGGGCACGCGCAGCCCGCATGTCCGGTTGTCGTACCCCCATTGCAGATTGATCGGCGCGTTGGAAAAACGTGTGAGCCGGCGGTAGGAATTCACGTTCGGCGCGAAAATCGGCATCACCGCGGGGATGTATTTCTGCAGGCCCGCGAGATAGCTCTTGAAGAGCGGGCTGGCCTTGCCATCCGGCCCGGCGAAGAGATTCCGGCCGGTCTTGGGGTCGACGATGCTCTGATGCACATGCATGGCGCTGCCGGGCTCGTTGCTCATCGGCTTGGCCATGAAGGTGGCGTAGATATTATGGCGCAGGGCCACCTCGCGCACCGTGCGCTTGAACAGGAACACCTGATCCGCGAGATGCAGCGGGTCGCCATGGAGGAAATTGATTTCCACCTGCGCCGCGCCTTCCTCATGGATCAACGTGTCGAGATCCATCTCCTGCAGGTCACAATAATCGTACATATCCTCAAAGAGCGGGTCGAACTCGTTCACCGCGTCGATCGAATAAGCCTGGCGGCCGCTTTCCTGGCGTCCCGAACGCCCCACGGGCGGCACCAGCGGATAATCGGGGTCGGTATTGCGCGCGACGAGATAGAATTCCAGCTCCGGCGCCAGCACCGGTTTCCAGCCTTTATCCTCATACAGCTTGAGGACACGCTGAAGCACTTGCCGAGGCGCGATCGGCACCGGCGTGCCGTTCGCGTATTGGCAATCATGGATGATCTGCGCGGTTGGTTCATGCGCCCAGGGCACGAGGCGGACGGTGGAAGCATCCGGCACCAGCTTGATGTCGATGATGGCCGGGTCGGTGAGCTTGTCGGTCGGATCGTCGGGATATTCGCCGGTGACGGACTGGATGAAAATCGCCTCCGGCAAACGCGGCGCGCCACCCTTGAGGAACTTTTCCGCCGGCATGATCTTGCCACGCGGAATACCGGTAATGTCGGGAACGAGGCATTCAACCTCGGTGATACGATGTTCCTCGAACCATTCTTTCAAATCAATGCTATTGGTCATGCTCTCTCCATGGGAGCAGGCGCGGTGCCGCATGGACCGCGCGCGCAGCCCGGTTATTTCAAAACTGACAATCGAATGTCATTCAAAAACTTCAAAAAACCCCGGCAAAAACTTCAAAAAGCCTTGGCGAAAGCTTTAAAAAGCCCTGGCCAAGCCGGCGGTGCCATGCGCCAGCGGCCCGTGGCCCAGCCTCCCCCTCGGGGAATCGCGGACGGGTCACCGGAGATGACTCCACGGCCCATCACAGGTTGATTTTCACGCGGCTTGGCGGTCCACAGCACGCAAATCCTCAATTTTTGTTACCCGCGCAATGTCGCTCAGCTTCCGGAGGGGCGTCAAGAATATTCGCAAGAAGTTTTTTTGCTTCATCCGGCTTTTGGTTGCGGTCAATGGGATTTTTCGCGTAGGTTGTTGAAAATCCTAAACGTATAAGGGCAACGCAATGTCATTGGCATTACAAGAGACCGGAATGTCCGATGATATCGGTACAAGGCTGAAGCTGGTCCGGCAGATTTTCGGGCTGACACAGCGCGAACTGGCCCGTCGCGCGGGCGTGACCAACGGGGCCATCTCGCTCATCGAGCAGAATCGCGTCAGCCCCTCCATCTCGTCCCTCAAGAAAATTCTCGACGGCATTCCGCTCTCCCTCGCGGATTTTTTCACGCTGAATTTTTCCCCGTCCGACGAGGTGTTCTTCACCGCCGCGGAATTGCCGGAAATCGCCCACCAGCCTGAAATTTCCATGCGCCTCGTCGGCCGCCGCGCCAAGGGGCGGGCACTGGGCATGCTGCGGGAAGTCTACCAGCCCGGCGCGGACACGGGCGACACCATGCTGCGCCACGAGGGTGAGGAATGCGGCCTCGTCATTTCCGGCAGCCTCACGGTCACGGTCGGTGTTCAGGAAAAAACACTTTATCCCGGCGATGCCTATTATTTCCGTTCGGATATTCCGCACCGTTTCCGCAATCAGGGCGAGGAGCCTTGCATATTGATCAGCGCCAACTCGCCTCCTACCTTCTGAACATGCCCGTCACCCTAACCGGCGGCTGCCTGTGCGGCGCCATCACCTACAGGCTGGAGCATGAGCCGGACGACGTGGCGGATGTCTGTTTCTGCCGCGAATGCCGCAAGGAAAGCGGCGCGGCCGCCCTGCCCTGGGTGCAGGTGCCGCCCGCCCGATTCGCCCTCACCCGGGGCACGGCCAAGGGTTATGCCACATCCGAAGTCGCCACCCGCTGGTTCTGCCCCGATTGCGGCACGCCGCTTTACATGACGGACCATGAAAACCGCTCCATCGGCGTGACATTGGGGTCGCTGGACAATCCGCAGGCCATCCGCCCCACCACCCAGGGCTGGGTGTGCGAGCGTGTCTCCTGGCAAGGGCTGGACGACACCTTGCCCGCCTACGAAAAATCGCCCCCTTACGATTTATAAGGCGGTCCGGTTATAAGGCGGTCCGGCGCGCCTTGAAGCGCCGCCACACCCCCAGCAACACCGGCGCCGCCAGCACCAGGGCCGCGATGTTCCACATGATGAATTCCAGATTCTGCGGCCCCTCGATGACCAGATCCGCCAGCGCCAGCGCCGCCAGCGCCGTGCCGGACAGCACCTCCTCCCACCCCAGCGCCGGACGATCCCGGGTCCAGAGCCGCAGCACCGAGGCCATCACCGCGACGATGAACACCGACATCGGCGCATCGCGATACCGGCCGTCGAATACCAGCAGCGCCTCGAACACGGCAGCCGAGACCAGAAACAGGAACCAGAGCGAGCCGTAATCGAACCAGAAGCGCCCCCGCCGCAGCCGCGCCAGGATCTCCGCCCCGTTCCGCGTCGCGGCGGGCGGGCGGGCGGCCAGAAACGCATCGGCCCGGCGGATGGCGGCAAAGGCCAGCACGGCCTGCAAGGGCAAATTCACCAGCGCGTCCAATCGCAGCCAACGATCGTAGAGCAAGGGCAGCGTGCCCATGCAGGCCAGGGCAAACCCGCTACCCAGCGCGAAAGCCGGCACGGCCAGACGCATATTGCGAAAACCGACGGAGGCGAACAGCAGGCACCCGCCCAGCGCTCCCAACCCGGCATACCAGGGCCAGGCGGGATGCTCGACCACCGGCCCGTTCAGTGGAAATTTCTGCACACGGTTGGCATTCCAGATGCCCCAATTAGCCCCGGCCACGCCTTCATCCTCATATTTCCAATTCTGGTCGAACGCCTCGATGAGGTTGTAATCCACGCCCTCCTTGTCGGCGAGGGCGACGAAACGCCGCAGAAACACCGCCTCGTTCACGCGGGAGGGCGCGGCCGGGCCGCGCCAGCGCCCGCGCGAGGGCCAGCCCGTCTCGCCGATGGAGATCTGTTTGCCGGGAAACATTTTCTTGAACGTCTCGGTGGTGGCGCCGATCTCCGCCAGCGCGCCATCGACGGAGAGCGGCTTGTTCTCCCAATAAGGAAGAAAATGTATCATCACGATGTTCACATGCGGCGCCACTTGCGGGAATTGCGCCCAGAAATCGGTCACATCCGCATAGGCCACGGGCTGCTTCACCCGCGCATGGACATAATCGATGTCCTTGATCAGATCCTCCACGGAAAGGTCGCGGCGCAACAGCACCTCATTGCCCACCACCACGCGCGTCACGGTGTCGGGATAGGCATTGGCCTCGGCGATGCCCGCCGCCATCTCCTTTCGATTGTCCGCCGGGTTGGAGCTGAGCCAGATACCCAGCCAGACCTTCAACCCCGCCTTTTTGGCCAGCCCCACAATGTCGGTTCCGGCCTCGATGCGCGCCATCGTCTCGGGCAGCGTGCCCTCGATGGAAGAATAGGTGCGGATGCCATCCGCCTCTCCCTTGATCAGCTTCATATCCCTGGCGATCTGCGCCGGCGTGGGGAAGCTCTTATCCATCGGCGTCTGCCAGGCCTGATAGGGCGCATAGGACAGGGAGTTGAACTTACCCGCCGGCATGGACACATCTCCCGCCTGGGGCTGGTTGGGCGTTTTCCAGAGAAAGAAGGTAAGCAGGCTCAGCAGCACACAGGCGGAAAGACCTTTGATCATGCCACAGGCTTAGCCAATGGCCCAGGATTGGGAAAGAGACATGACACAACAGATCAGCGACGCGGAACTCAGGGCCATCCTCACCACCAACCGCCGGATCGCGCTGGTGGGCGCCTCGGCCAAGCCGGACCGTCCTTCCAACGGCGTGATGCGGTTTCTGCTCCGGCATGGTTACGAGGTCACCCCGGTGAACCCAGGCCTGGCGGGCAAGCAGATCCATGGCCGCGAGGTTGCCGCCAGCCTGGCCGAGGCCGCGCCGTTCGACATGGTGGATCTGTTCCGCCGTCCCACGGAGGTGCTGGAGCCCGTGCGCGAGGCGATCCGGCTGGGGGCGAAAACCATCTGGATGCAGCTTGGGGTGGTGAACGAGGCCGCCGCGCGGGAAGCTCGCGAGGCTGGGCTGGCCGTGGTGATGAATCGCTGCCCGGTCATCGAACTGCCGCGCCTTGGCATTTTCGGCCCGCAAGCCGCCCCCCTGAACAGCCCTGAAGGCCGTTTCACGACATAACCGGGCAACCGGCCTGAACATCTTGAGGGGGGGGCGGCGGGCTGGTTCAAAACAACCCGACCCGGAACAGGCTTAAGACGTCCGCGGGAAGGCCCCGGTCACGAAATCGATGAAGGCCGGCACCTTGGCGGCAAGATGGCGCCCCGGCTGGTAGACGACCCGCACCGGCAATTCCGGCACATGGTGGTCGGGCAACAGCTTCACCACCCGGCCTTCGGCGAGGGCCTCCGCCACCGTGTAATCGGGCAGCAGGGTCACCCCTTGCCCAGCCAGCACCGACGTCAGCAGCGCCGTCACGCTGTTAGTGCGTAGCGTGCCCTTGACCTTCAGATGATGCCGCTGCCCGTCGGGCGCGGTGAGACCCCAGCTATCGGTCAGCGGCCCGCCTATATGCAGCAGGCAATTATGCGCGAGCAGATCCTCCGCCTTGGTGGGGCAGCCCTGAGCGGCGAGATAGGCCGGGCTGGCATATAAGCTGCTGCGCAGATTGCACAGCAGCCGCGCCTTGGCGCTGGAATCAGGCAACTCGCCGATGGCGATGGCCACGTCGAAGCCTTCCTCGACCACATCCACATATCTGTCCATCAAGGTGAGATCGATGGTGACATGAGGATAAAGCGCCGCGAAACGGGGCAGCCGCGCCGCCAGCGGACCGCCGCCGAATGAAAGCGGCGCGCTGATCCGTAAAACCCCGCGCGGCTCACCGCGCCAGCGCCCGGCCGTTGTTTCCAGCTCGTTGAACTGGGCCAGCAAATCGGCGCAACGCTCATGCACCACATGCCCGATCTCGGTCAGCGCCACATGCCGGGTCGTCCGGTTGAACAGCCGCACGCCCAGCCATTCTTCCAGCTCGCGCACATGTTTGCTCACAATCGTGGCGGAGACGTGCATTTGCCGCGCCGCCTCGGCAAAGCTGCCGGTTTGGGCGACCTTCACGAAAGCGGTAATCTCGGCCAGACGGTCCATGCGGGATTAGAAACTTTCAGTTCATAATTTATGGCGTTTTTCCCATATTATCATTCACGGCAGAGCGCACCATCTAGCGAGCATGAGGGAAGCCAAGCTCCCCTGAAGCTGTTTCATAGAAGGTATCGTATCATGCGTTTTCTCGCGTCTGTCTCGCTGCTGGCCGCCTTGGCCGGCGCCACCCCGGCCCTGGCCAATGGGCTGATCTCCCGCACGCCCGTGGTTCATGTCGCCGTCACCGGCGTTGAAAGTCAGGCCCAGCTATCCGACCAGCTTCACGCTCAGGGCTACGACCATATCCGGTTGAGCGCCTTTTCACCCAGCCTGGCCAACCCCCACCCCGAACTGACAACCCCCGACACCAGCGCCCTGGCGCAAACCCCGGTGCATGAGGGCTGGAACGGCACGGCCGAAAAGGCGGGCAGCGTGTATGACGTTTATGTCGGCGGTTAAGGCCGGATGACATAAGACGGATTCGCGCGGCGAATCCATCTTATGTCCAATCCGTTTTGTCTCTCATGAGGCCGTGACATTGAATGGAGCGTTTTTCGTCCGCATTGGTTTACGGAGCACGCGCTAACATATTGTTTTAAAAACAGTTTTGTCCGGCCGGATGCAACGCCATCTGACCGGATACCGCCTTGGAGCCTATTCAGAACACCCGGTATCGGGGGCTCGTCAGGCCCAACTCCTGCTTTGTCCCGCCATCCTCTTGCATGGGCCGGATTCTGGCGTTTCCACCCCCGATGGAGGTGGTGAGGCCAGGTCCGGCCCCCAAACGACGCACAATCTTACGGCGCAACCGCAAGGTTGCCCATAATGGAACCGCCGCCAGATCTAAAATTTTGAAAGTTTGTTGGTGGGTGCACAAGGATTCGAACCTTGGACCTACTGATTAAGAGTCAGCTGCTCTACCAACTGAGCTATGCACCCAACCCGTTCCACCCAGCGGCGGTGCGGTGGAGGCCCTATAAACATTGATGATGGCATTGAAAAGCCCCGGGGCGGAAGTTTTTTACCCCCATCCCTACGGAAAATGACTAGTTTCGAGGGCATTGACCTTAACGCAACCGTCATATCCAATACACGCATAGTCCGAAGTCATAAGGAGTCCGCATGGCCTATGCGTTGCAGCAATTCATCAATGGCCTGACTCTGGGGATGATCTATGGGTTGATCGCCATCGGCTACACCATGGTCTACGGCATTATCGGCATGATCAATTTCGCCCATGGCGATGTGTTCATGATCGGCGCCTTCGCTGGCATCATCGCCCTCACCGCCCTCACGGGCATCACCTCCGTGCCGCTGGGGATCCTGGCGGCTTTTGTTTTTTCCGCCTTCATCTGCGCCGTGTACGGTTTTTCGATCGAGCGCGTCGCCTACCGCCCCTTGCGCGGCTCCTTCCGCCTAGCGCCGCTGATCTCGGCCATCGGCATGTCCATCCTGCTGGAGAATTACGTGCAGGTGAGCCAGGGCGCGCTGGAACGGGCCATTCCCGACCTCATTCCCGGCGGCATCACGCTGATGAACCAGGGCGGCTTCGTGGTGCAGCTATCCTGGATGCAGCTTTCCATCATCACGGTCACCCTCGCGGTGCTGGCGGTGTTCACCTATATCGTCACCAAGACCCCGCTGGGCCGCGCCATGCGCGCCGTCGAGCAGGACGCGAAAATGGCCGCCCTGCTCGGGATCGACACCAACCGCACCATCAGCACCACTTTCATCATCGGCTCCGCCCTGGCCGCCTTCGCGGGGGTGATGTTCCTGCTCTATTACGGGGTGATCGATTTTTACATCGGTTTCAACGCGGGCATCAAAGCCTTCACGGCGGCGGTGCTGGGGGGCATCGGCTCGCTGCCGGGCGCCGTGCTGGGCGGGCTGCTGATCGGGCTCATCGAGGCGTTCTGGTCCGGCTATGCCACCGTCGCCTACAAGGACGCGGCGGTTTATTCGATCCTCGCCATCGTGCTGATGTTCATGCCAAGCGGCCTGCTCGGCCGTCATGAGGTGGAAAAAGTATGAAACCGCTCCTTGAGGATCTGAAGGACGCGGCGATGGTCGCCTTCTTCGCGCTGCTGGTTTTCGGCCCCTTCGTCGGGCTGCGGCTGAACGACAACGCCGCGGGCAACCTCACCCTCTCCAGCCGTCCGGAAGCGTTGATCCTGGCGATTCTGGCCTGCTTCCTGGCCCGAATGGCCATGCTCACCTGGCAGCGCCACCGCCCAGAGCAAATCGCCCCCGGCGTTGGCGCCCAGCTGCAAAAAAGCGGGCGCTTCGTCGCCCCGGCCCTGCTGGTCTTCGCCGTGGCGATGCCGCTGCTGCCGGGCCTGCCCAACGCCTATATCGATCTGGGCGTGTTGATCATGACCTATGTGATGCTGGGCTGGGGGTTGAACATCGTGGTCGGGCTCGCGGGGTTGCTGGATCTCGGCTATGTCGCCTTCTACGCCGTCGGCGCCTACAGCTTCGCGCTGATCTCGATCAATTTCGGGCTCAGCTTCTGGGAATGCCTGCCCATCGCGGGCATTCTGGCCGCTTTCTGGGGCATGTGCCTCGGCTTTCCGGTCTTGCGGCTGCGCGGCGACTATCTCGCCATCGTCACCCTGGCCTTCGGGGAGATCATCCGCCTCGTCATCACCAACTGGGTGTCGCTCACCGGCGGCCCCAACGGATTGATGGGCATGCCTCAGCCCACCTTGTTCGGGCTGAAATTCTCCATGGCGGGCGGGCCGGGCACCTTTGCCGGGTTTTTCGGCATCGACCCCACGCCCGGCCAGCGCGACGCGTTTCTTTACTATATCATCCTCGCCCTGGCCCTGCTGACCAACTGGGTCACGCTGCGGCTGCGCAGGCAACCGCTGGGGCGCGCCTGGGAGGCGCTGCGCGAGGATGAAATCGCCTGCCGCTCCCTGGGCATCAATGTGCGCAACACCAAGCTCACCGCCTTCGCCATTGGCGCGTTTTTCGGCGGTTTCGCGGGGTGCTTCTTTTCCGCGCGCCAGGGTTTCATCAGCCCGGACAGCTTCACCTTCATCGAATCCGCCACCGTGCTCGCCATTGTCGTGCTGGGCGGGGCGGGCAGCCAGCTCGGCGTGGTGCTGGCCGCCTGCGTGATGATCGGGGTGCCTCAAATGCTGCAATCCCTACAGATCTACCGCATGCTGATCTTCGGCATCGCGCTGGTCGTGATCATGATCGTGCGCCCGCGCGGTTTCATCTCCACCCGTCGCCCCACCGTCTCGCTCGGCAAGGCCAGGGCCATCGGCGCCGAGCTTATCTCACAAGGAAAGGGCTGAGCCATGACCGTTCTTTCCGTCACCGACCTCACCATGCGGTTCGGCGGCCTCACCGCCGTGAACGACGTCTCCTTCACCGCCGAACGCGGCCATATCACCGCCGTCATCGGCCCCAACGGGGCGGGCAAGACCACGCTCTTCAACTGCATCACCGGGTTTTACAAACCCACGGTCGGCAGCATCGTGGTCTCACCCGAGCTCGGCAAGATCGTCCAGCTTGAGACGCTGCCCGGCCATGCCATCGCCCGCAAGGGCAAGGTCGCGCGGACCTTCCAGAATATCCGCCTGTTCGCGGGCATGACGGCGCTGGAAAATCTGTTGGTCGCCCAGCATAATGTGCTGCAATCGGCCACCGGTTTCGGCGTGCTCGGCGTGCTCGGCCTTGGCGCCTACCGCGCGGCGGAACGCAGGGCGATCGATCTGGCCAAGCACTGGCTGGAGCAGACGGATCTGCTGGGCCGCGCGGACGATCCGGCCGGGGCCTTGCCCTATGGCGCGCAGCGGCGCCTTGAAATTGCCCGCGCCATGTGCACCGAGCCGGCCCTGCTGTGCCTGGACGAACCCGCCGCCGGCCTCAACCCGCGCGAATCAGCCGGGCTGAACGAATTGCTCCTGAAAATCCGCGGCGAGGGCTGCTCGCTGCTGCTGATCGAGCACGATATGGGCGTGGTGATGAAGATTTCCGATCACATCGTTGTCCTTGATCACGGCAAGAAAATCGCCGACGGCACACCCGTGGAGATACGCTCCGATCCCACTGTCATCGCCGCCTATCTCGGTGAGGGGGATGAAGACGACCCCGACGCCCCGGTGGCGGAGAGCGCGGCATGAGCAATGTTCTCGAACTGCAAGGCGTCAGCAGCTTTTACGGTCCCATCCAGGCACTGCGCGATGTCAGCCTGGATGTGAGGGAAGGCGAGATCGTCACCCTCATCGGCGCCAACGGCGCCGGCAAGAGCACATTGATGATGACGATCTTCGGCCAGCCGAAAGCCAAGACCGGGCGCGTGCTTTATTGCGGAGACGACATCACCGCCCTCCCCGCCTTCAAGATCGCGCGGCGGGGCATCGCGCAATCGCCGGAGGGGCGGCGCATCTTCCCGCGCATGAGCGTGGAGGAAAACCTGCTGATGGGCGCGCAGGTGATCAATTACGAAGATTACGACACGAACCTGAAAAAAATGTTCGCGCTGTTCCCCCGGCTTGAAGAACGTTTCGCCCAACGGGCGGGCACGCTCTCCGGCGGAGAACAGCAGATGCTCGCCATCGCCCGCGCGCTGATGAGCAAGCCGAAGCTGCTGCTGCTGGACGAACCATCCCTCGGGCTGGCGCCGCTCGTCATCAAGCAGATCTTCGGCGCCATCCGCGACCTCAACCGTGAAACCGGCCTGACCGTGCTGCTGGTGGAACAGAATGCAAACCAGGCGCTGCGTTTGGCGCACAGAGCCTATGTTCTGGTCAACGGCCAGATCACCCTGCGCGGAACTGGCGCGGAATTGCTCGCCAAGCCCGAAATCAGGGCCGCCTATCTCGAAGGCGGCCATTGATACAGCCCAAATTTTGGGCTCATATTCGAGACTTCTCCCTTCTCAATAAACAGCAACAGGAGCAACACGTGCGCAACATCCTACTCGGTACAGCGGCCCTGCTGGCGCTCGGGACCGGCCTCGCCCACGCACAGGTCAAAATCGGCGTGGCGGGTCCTCTCACCGGCTCCAACGCCGCCTTCGGTGTGCAGCTCAAGACCGGTTTCGACCTCGCGGTGGACGACATCAACAAGGCCGGCGGCGTTCTGGGCAAAAAGCTCGTTCCCATCGCGGTGGATGACGCGTGCGATCCGAAGACGGCCGTCTCCGCCGCCAACACACTGGTCTCGGACGGGGTGGTGATGGTGGACGGGCATTTCTGCTCCGCCTCCTCCATCCCGGCCAGCAAGGTCTATACCGATGCCGGGATCATCGAAATTTCCCCGGCCTCGACCAACCCCGCCTATACGGACGATGGCAGCCCCTTCATCTTCCGCACCTGCGGCCGTGACGACCAGCAAGGCAAGGTGGCGGCGGAATATATCGCCAAGCATTTCGCCGATGCCAAGATCGCGGTGCTGGACGACAATTCCACCTACGGCAAGGGTATTGCCGACCAGGTCCGGCTGAATCTGAAAAAACTGGGCGTGAAGGTGGCGTACAGCACCTCCTACACCGCCGGCGACAAGGATTATTCAGCGCTGATCTCGCGCCTGAAGGCGCAGGGCATCACGCTGGTTTACATGGGCGGCTATTATGCCGACATGGGGCTGATCATGCGCCAGGGCGCCGCGCAGGGCTTCAAGCCGCAATATTTCGCCGAGGATGCGGCCGTGACCTCCGCCCTGTGGCAGGTGGCGGGCTCCTCCGCCGAGGGCATGCTGATGACCTTCCCGCCCCCGGCCGAGAAAGACCCCGCCGCGGCCAAGGTTGTCGCCGAACTCGCGGCGCTGAAGGAAGATCCGTCCGGCTATGTTCTGTACTCCTACGCCACCGTGCAGGTCTGGGCCGAAGCCGCCGAGAAGGCTGGCACCACCAACCCCACCAAAGTCGCGGCCGAACTGAAAGCCGGCGGTCCGTGGCAGACGGTTCTCGGGCCGATCACCTTCGACTCCAAGGGCGATGTCGTGAACGCCGCTTACGCCATCTGGCGCTGGCACGACGGCAATTACAGCATGTACGCGATGAAGCCATAAGTCCGGCCTCTCGTCTGAAATGGAAAAGCCCGGCATTTTGCCGGGCTTTTTCGTAAGGTGGCCACAAGGGCGCCGGCGGAAAACAATCCAGCTTCACGGCTCAACAAATCATTCGATCCGATCAGATGAAGCCATCTGATCCCATGCCGCCCTAAAAACCGTCGAGCCGGTTCAGGTCGCGCTTCTCGCTCAGGAAACGCTCGCGCCAGGCATGGCTCGTGCCGTCTCTCTGCACGCTTAACCGCGCGCGGATGCCATGCCGGGCGAAGGGGATCGAAACGCCCGCGAAAGCCGCGATCCGTTTGAGGGTTTCCTCTGGTTTTTCGGCAAAATCTTCATAGCTCAAGCGGAGCGGCTGAATACCGTTGCGGCTAAAGAACTTGCTCCAGCGCGCCTGGCTGACGATCACCTCGCCCAGCGCATCCTCGATCTGCCTGGCATCATATTCAGCCGGTCTCGTCTCGCTGGTGATGGAATGGAATTTTTCCGTCTGCCGCGCCCGCACCAATGAAATCGCCTGGCCGAGATGATCCTCCCGGGTCAGAAACACGAATCGCGGGTCCGGAAAGAAGGATGAAAACACGGCATCTCCCGGCAGCCTGTCGAAATGCCAGGGATGCATCTTGATAGCCAAGCAGCCATTGGCCGTCACGCCGAAGCGCCTGGCCAGCGCGATCTGGCTGGGGACATCCTCGGGATAATCGGGGATGAAACGGCGCATCCAGTAAGTATTCAAATATTCGGAAGGCCGTCCCATAACGCCGGTGCCGCCCATGATTTCGCAGAGCCATTCACTGCCGGTGCGCTCGGAAGTGGCCAGAACAATGCTCCGGCGTGGCACAGCACCTGGAAATAGCGGCAGAACATCCGCGAGCGTTTGACCGCCAATCCCACCAAGATGCGGATGCCAGGTCGTGCCGGCCGGCTGGCTTTCCCCTCGTGTGAACATGCCCCTCAGACGCTTCAGCACAACCTCATACCTCCCCTCGCGACCGGATCGACCGGATCAGCCCTCGAACAAGGCGGCGCGTCTCACGTCTCCTCGTCCCGTTTATACGGCCCTTCCTTGGCCAACGCCTCCATCGTCCTCGATATGTCCTCCCGCTCCACCTCCAGGAAACGCGCCACCGCCGCGCGCAGCCCCGGATGCGCGATATGATGCGCGGAAAAGGTCGGTTTGGGCAGATAGCCGCGCTGGATCTTATGCTCGCCCTGCGCGCCCGCCTCCACGCGGCGCAGGCCATGGGCGATGGCATAATCGATCGCCTGATAATAGCAGAGCTCGAAATGCAGAAAGGGCACATCCTCCGTGCTGCCCCAATTGCGGCCATAAAGCACGCCGTCTCCCAGCAGGTTCAACGCCCCCGCGATCGGCCGCCCGTTCCGTTCGGCCAGCATCAGCACCACTTTTTCCCCTAGCCGCCGTCCCAATAGCGGAAAGAATTCCGGCGTCAGATAAGCGCCACCCCATTTGCGCTCCACGGTGGAGAGATAAAATTCATAAAACCGCTTCCAGACCGAGGCAGTCAGTTCCGCCCCGCTCAGCGCCCGGAATGTCAGCCCCGCCTGGGCCTCCCGCCGTTCCCGTCTGATCGCCTTGCGCTTGCGCGAGGAGAGCGCGCCCAGAAAATCCTCGAAACTCTCATAACCCGGATTCTCCCAATGAAACTGCATGCCGAGCCGTTGCAGCCACCCCGCCTGCCCCAGCCCCGCCCACTCGGCCTCGGTGCAGAAAGTCACATGCGCCGAGGAGCATCCCCCCGCCTCGCAAATTTTTTCCAGCGCCAGCGCCATGTCCGCCACGCGCGCGCCATGGCCGAGCAGCCTTGGCCCCGGTACGGGCGAAAAGGGCGAGGCGATTTGCAGCTTCGGGTAATAGCGCCCGCCGGCGCGCTCGAACGCATTGGCCCAGCCATGGTCGAACACATATTCCCCATAGGAATGGCTCTTGACATAGCAGGGCGCCACGGCCAGCAACGCGCCCCCCTCCGCCCGCAGCCCCAAATGGCGCGGCAGCCAGCCCGTGCCCGCGCCGACCGAGCCGCTCTCCTCCAAGGCCGACAAAAACGCATAGGAAATGAACGGGTTGCCGCTCTCCGCCCGGTCATCCCACGCCTCTTGCCCAACCTCGGCAATACGTGAAAAAATTTCCGCTTGAAGAGATGTCTCATCGGCCATGCCATACCATATGCGTGGACGCGGGCATTTCACCAGAAGGAACAGGACAAGATTATCATGGCTGACGGACAAATCCCGCCCCGCACACCGGTCAAGCTCGCCGATTACCGCCCACCGGCCTACGAGGTGGAGCATGTGGCGCTGGATTTCGAACTGGACCCGGCGGCCACCATCGTCCATGCCCGGCTGAAGCTGCGCCGCAATGCCCCCGGGCCGTTGAAGCTGGATGGCCGCAAGCTGGAGCTGCTGTCCATCTCCCTCAATGGCGAGGCGCTGGGCGATAACCGCTACATGCTGGATGCCGAATCGCTCACCATTCAGGACACGCCGGACGAGGCGGTGCTGGAAACATCCGTGCGGATCGCCCCCGCCGCCAATAGCGAGCTTTCCGGGCTTTATACCTCCGGCTCGGGCTTTTTCACACAGTGCGAGCCCGAGGGATTCCGCAAGATCACCTTCTTTCCGGACCGGCCGGATGTCATGGCGCGCTACCATGTGCGCATGCGCGCCGACGCGGCTAAATTTCCCATCCTGCTCTCCAACGGCAACAGGCTGGCGGCGGGGGTGGAAAACGGCAAGGCCTTCGCCGAATGGGAAGACCCGCACCCCAAACCCTCTTATCTCTTCGCCCTGGTGGCGGCGGATCTGGTCTCGCTGCGCGATGAATTCACCACCAGCGCCGGGCGCCGGGTGGATCTGGGGATCTGGGTGGAACGCGGGGATGAGACACGCTGCGCCCATGCCATGGCGGCGCTGAAGCGCGCGATGAAATGGGACGAGGACACGTTCGGCCTCGCCTATGATCTCGATATTTTCAACATCGCCGCCGTATCGGACTTCAATGCCGGGGCAATGGAGAATAAGGGCCTCAACATCTTCAACACCGCCTATGTGCTGGCGGACAGCCAGACCGCGACGGACACCGATTTTCAGAATGTGGAGCGCGTGATCGCGCATGAATATTTCCACAACTGGACCGGCGACCGCGTGACCTGCCGGGACTGGTTCCAGCTTTCCTTGAAGGAAGGGCTCACGGTCTTCCGCGACCAGGAATATATGTCCGACCAGTTTTCCGCGGCGGTGAAGCGCATCGCCGATGTCAGGCTGCTGCGCGCCACCCAGTTCCGGGACGATGCCGGGCCCCTCTCGCACCCCGTGCGTCCGGCCAGCTATCTCGAAATCAATAATTTCTATACCACCACGATTTACGAAAAGGGGGCCGAGGTGGTGCGCATGTACCGCACCATCATCGGGCGTGACGCCTTCCGCCGCGGCATGGATGAATATATCGCCAAAAACGACAATCACGCCGCCACGGTGGAGGATTTCTGGGCGGCGATGCAGTCCGCCACCGATACCGATCTCTCCCAGTTCATGCTGTGGTACGAGCAGGCGGGCACGCCGGAGATCAGCTTTGCCGAGCGCTGGGACGAGAAGGAGCAATGCTTCATCCTGACCCTGCGCCAGCACACCGCCCCCACGCCTGGCCAGGCGGACAAGCGCGCGCTTCTCATCCCCGTCGCCATGGGGCTGCTGGACGAAACCGGGCGGGACATGCATGCCGAAACCCTGCTGCTGCGCGAGGCAGAGCAGAGTTTCCATTTCAAGCTCCCGCGTCCGCCCAAGGCGGTTTCGCTGTTCCGGCATTTCTCCGCGCCCATCAAGCTGAAGGGCCAAGGCCGCGACCGCCTCGCTTTTCTGGCGGCGCATGACAGCGACCTCTTCAACCGCTGGGACGCTTTGCAGCAATATGCCGCCACCGCCCTGCTGGATGCGGTGGCCGCCCATCAGGCGGGCCTGCCCTTCACGCTGGATGCGGGGCTGCAAGACGCCTTCGCCGCGACTCTGGGCGATGCCGCTCAAGACCCGGCCTTCGCCGCCGAGGCGCTGATCCTGCCCATGGAGACCCTGCTGGCGGACGAGATGAAAACCGTCGATCCGGACGCCATCCACGCCGTGCGCCAAGCCACGCGCCAGGCGCTGGGCCAAGCGCTGAAACCGGCCTTCCACGCCGCTTACCAGACCTATGGATCCCACGCGCCGGAGGATGTGTCCGGCCCGGCCATGGCGGCCAGGGCATTGCGCAACACCGCCCTTGGATACCTCACCGCCGCGGACGGCACCGGCCTGGCCGCCGCGCAATTCGCGGCGGCGGGAAACATGACCGACAAGCTGGCCGCCCTGGCCAATCTGGTGGACATGCCCGGCGCGGAACGGGACCAGGCGCTGCACGCTTTCCACGAACGCTGGAGCGGCACGCCGCTCGTGCTGGATAAATGGTTCTCCGTCCAGGCGCGCAGCAGCGCGCCGGACACGCTGGCCCGCGTGCAGGCCCTGGCCACGCACAAGGCCATGGATCTACGCAACCCCAACCGCGTGCGGGCGCTCATCGGCGCCTTCACCGCCAATCCGGCCCGGTTTCACGATCGATCCGGCGCCGGCTACCGGCTGCTGGCGGATTTCGTTCTGCGGCTGGATGAAAGCAATCCGCAGATCGCGGCGCGGCTGGTCACGGCGCTCGGCCTCTGGCGCCGGTTCGACCCGGCCCGGCAGGACTTGATGAAGGCGGAGCTTGAACGGATCCTGGCGCGTGAACATCTCAGCCACAACACATATGAATTGGCCTCCAAGGCGCTGGCATAAGGAGCGTTGCAATGATCGAGCTTTATTACTGGACCACGCCGAACGGGCATAAGATCACCATCTTCCTCGAAGAAGCGGGGCTGGATTACAAGATCTTTCCCGTCAACATCTCCAAGGGCGAACAGTTCAACCCGGATTTCCTGGCCTTCGCGCCGAATAACCGTATCCCCGCCATCCGCGACATGGCGCCCGCCGATGGCGGGGCGCCGCTCGGCCTTTTCGAAAGCGGCGCCATTCTGGAATATCTGGCGGACAAGACCGGCCTTTTCCTGCCCAAGGAGACCCGCTCACGCTTCGAGACGCTGCAATGGCTCTATTGGCAGATGGCCGGGCTTGGCCCCATGGCCGGGCAGAATCACCATTTCGTGCAATATGCGCCCGAGCGCATTCCCTACGCCATGGACCGTTACATCAAGGAAACCAACCGGCTTTATGGCGTGCTGAACAAGCAGCTCGAAGGCAAGGACTATATCGCGGGCGATTATTCCATCGCGGACATGGCGAGCTACCCCTGGGTCGTGCCGCATGAACGCCAGAAGCAAAGGCTGGAGGATTTCCCCCATCTGCACGCCTGGTTCACGCGCATGGCCGCCCGCCCCGCCGTGCAACGCGCCTATGAGAAAGCCAAGGAGGTCAACGGTACGCCCACCGTTTCCGAGGACGCGAAGACAATATTGTTCGGGCAGACGGCGCGATGAAACGACGGCTTTACGACCTCGCCGCGGCGGACGGCACACGCTTCAGCCCCTATTGCTGGCGGGTGAAGCTGGCGCTGGCGCATAAGAATCTCGAATATGAAACCATCCCCTGGCATTTCACGGACAAGGCGGCCATCGCCGCGTCCGGCCAGGACAAGGTGCCGGTTCTGCTCGATGGCGCCAATATCGTGTCCGATAGCCAGATCATCGCCGAATATCTGGAGCGCACCTACCCCAACGAAGATTCGCTCTTTGGCGAGCCCCCTTCCCAGGCGCTCATCATGTTCATCAAGAGCTGGACGGAAACCATCCTGCACCCGGCCATCGCCGCAATGGTGCTGGGCGATATTTACCGCCGTCTGGTGCCCGAGGATCAACCTTATTTCCGGCAAACGCGCGAGGCGATGCTCAAGCGCGGCATCGAGGAGATCGACGCCGCCCGCCCCGCCGCGACACAGGTTTTTCACGCCACGCTGAAACCGCTCCACCGCCTGGTCTCCACGCAGGATTTCATCGCCGGAGACGCCCCCAACTGGGCGGACCATATCGTCTTTGGCGCGTTGCAATGGGGCATGCTGACCTCCTCCACCGCCTTACTGCCCGAGAACGATCCCATATTGGACTGGATGCACCGTGTCCTCGCGCTCTACGGGCTGCGAGAAAGCTGAACCTTCGAAAATTTCGCGGGGCCTGGGGGACGCCCAAAAGAGCCATTGCCAGAGCCAGGATCCCGCCTCCAGGCCCCGCGAGAATTCAGACCTTCCAGAAGGTCATCAACAATCCGCCCGCGACGATCAAGATACCGCCCGCCATGACCGGGGGAGCTGGCCGCACGCCGAAAACGAACAGATTGACGAGCTGCGCCACGACGAAGAACAACGCCACATAAACGCCCAGCAGACGCCCGAAATCCCAGGGCGGCAGATTCACCGCCACGCCATAAATGAACAGCACCAGCGCGGCGGCGCCGAAAAACCCGATCCTCACCGGCAGCGCATGGGCATGCAGCGCCGTGCGCGCCAGCGCGTCGCCCCCCACCTCCAGCAGCGCGGCCAGAACCAGCATCAGCAAGATCAGAACATTATTCATCCCCGCCCAACCGACTCACCTTCCCTTCACACCAGCTTGCGATACTGAATGAAACCGGGCTTGTCCGCCAGCTTGTCGTACAGCGCCTGGGCGGTCTTGTTGGTCTCGTGCGTCAGCCAGTAAACCCGACCGCATCCCGCCTCACGGGCGCGCCCATATACCGCCTCAATCAATGCCCGGCCAACGCCCCTGCCCCGCGCGGCCTCGGCGGTGAACAGATCCTCCAGATAGCACACATCGCCGGTCATCCAGGTATTGCGGTGGAAGATGTAATGCACCAGCCCCAGCAACGCGCCATTTTCCTCCACCACCAGCGCGTTCACCGGCTCGGCGGGGTCGAAGAAGCGCGCCCAGAGCGTGTCGGTCACCTCCGGTGCCAGCGCCTGCTCATAAAAGCTCAGATAGCCCCGCCAGAGCGCCTCCCACCCGGCCCGGTCCTCCGGGCGGAGGGCCCGCACCATCATGCCAGCCTCGCCAGCGCGGCGCCAAGGCGCGCCACCTCGTTGGTGAAACTCTCCTCGCGGTCCCGGTGCTCGTCCAAAATCGCCTCCGGCGCGCGGGCGACGAACTCCGCATTGGCCAGCTTCGCCCGCACCTTCTTCAACTCGCCCTCGGCCTTGGCCAGCGCCGCCGCCAGCCGCTTCTTCTCCGCCTCCAGATCGATCAACCCTTCCAGCGGCAGGATGATCGTCGCCTCGCCCAGCACCGCCTGCGCGGCATTCCGCGGCACCGGGCCATTGAGCGCCCCGATTTCGGAAGCACGGGCCAGACGGGAAATCGCCTCGAACCAGCCTTGTGCCCTCTCCAGCGTCTCCGGCGCCGCGTCCTGTAAAAACACCGGGGATTTCTGCGAGGGCGGCACGTTCATTTCGGAGCGCACGGTGCGGATTTCCGAAATCAGCCCCACCAGCCAGTTCAGCTCCGCCGCCGCCGCATCCGCGCCGTTCACCCGCACCGTCTCCGGCCAGGCGGCGGAGATCAGCGAACACGGCGCGCCATAGCCGAAATGGTCCCACAGCTCCTCGGTCACATACGGGATCAGCGGGTGCATCAGCCGCAGCAGCACCCCCAGCACATAGGCCGCCGTGTCGCGGATCTCCCGCGCGTCCTCGCTGGCGAAGCCGGGCTTGGCAAGCTCGATAAACCAGTCGCACACATCGCCCCAGGCAAAGCGATAGCAGGCGGTGGCATAATCATTCGGGCGATACGCCTCCAGCCCGGCGGTCGCGGCCTCGACCGCCTCGTTCGCGCGCGCCAGCACCCAGCGGCAGAGCGGCAATTTCGCATCCCACGGCTTGAAATCCGGGTTCGGCTTCACCCCGTTCATTTCCAGAAAGCGCGCGGCGTTCCAGATTTTGGTGATAAAGCCCCGGTTGGTCTCGACGATCTTCTCGCCCAGCTTCACATCGCGCCCTTGGCCCGCGGCGGCGGCCACGGAATAGCGCAGCGCATCGGCGCCGAATTTATCGATGAGCGTCAGCGGGTCCAGGACATTGCCCTTGGACTTGGACATTTTCTGCCCCTTCTCGTCGCGCACCAACCCGTGAATATAGATGGTGCGGAACGGCACATCGCCCATGAAATGCAGCCCCATCATCATCATCCGGGCCACCCAGAAGAAAATGATGTCGAAGCCGGTCACCAATGTGTCGGTCGGATAATATTTGGCCAGTTCCGGCGTCCGCTCCGGCCAGCCCAGCGTCGAGAATGGCCAGAGGGCGGAAGAGAACCAGGTATCCAGCACATCCTCGTCCTGGGTCAGGCGCACACCCGCCCCGGCCTGGGCCTGGGCCTCTTCCTCGGTGCGCGCCACATACACCTTGCCCGCCTCGTCATACCAGGCCGGAATCCGGTGCCCCCACCAAAGCTGGCGGGAAATGCACCAGGGCTGAATGTCGCGCATCCAGGCAAAGAAGGTGTTTTCCCACTGCTTGGGCACGAACTGGACACGCCCTTCCTCAACCGCCTCGATGGCGGGCTGGGCCAGAACATGGGCGTTGCAATACCATTGGGTGGTCAAGAACGGTTCGATCACCGTGCCTGAACGGTCGCCATAGGGAACCATATGCGGGTGCGGCTTCACCTCCACCAATTGCCCGCGCGCCTCCAGCTCCGCCACGACCAGCTTGCGCGCCGCGAAACGCTCCAGCCCCTCCAGCGAGCGCACGAACTCAGGCACCTCCCCCAGCTCGGCCAGCGTGACACGCCCCTGCTTGTCGAGCATCGAGGGCATGGCCAGCCCATGGCGCTTGCCGACCTCGAAATCGTTGAAATCATGGGCGGGCGTGATTTTCACGGCCCCCGTGCCCTTCTCAGGGTCGGCATATTCATCCGCGACGATGGGGATTTTCCGCTCCGTCAGCGGTAGCACCACATGCCGGCCGATGAGATGCTTGAAGGTTTCATTCTCCGGGTGCACCGCCACGGCGGTATCGGCCAGCATCGTCTCCGGCCGGGTGGTGGCGACGGTGATCGCCTCGCCACCTTCAACCGGATAGCGGATATACCACATATTTCCCTTGGTATCCCGGCTCTCCACCTCAAGATCGGAAATCGCGGTCTGCAACTGGGTATCCCAGTTCACCAGCCGCTTGTCCTGGTAGATCAGCCCGTCCTCGAACAGCCGCACGAACACCTCGCGCACCGCCACGGAAAGCCCGTCATCCATGGTGAAGCGTTCACGCGCCCAATCCGGCGAGGCGCCCAGGCGACGCAATTGCCGGGTGATATTGCCGCCGGACTCGGCCTTCCACCGCCACACGCGGGAGAGGAACGTCTCGCGCCCCAGCTCCTTGCGGGACACGCCCTCCTTGTCCAGCAACCGCTCCACCACCATCTGCGTGGCGATGCCCGCATGGTCGGTGCCTGGCTGCCAGAGCACGTCGCGCCCCTGCATGCGCCGGAACCGGACAAGAATATCCTGCAACGTCATGGTCAGCGCATGGCCCACATGCAGGCTGCCCGTCACGTTCGGCGGCGGGATCATGATGGTGTAGGGCTTGGCCGGGTTTTCAGGATGCGCGGCAAACGCGCCCGAAGCTTCCCAACCAGCATAAAGCCGTGCCTCGGAAGAAGCCGGCTCGAAAGTCTTGTCCAGTGTCGTCACGTAAAAAACCTCCGCGCCCCATGCGGGGGCGCGCGTATTTAAGAAAAAAAACGGCCGCCGGAAAGCGGCCGCATCCTGACGCGTGAAAGACGGATCAGCCCTGGGCGCGGTCCATCACACGGTTGATCTCAGCGCGCACCACACGCTCCACCAAGCTCGGCAAATGCGTGTCCAGCCAAGCCTTGAGCACCGGCTTGACCTCCTCGCGGACAATATCCTCGATGGTGATGCCAGGGCGGCCGATGCTGGCGGAGCGTTCGGTGCTCACACTGCGCACCAGCGCGCCGATGGAGTTGCTGATCTCCGAAACGGCCTGATCGTCGACCAGTCCCGCCGGGCCTTGCACTTGCTCTTCCATGATCTGTTCCTTCTCTGGCTCTGGCTCAAGCGCCGGTGCCGGCGCAAACTCGGCCATCGGCGGCTCCGCCGCCGGACTGGGGGGTTGGATGGTGATGTCGGGCGTGAACCCTGGCTCCACTGGGGCCATGGTCTGCATGGGAGACGTCATGAAGGAGGGCCCGGCCTCGAACATGGGCGCCTGCTGATCGAACGGTGCCGCCTCGCCAAACATGTCCGGGGCTGGCGCAGACGAAACAGACATGAAAGGCTCGGATATGAACGGCTCCGGCGCGGGAAACGATTGTGCCTGCATCGGCGGCGGGTCCGCTTCCCGCGGCGTGGGGGGCAAGCTCCCAAAAGCCGGTTCCGACGCGAAATGCACCGGCGCGGCGAGGGTGGGGGCCGGTTCATCCAGCGTCATGTCCGGTGCCATGTCCGCCGGTGCCGTGTCCGGTGCCGTGTCCGGTGCCGGTGGCGCCGTGGCGGAAACAGGCGGCTCCGGCTCGCAGACCCGCATGCTGGCGTTCAGCACCACTTCCTCATCCTCGCCGTGCGGCCGCGCCGAGGCGGCTTCCTCGTCGGACAGGATCCGCCGGATGGAGGCCAAAATCTCCTCCATCGAGGGTTCCGCCGCGCTGGCCGGGCCGGAGCGGTTTGAAATACCGTCGCCTTCGCTCATCCTGCCTCCTTCATGGCGCCTTCTGCCCCGGGCTTGAAACCGGTACCACCGGCGGGGTGGGTGGTGCGCCCAGCATCGCCCCATCCGGCGCGATGCCGGCATCCTGGTCGGCCGCGCCCCCCGTGCCGAACCCGGCATATTTCACGGCGTCATAATATTTCTTGTCGTCATATTCATGCACGGGCAAGCCCAGATCCCGCGCGGTCAACCGCCCGATGGACGCCGCCACGGCATAGGAATAATTCACCATTTGCGAGATATTCTGCACCTGCAGGATCTGGGAATCCAGCAGAGTCTGCTGCGCGTTCAACACATCCAGCGTCGTGCGGGTGCCCACCAGCTCCTCGCGCTCCGTGCCGTCCAGCGCGATGGCGTTGGCCTTGATCTCGGCATTGATGGACAGAATGGACGAGCGCGACGAAGTCAAACCCTCCCAGGCCTGGGCCGCGCCGGCATAGGCCTTGCGCTGGGCCACGAGCACCGCCGCAAAAGCCGCCTGCTCCTTGGCCCTGGCTTGACGGATCGCCGCATATTCCTGCCCGCCCTGATAAAGCGGCACGCTCAACTGGCCGATGAACGACGCCCCGCGGGTGAAATTGTTCTGACCGGAACTGCCCGCCTCGTCATAGGCCGAAGCCTGAAGGGAAAGCTGGGGCATCAGCGCGGCGAAGGCCACATCCACCCCATCCTTCGCGGCGGCATCGCTAAACTGGGCGGCGACCACGTCCGGATTGTTGCGCACCGCCACGGCGCCAGCCTGTTTGGCGTTATCCACCGGCAACATCAAGGGCTGTGGCGGCGCCAGCTTGTCCGCCGGATAGTCCCCCACGACCTGCCGGAAATTATCGCGCGCGATCCGCAGATTGCCTTGCGCCACCGAGACGCGCTGCTTTGCCGCCGCCAGCGAGGCCTGAGCCTGCGCCACCGATGTCATGGTGATCTCGCCCAGATTGAACTGGGTCTGGGTATCGTGCAATTGCTGCGTCAGAACCTGCTGATTGCTCTGTTGCAGGGCCAGAAGCTGCATGTCGGCCACGACGGCGACATAAGCCTGCACCACCTGCTGAAAGACCGATTGCTCCTGCGAGAAAAGCTGGGCGCGGGCGGCATAGACATCGTTCTTGGCCTGGCGTGTCTGCCCGGTGACCTTGCCGCCCTGATAAATCGGCTGGGTCACTGTGATCTGCGCGACCTTCTGGGTGCCATTTTCCGGCACCTTGGTGGAGCTGTTCACATATTGCTGGGTGGTTTCGTCGAAAGAGGATGTGCCGTATTTCTCGGATCCCGTCACCCGGCCATATTCGCCATTCACGGTGACGGTCGGGCGCCAGCCGGACAGGGCGGTAGGCACGTTTTCATCGGTCTGGCGCAACGTGGCGCGCTGCTGCTGCAAGGTGGGATTATTGTAATAAGCCGAAACGAGCGCCTGTGTCAGCGTCGCGGGCGGGGCGGCGGTTGCGGCGGCGGGCAGCAGAACCGCCCCCAGCGCCATGCCCGAAACCCAGCGCGCGCGTGGCAAGAGGCGGCCCGCCATGCTCAGAAGCAAAAAGCCGGAGCGGGTGCGAATTGCGGCAATAAACGGGACGTGCAGTCAAACAGCTCGACATGGGCATAACCGCCGCCCGCGGGCTCCGCCACCGCGATGCGGCCCAACCCGCCGGGGGCCGCCTCATCGGCCAGAATGGCGATCACCCGCCCGCCAGGGGCAAGCTGCGCGGCCAGCGCCGGGGGAATATCCAGCACCGCGCCCTCGATGACGATGGCATCATACGGCCCGCCCGCCGGCCAACCCGCCTCCAGCGTCCCGGTCACGGCCTGCACCTGCGGCGCATGGGCCGCCAAGGCCGTGCCCATGAGGCGGGTTTCCTCCTCCAGCGCCACGACATCGACGCCCGCCAAGCTCAGCACCGCGGCGAGATAACCGCTGCCAGCGCCGACCACCAGCACATGCGCCGGATTTTTCTCCAGCGTGAGCTGGGCGAGCTGCCCGGCGACCATCGGCTTCAGCATGTAACGCCCGCCGCCCAAAGGCAGGTCGGCGTCGGCATAGGCCAGCCCGCCGGCGGGAATAAAGGCCTCGCGCGGCAGAACGCGCATGGCGCCCGTTATCCGCAGATCGTGCACGTGGTTGGGGCGGACCTGCGAATCCACCATATAATCGCGAGCTACCGCCAGAGAATCCGTATCAGCCATGGCACCCTTCCACTTCGCAAGTATGGCCCTTATAGCGGCGGCCCGCCATCAAACTCAACCGCGCCGCCCACCCCCCGCACCGGAGAATTACCACCCAGACATGAAAGGCGGCTTGACCGGCACGGCACAGCCGGGGATATAGGGGCCGCACCAAGCCGGTCCGGTGGCAGAGTGGTGATGCAGCGGACTGCAAATCCGCGAATGTGGGTTCGATTCCCGCCCGGACCTCCAAAAAAACCAGCTTCTCTTTTTGAATCAACGCTTTACGGTTCGCACTCCCGCTTCTACCCACACCTCTACCGCGGCGTTCTGGTCGGAGCGGACGGCGAAGCCTGGGATGATATCGTCGTCGTCCGTTATGCAAGCTTTGAAGTCCTTCGTAGAATTCTTGAAAGCGCGGCCTATGCAGAACAAGCCGCGCCGCATCGGCGCGCGGCACTCTCGGACTGGAAATTCCTCATAACCACACAACCCGATCTGCTGCGGTGAGCGCCATGAATGTCACTCAGCGTCGCATCGAGACGCAGCGTCACCGAACCGCGTGGATCGAGGCTGGTCCGGGCGACGGTCCGCTAATGATCTTTCTCCATGGCTGGCCCGAAATCGGGTTGGTCTGGCGCGCCCAGATGGAGCATTTTTCCGCGTTGGGCTGGCGCTGTGTTGCACCGGATATGCGAGGCTATGGGGAGTCATCGCGGCCGGACTCCATCTCAGCCTATTCGGTTCGGGAACTCGTCGCAGACATGGTCGATCTGCACGATGCGCTCGGCGGCACGCCCGCCGTGTGGGTGGGTCATGACTGGGGAAGCGCGGTTGCCTGGTCTATGGCGTCGCATCATGCCGCGCGATGCCGAGGCGTCGTCAACCTATGTGTACCTTATTTGTCGCGTGGCTTTGCGCTGCCGAACCTAATGCCTCTCATCGATCGCGAAGTCTACCCGAGGCACCACTTCCCCGTCGGGCAGTGGGATTATTGGCTTTTCTATCGGCAGCATTTCACCCGCGCTTCCCGTGAATTCGAAGTAGATGTCATCGCTACGCTGACTATGCTTTATCGGAAGGCCCCTGCGCGTGAGCTGGGTATCCCCGCCTTTACGGCCAATATCTGTCTTCAGGGTGGCTGGTTTGGCGCTGCCCACCGTGCGCCTGTCACATCGCAAGAGAAAACCTTGCTGTCGAATGATGACTTCGACCAGCTCGCCGCAGCCTTCGCGAAAACGGGTTTCGCCGGCGCCAATGCTTGGTACATGAACGACGAGGCAAATATCGCCTATGCTGCAGAAGCGCCAAATTTTGGCAGGCTTTCTCTGCCCGTGCTCTTCATTCATGCGACGAACGATACGGTCTGCGATACGACCCGCAGCCGGCTGGCAGAGCCGATGCGAGAAGACTGCGAGAACCTCAGCGAACTGACGATCAATGGCGGACATGGAATCATGCTCGAGCAGCCGGACAAGGTAAATAACGCGGTTTCTGAATGGCTTGCTTCCTAGCCACGTCTTCCTTCCAGACACTCGCCTTTCTGCCGTTTCCGATGGCAGGTCAAGCGGAATCAGATGCGCCGCCCCCGGCGTATTCATATCATCACTATCACCGACGAGGACCAGGGTCGGGCAGGATACCGCGCTCAATCGTTGCACAACGACAAAGTCGGCAATCATGCGCCAGATCAAGGCATAGACCGCGGGATTGAGCCGGCGCAGGTTCCGCGAAACGCGATCAATGATGTCAGGCCGGTTTTGTGATGTTGCGTTGGCGACCCAATATGAAACGAACGGGGTGATCGCCCCCATGCCCTGCGATTGTGCAAGCGCTGTGTGCTGTTTCATGGCCTCACGCGCCTCATCGGGAAAGGTCCCTGCAGTCGCCAAAAATGGTCAAAGAACGGACGCGGTCCGGGTGAGAAATCGCCATCGGACTCATGCAGCTCATGCCACCAAAGGACAAGCCGACCAAATGCGCCGAATTCACTTCTGCCTCGTCAAGAACGGCAACGAGACCGGCGAAGACACCACTGATGCTCCAATCCTGCGGCAGGCTGGCCGACTGCCCATGCCCGGGTAGATCGACGGCGATGACATCGCGGCCTTCCGCCAGATCCTGGATCTGCTTCTCCCAAAAGGAGAGATCGAGACTGACGGCGTGAATCAAAACGATAACCGGTGCACCGCTCCTGCCCTGCCTGATCGAAATCAGGCACGCGGCCGAGATGCCATCATCGCGCCTACGTCAGCCAGGAGCCCCGGCCCAGTTGGCGACCAACCGAGCGCCTCTTGCGTGATTCGGCTCGCGACCGGATTGTCGGTGCCGATGAAGGCGGCGAGCCATCCGAAATGCTTTGCGGCCTCTTTCGCCGATAACGATTTAGCAAATACGCCTGTAGCCATGCCGATGGTCTCGGCGATGGTCCGCAGCGTGATCGGCTCTTCGCCGATGGCGTGATAATGCGCGCCCGGCTCACCGCACTCTAACGTCTTGACGAATAACCGCGCGGCATCTTGGCGGTGGACGGCGCACCAGCGATTGTTGCCTGCGCCGATATAGGCAGAGATATTCGTCCTGCCCGCCGCGGCGATCAGTTGCGTCACTAGCCCCTGTTTCGTCTCGTCATGAACCGAGGGCGGCAGGCGGATCGTCGCCGCGCGAAGGCCGCTCCCGGCAAGCCTGCATATCGCCTGTTCCGTCCCGGCCCTGCCGCCGCCAACGGATGCAGGGTCCACTGCGTCAGTCTCCTCTACGATCCGTCCAGCCTTGAGCGCCATGGTCGGAAATGCCGCGATCAGCGGCGCGCCCTTGTCCAGAACGCTGCCCATAGTCTCGATCGCCCTACGATCGGCGCCCACGGCCGCGGCGGTGAACCGACCAACGATGTCCGAGGGAACACCGCCCAGAAGAACCCGCAGGCGCGTAGAGAACGCCATGTGCGACAGGGCATGAAAAAAAGCGGTGTGGATCACGCCGTCTGCTCGTCTGGCCTCACGGCACAGCACGTCAAGACTGTCGACGGCTCCACGGGCAACACCCACCCCCGCCGCCTCCAGCCGTTTTGCCGCTTCCGACGATCGCGCAAGGCCTCTTACTTCGTGGCCCGATGAGATCAATTCCCGCACAATAGCCGAGCCAATGAAGCCCGTGGCGCCCGTCACGAAGACACGCATATTGCTCTCCCGTTGCTTGGCGGATCAGACGTTCAGCCGGCGAAATAGGCCGGGTCGGTCAAGTCGGCGAGCAGACCGCGTTCCTTTGGCGCCCACCCAAAAACTTCGCGCGTGCGTGCACTGCTGGTCGGCGCATCGAGACCAACGAAGGGCGCGAACCAGCCGAATTGGGCCTGCGCGTCACCGACGGCGACGCTCTCAACCGGAAGGTCGAATTGACGCCCGATTACCTCGGCGATGTCCTTGAGCGCCACACCTTCCTCGGCGACAGCATGGAACGGGCCAGCCTCGGGCCGGTCGAGCGCCAGACAGAACAGGCGCGCGGCATCGCGGCGATGGACGGCGGGCCAACGGTTCCATCCCTCGCCGATGTAGGCCGAGACACCCTTGTCATGGGCGATGCCCGCCAGACGGGGCACGAAGCCATGATCGCCCACGCCGTGCACGGACGGCGCAAGCCGCACGGCACAGGCCCGCAAGCCTCGCGCCTTCAGAGCCTCGACCATCGCTTCGGATGCCCTCGGGAAGCTGTCGGTCACCGGCGGTGCGGCATCTTCTTCCGTCGCCAACCGTCCCGGCGCCAGCAGCGCCACGCCTGAGGTCACGATCAAGGGCTTGTCTGTGCCCTCCAGCGCCGCCCCCATCGCCTCGATCGCCGCCTTGTCGGCGGCGCAGTTCTCCGCAAAGCGCGACCAGTCGTGATTGAACGCCGTATGGATGACTCCGTCAGCCTCGGCCGCCGCCGCGCGCAGCACACCGAGATCCTCGATCTTGCCCCGCACCACCGAGGCTCCGGTCGCCGACAACGTCTCCGCACTCCTGTCGGAGCGCGCGAAACCGGTTACCTGATACCCGGTAGCGATCAACTCATCGACCACCGCTGATCCAACCCAGCCGGTGGCTCCTGTCACGAAAACATGCATTGCAGATCTCCTTCAGCATCGAGTCAAAGATAAGGGCTGGATGTTGAACGATTAACCTCTATAAATTCATTTACAGTATTCATTCGTTCAGAGCCGACAGTATGGACCCCTTGTCAGACATTCTTTCCCTTTTGAAACTGCGTAGCTACGTCTCGGGCGGCTTCGACGCTGGCGGCGATTTCGCGGTGCAGTTCGGACGGCATGAGGGGATCAAATTCCATGCGGTCATCTCCGGCGCCTGCTGGGTATCTCTCGAGAACGCGCCCGAGCCAGTCCGCGTCCACGCGGGCGAGTGCTTCTTGCTTCCGCATGGCAAGGCGTTCCGGATCTCGAGCGATCCCGCGGTCACACCGGTCGATGTTCGCGACATCCTGGCTCCGGTGTCGAACGGGCGCATCATGACGTATGGCGGTGGCGGCGATTTCCTGAGCATCGGAGGATATTTTCTGCTGTCGGGAGGGCAGGCCGACCTGCTTTTGGAGACGCTTCCGTCGCTCCTGCATATCAGGGACAGCGCCGACAGCGAGATGTTGCGCTGGTGCGTCGAGCGTATGCGCAGGGAAATGTCGGAAGGCATGCCTGGGGATTTTGTTGTTGCGCAACAACTGGCGACGATGATCCTAGTCCAGGCCTTGCGTGTCCATTTGTCCCAGAAGCCGAGCACGGCATCCGGCTGGCTCTTCGCTCTTGCCGACGTGAGATTGCGAGCGGCGATCGACGCCATGCATCGCGCGCCTGAGCATCGCTGGACGATCGATACATTAGCCAGGAAAGCGGGCATGTCACGCACCGCTTTCGCCCTGCGGTTCAAGGATGTCGCAGGGATAACGCCAATGGCCTATCTGACACGGTGGCGCATGTTACAGGCCGCCGAGAAACTGACCACATCCCGCCAGTCTTTAGCCGAGATCAGTTCCGCCTTGGGCTACGAGTCGGAGAAATCGTTCAGCGCGACCTTCAAGCGCCTCATGCACCGCTCGCCCCGCCAATATAGCCGCGAGGTCGCGGGACATCGCACAGGCCCGGAACACCCCCCCCTCCGTTAAGGAGTCCGTCGCACATGCAAGGAGCAGTCAACGATGAGGAAGCGTATTCGTCAGGTCCACTGCCCGTCCAATAGCGCCATCTCCAGTTGGCTGCCCGGCGCCGATCTTGCCGATGCCTTTGCTGTTGAGATAACAAAGACGGACGCGGCGCGTGGCATCGAAACTTTGGCCCGAAGTGTCCTTGGCCACCCCGCTCCCTGGTTCCGCGTGCTTCTGTCGATTCGAGACGTGGCCATGCGTCCACTGGGTGTCAGATCCTCACGGCAGCTTCAGCAAAATGCGGTAGCCGCAGGAAAGAACCATATCGACTTCTTCCGGATCATCGCACAATCCGATGCGGAAATCGTGTTGGGCGAGGATGATCGCCACCTCGATTTCCGCATCTCGCTGCTGCTGCGGCCTGTTCGCGATGGCGAAAGGGACGAACTAGTCGCAACAACCGTTGTACGGTGCCACAACCTCACTGGCAGGATTTATCTCGGGATAATTGCCCCCGTCCACAGGCAGGTCATCCGCTCCAATCTGGCGGCGGCGACCCGGCGCAATTGGCAGTAGGACGGCCGGCAAACATCACAGTGACCCCAACGGCCGCACTCCTTCCTGACGGGCACCTCTAAAAAGGTCGATCCAGAGAGGCACTATCCAAGCTCGACACGTCCCTGATCGGTCGGCATCGCAGCCCGGAAGAGCTTCAGGCGTTCCGCGACAAAGCCGCCGCGGCGCTCTATCTAGCCAGCGAGGAGTCCAGCTACGTTGTCTGCGCGGAGCCGTTCGTGGATGGCGGTGTCTCGCAGATTTAAGGCTGAACCATGGTATTAGGCGAAATGCCCACAAACTTCTTGTCTATCTTTCAACACGTCTGACATCGTCCAAACGGCGCGGCAACTGGCGTGCGGCAAGGAAAACAGCGACCTGAAATATGGAAAGAAGCAGAAAGGCCCAGGCGTAAGCGGTCGCCACCGCGGGGCCGGAACCATGTGCCCCCAGCCGCCAGGCGAGGAAAGTCGCGCAAAGCGTTGTCATGATCGGCCCGCCGAGACGCTGAGCGATGTTCAGTGAGGTGGTTGCCATGGGCAGATCTTGCTTGGAGATAGCGGCATACGCAGCGGTCATGGATGGCAAGCCGACGGCGCTCATGCCCAAGCCCCGCAGAAACAGCGCGGGGATGAGGATGAACAGGTTGAGCCCATGGAGCGCCAGATAAAGAAACGCCAGCGTGGCCATGCAACCCAGCAGCGCACCGCCCGCCGATAGGGCACGGATGCCAAACCTGTCGGTCAGCGCACCCATCTGCGGATAGGTCACCATCATGCCCAGCCCGAGTGGCGCCAGCATCCAGCCCATCTCGGCGGGGGCGCGGCCGCAAGCCTGAATCAGAAAGGCGGGGATGAGCATCTGCCCCGCGAACTGCACGCCGTTCGAGAGGGACTGCGTCACGATTGCGGCCGAAAACACCCGGCTCTTGAACAATCGCAGATCAACCAACGCCGCATCGCCTTTGCGCCGCGCCGTCCAAAGAAAACCGGCAGTCATGATGATCCCGGCAGCGAGGGTCGCACGACCGGTCGTCCGCCCGATCTTGTCCGCGCCGTAGAGGCACAACGCCAATCCGGGTGACAGCAATGCAAGGCCAAGCCAGTCCAGCTTCTTGCGGGTGAGCTCTTCCCGGTCTCGCGGCAGGAACCGAATGGCCAACAGGAAGGCGAGCGCGCCGACTGGTAAATTGACCAGGAAAAGCCAGCGCCATGACGCATATTGCAGGATGGCGCCGGCAATGATCGGGCCAAAGACCGGCGCCAGCAGAACCGGCAGCGCCATGTACCCAGCCACACGCGCCATGTGCCTGCCGGCCGCTTTGGCGATCATCATCTGCGCCATGGGGGCGAGCAGCCCGCCGCTGATGCCCTGAAAAACGCGGAACGCGATCAAGCCATCCGCCGACCAGGCCAGCCCGCACAGCGCCGAGGACAAGGTGAAACCCGCGAAACACCAAAGATAAAGCGATTTCGCGCCAATGCGGCCGACCAGCCATCCGTTTAACGGCAGAGCCAGGGCCAATGCCAGAAGATAACCGCTGGTGACCCACTGAATGATTGAGAAACTTACGTGCAGATCCGCAGCCAGGCTCGACAGGGAGACATTGACGATGGTGGCATCGAGTTGCGCCAGCAGACCGCCAAACAAGGCGACGGCGGCAATTCTCCATACCGCGGGATCGAGCTGCGCATCCTTCGCGACATCTTCCGAGGCCGGGCCTTGGGGCATGCGTTATGAATGCTTCGGCGAATGGCCACCGTGGAAACGCCCGAATGTGCGGGCGGAAAACAGGCCGATCAGCAGCACGCCCGCGCCGGCGGCGATGACCTGATCGGCGGCATGCAGATTGAAATTGCCTACGCGAATAAGCAGCAGATAGGCCAAGACAAGGTTCGCAAATCCCCAAAGCACATTGACGGTGGAAGAGGAAAGCCCCTGCCCCGGCGGCTTGGCGAACGGGCTTTGAAAGGCCTGCCCCATCATGCCGCTGACGAAATGCGGAACGGCATTGGCGAGGAAAACACCGCCGAACAGATAAGACACGTCATGAAGCCAATTCATGATTAAGGGCTCCTTGTCAGAAGATAAAGGCTGGGCGCCAACCTGCGGCTGGGCCCGTGCTGCGACCTATTCCGCCTCACCCAGACGTTTGATCAGCACGACCGCGGACATGAGCGTCTCTCGCTCTAAGGGGGTGAGTTTGGCCATGGCTTCGAGCAGCCATTTCTGTTTCGCGGCACTGCGCCGATGCCGCGCCTGAATGCTGGCCTCCGTCAAAGCGAACAGAATCTGCCGGCCATCGGTCGGATGCGGTTGGCGCGAGACCAGCCCCTCACTTTCCAATTCCGCGAGAGTGGCACCCATGGATTGCGGCTTAACCCCCTCTGCCCGCGCGAGATCGGCTGTCGTCATCGGGCCGGCTTTATCGAGCCGTGCCAGCACCATGGTCTGGGACCATGTCAGCCCGTCCGGGTTGGTATCGGCACGCAGGCGCCGCAAGAGTTGGCCGATCGCCAGCGAAAGCTCGGTAACGGCCATTTCGAGAGGCGCGGGCATGCCGGAAGATCGATCCATGCCCTCACTCTTACCTAACAACAGTCAAACTTGCAAGTTTTCCTGTTGATTAAGGCGTGCGGCGTAAGCGACGCTCTCTCATGCCCGCACGATACCGAGGCGGTTGGCGGCTTCACGCGCTTCCTCCTCGCGGCGCGGCAGAATATCCGCCATCTGTTCCCGATACGCCGCCAGGATCGCGGCCGGGGCGGCTTCCGGCCGCCCCGCGTCGAACGGCGGCGCGGGGGCATATTCAAGCCCGAGCTGAATGGTCTGCGCCTGCTCCACGCCCCCGATCTCGGCCAGCACCGCCAGAGCGAAATCAATGCCCGCCGTAACCCCGCCACCGGTTATGATGTTTCCATCGCGCACGACGCGTCCGTCATCGGCAATCGCGCCAAACAGTGGCAGAAGATGCCGCCAGGCCCAGTGACAGGCGGCCCGCCGGCCAACCAGCAGACCGGCAGCGCCGAGGATCAGCGAGCCGGTACATACCGAGGTGACATAGCGCGCCGCCAATCCCAACCGCCGGATCTCGGCAATGAAGGCCATATCCAGTGCCGTGGCGGTCGTACCGCGGCCGCCCGGCACACAAATGAGATCGCAGGCGTCAATCTCCGCCAGCCGCCTGGTTCCAGCAAAAATCAGTCCCTCGCTCGGCACGTCGCCCCCGGCGGGGCTGGCGATGATCACCTCGCTATCGGGCCAGCGCACGAAAAACTGATGCGGCCCGGTGAAATCGAGCTGGGTCATGCCGGGATAGATGGCGAAGACGATGCGGAATGGCGCGTTGTTCATGGCAGGCTCCTGATGCTGACAAAACCATGCCCGAACCGGCCGGTTGACCAAATGACAATGATCCCTCATTTTCTGACAGTGATGAAGAATGTTGCCCTCTTCCTCTTCGAGGATTTCCAGATTCTCGACGCCGCCGGCCCAACCACCGTGTTCGAGATCGCCGAGCGGCTCGCGCCCGGCTCCTACCGTCTCCAGGTCCTTTCGATACAGGGCGGCACGATCCGCAGTTCGTCCGGCCTCGCCCTCGACAGCCTCCGGGCTGATGGCGTGCCGGCCATGGACACGCTGATCGTGGTCGGCGGCAATGGCAGCCGACAGGCGATGCACCATCATGAGAGCATCGCCTATCTTTGTACCCGCGCCCGGGATACGCGGCGTCTCTGCAGCGTCTGTTCAGGTGCGTTTCTGCTGGCCGCAGCGGGGCTGCTCGACGGCAAACGGGCAACGACCCACTGGCATCGGGCGGAAGAATTGCAGCGCTTGTTTCCGGCAATACGGGTCGAAGCCGATCGCATCCATGTCCGCGACGGCACGATCTGGACGTCCGCCGGCATCAGCGCTGGAATCGATCTGGCCCTGGCGCTGGTCGCGGAGGATCTGGGCGACGCGGTGGCAAAACATGTCGCACAACAGATGGTCGTCTATTACCGCAGGCCAGGCGGGCAATCGCAATTTTCCGCGCTGGCCGAACTGGGCAGCGATGCCACGCCCTTCGCGCCATTGTTGGATTACATGCGCGCCCATCTCTCCGAGCGCCTGACCGTGGAGCGGCTCGCGGCATACATGGCGATGAGCCCGCGCAACTTTGCCCGCGCCTTCACGCGCGAGATCGGGATCAGTCCGGCCAGGGCCGTGGAACGGTTAAGGCTTGAAGTCGCCCGGGAGCGCGTCGAGTCCTCCCGCGAGCCGATCGAACAAATCGCGGCATCAACGGGATTTCACGACCCCGAACGAATGCGCCGAGCATTCACCCGCCATTTCGGCCAACCCCCGCAGGCTATGCGCCGCGTTTGCGCATACGCCTGAGCACGCCTTGGTTTTCTCTCGGTTGATTCCGGTATGATTCCGGAAGAAAGTTTCACATACGCAAAAGGCCACCTTGTGGCGGCCTAATAGTTTGATTTCTTTTATGAATTTTGGTTGCGAGGGCAGGATTTGGACTTGCTCGGCAAGGTTCGAGCGCCACGAAAACCCAGCCCTCTAAGCAAAAGCGCCACTAAAGAACCGTCTCTTGTCGCTCTGATCGCCATGAAATGGAGCACCGAGGGGAATCGAAGCCTCATCCCCACTCTTTGGTGAAGCTGCGAAGGACAAATCCACCAGTTGCTTACGTGGTGCTTACGTGACAAAATCAACACCACGAGCCCCTTAGAAACAGGACTCTAAGTCGTTGATTGATAAGGTTAACTGGCGGACCCGGCGCGATTCGAACGCGCGACCTTTGCCTTCGGAGGGCAACGCTCTATCCAGCTGAGCTACGAGTCCGGCCCGGCCCTTCTAGCCGCATCGGCCTGACTGGGCAACACTCCTCCCAGCCAAGCCTTTCCGCCGTCGTCAAAGGCGGGCGGCACTGCGCGGCGCCATATAAGGCGCGGCAAACAGCGAGCCATGGTAAGCACCGCGCAACGTCCGCACCGCGACCATGCTCCAGAGCAGAACAAAGATCATCGTCAGCACGTGGCCCGCGATAACGAAAGCCTGCAAGCCCGTCTGCGTCCCCAGCACATTGGTCGCCAGGATGAACACACCCAACGGGAAGGTAAAGCCCCACCAACCCATGTTGAAGGGCAAGCGGTGCGGCCTGTGAGCCAGAACCATGGCCACCGCCAGCGCCAACCACCAAGCGCCATAAGCCCACAGCACCAACCCGCCGAGCACGCCGCCGCCTTGCGCCACATCGGCCAGAAAGGCCAGATTTGTCCCCGCGAACGCGGCGGGCGCCGCATGGCCCAGCAACAGCAGCCCGAGCGAGCCCGTGCCCAGCGGCCCCAGCGCCAGCCAGGACGAAACCGCCAACTCCGCCGGCGGCAGGGAATGCAGAACCAACCGCAGGAACAAGATGGTCAAAATCCCCAGCGCCAGCGGCACCGAGAGCGCCCACAACCCATACCCGGCCAGCACCAGATTGGCCGCCACGTCTTGCGGCAGATGCGGCGCCAGCAGCGCCCCACTCGCTCCGGCCACCTCGCAGGCGACAATCGGCAGCAGCCACACCCCCGTCATGGATTCCAGCATATGCTTCTGGCCCACCACCATGGCGAACGGCACCACCAATCCGCTCAGAACCGACAGCACCGCATCCACTTCCCACAGCCGCAAGGCAAGGTGAGGATCATGGCCAAACACCAGCACGCCATTGGTGATGGTGGCCAGCCCCATCGGAATGGCCCCGAGGAACATCGGCACCACGGAATGCTTGAAAATCTTCGCGGCCTGCCGGGGATAAAACAGCCAATGCGCCAGATAAAGGCATGAAAACAAAGAGAACAGCACGATGTTCAGCCGCCACACATCCGCCGCCAAGGCGGGCAGCCAAGCGGGGCCGGGCATCTGGTCCAACAGCAGCGCCAAAACCCCCGTGCCCATCGTCACGGTGAACCAGTTTGGCGTGAATTGCCGGACAATCTCGCCCGGATGCTCATGATGGGAAAACGGTCTGGGAAACATAACTCTACCTGCCTTTCGACAAGACTGAATTAGGTCACGCGAAGAGATTTTAAAAACTGATTATTCTTTTCTAAAATACAAATTTATTTTATGGTTTTTCCATGACCCTGGAGCAATTGCGCATCTTCGTCGCCGTGGCGGAACGTCAGCACATCACCCGCGCCGCTTCCGTGCTCCATCTGACCCAGGCGGCGGTCTCCGCCTCCATCGCCACGCTGGAAACCCAGCATGGCGTCAGGTTGTTCGACCGGGTCGGGCGGAACATCGCCCTCACCGAAACCGGGCGCCTGTTTCTGGAGGAAGCCCGCGCCGTGCTGGCCCGCGCCACGGCGGCCGCAACCGTCCTGCGCGATTATGCGGGGCTCAAGCATGGGCGTCTGGCCGTGCATGCCAGCCAAACCATCGCCAGCTACTACCTGCCCCGGGCAATCGCGCAATTCCACCGGCTGCATCCTGGCTTCACCATCGACCTGGCCATCGGCAATACCGGGCAGGTCGTCTCCGCCATCAAGGCTGGCGACGCCGAGCTGGGCTTTATCGAAGGCCCCCTAACGGCGCCGGAACTGCATGTCGCGCCCGTGGCGGTGGACCATATGGCCGTGATCGTCCCGCCAAATCACCCCTGGGCCACGGGGCGCAAACTCACCAACGCGGATCTGCGCAAGGCGGAGTGGGTCTTCCGCGAGGAAGGGTCGGGCACGCGCGACGCGTTTCTCTCCGCCCTGGCCGAGCGTGGCATATCCCCGGATTCGCTGACCATCGCGCTCTGCCTGCCCTCCAACGAGGCCGTGCGCGAGGCCGTGGCGGCCGGGGCCGGGACCGCCTGCCTGTCGCCACTCGTCTGCGCCCGCCCGCTGGCGGCGGGAGAGTTGAAGCGCGCCAACATCCTCATGCCCCCGCGCCCATTCCAGGCCGTGCAGCACAAGGACCGTTACATCCCGAAGGCGTCGGCAACATTTCTCGATCTGGTGCGCGCCCTGTCGCCCCTCAACGCCTGAGCACGGGCAGCCCCGCCTCCATCCAGGCCGCCAGCCCCCCCTGCAAATGGCCGGAAACGGGCACGCCCGCGCGCTCGCACAACGAAGCGGCCAGGCGTGAGCGCTTGCCCACACCGCAAAGCAGCACGACATCCCCAGCCGGCAGCGCGGCCGGGTCAAAACAGGAAAGCGGCAAATTCACGGCCCCCTCGATCCGCGCGGCCTCGAACTCACCCGGCTCTCGCACATCCACGAGGATCACGCTGTTGGCGGTCAGCGCATCCTGCAAGGTGCCGGGCTGGAACAAGGTGAAGGACGTGCTCTGAGGGGCTGTGGACATGGATCAATCTTCTCGTGTTACGCGCTGCATGTAGGCGCGCCCTCCCAGCACGGCAAGCCGCCCCCTGGCCTGGCCCGCGCGCCTGCGCTATGGCCCCCGCCATGGCGTCCCCCCTTCCCGCTCCAAGGCCTGAAATGCCCAAACCCGTCCATATGATGATCCGCGTGCTGGACGAAGCGCGCTCCACCGCCTTCTACGCGGCCGCCTTCGGCATGACACCCAGCCACCGCCTGGCGTTCGACACATTCACCCTGGTCTATCTGCGCAACGCGCAAAGCCCATTCGAAATCGAGCTGACCATCAATCACGGCCGCACCGAACCTTACGATCCCGGCAACGGCTACGGGCATCTCGCCTTCGTGGTGGAAGATCTGGAGAGCGAGCATGCGCGCCTGCGCGCGGCCGGACTCGCCCCGCTGGACATCAAGCAATTCGACCGGCATGGCGAGAAACTGGCGCGCTTCTTCTTCATCGAGGATCCTGACGGCTACCGGATCGAAATCCTCGAACATTACGGGCATTACCGGTAGCGCCCCTCACGCGCCTGGCGGCGCCCATCCCGGCGGCGCCAGCTCAAACCCCTCGAAGCGGAACGCCGGCGCGACCACGCAGCTCACCAGACTCCATGCCCCCAACGGCCGCGCGGCCTGCCACGCGCCGGCGGGCACCACCGCCTGCACCCTCTCCCCGGCCACGAGCGCCGGCCCCAGCCTGAGACAGCGCGCGCCGATGCCAAGTTCCAGCGCCGCGCCGCCCTGCCAAAGCCAAAGCTCCGCCGCGTCCACCCTGTGCCAATGGGACCTTTCACCCGCCGCCAACAGAAACAAAATGCTCGTGGCCGCCCCGCGCCCGCCATCGGCCGGGCTGTCGCGCCAAACCTCCCGGTAATGCCCCCCCTCGGGATGCGGGGCAAGATCGAGGGCCACGCGGATTTGCGGGGCGGTGAGGTTCGGGTCGCGCAGATCGATGCTCATGACCAGATGCCTACCCCGCACCGGCACCTGTTGCCAGCGCCGGGTGCCATGCCTAACTCATCCAGACAATGACAATGGAAACGCCCGCGCCACGCCGCAAACTCACCCGCAAGGAGCTGTTCCTCGGTTTTCTCTCGGCCGGCATCATGGGGTTTGGAGGCGTGCTGCCGATCATCCGCCGCGTGATGGTGGAAGACAAACGCTGGCTGACGCAGATGGAATTCAACGAGCTTTTCTCCCTCTGCCAATCCCTGCCGGGGGCGAATGTCGTCAATCTCAGCTTCGCCTTCGGCACGCGCGAGGCCGGGGCCAGCGGGGCCGCGGCGGCGGTGATGGGGCTGTTGAGCGCGCCGGTCGCCATCGTGCTGGTGCTCTCGGGGCTCTATGCGCGGTTTGGCGGGGTGGCGCCGGTGCGCCATGCGCTGCTCGGTCTGGCCGCCACGGCGGCGGGGCTGGCGCTGGGCTCGGGCCTGCGCATCGCCACGCCCATCCTGCGCACCCCGCGCAACATGCTGCTGGCCGCCGCCGTTTACGGGCTGGCCTTCGGGTTGCACCTTTCCCTGCCCTTGATCGTGCTGCTGAGCCTGCCGGTCTCCCTGGCGCTGGCCTGGCGGACCGTGCCATGACCGCCCTGGGCCAGATCGCGCTGCTGTTCGGCAAGCTTTCACTGCTGGCCGTGGGCGGCGCCAACAGCACCGTGCCGGAACTCGCGCGCGTGGTGGTGACGCAGAAACACTGGCTGACGGCGTCGCAATTCTCGCAATTCTACGCGATCGCCAACACCGCGCCCGGCCCGAACATGCTGATCGCGACAATCATCGGCGCGCACGTGGCGGGCATACCGGGCGGGTTGCTGGCCACGCTGGCCATGGTGCTGCCCGCCGGCGTCACCGCCGCCATCGTGGCCGCCTTATTCGACAAGCACCGCGAGGCGCGCTGGCGCAAGCTGGCGCAGGCGGCGCTGCTCCCGCTCACCGCCGGGCTGGTGCTGGCCGCCGCCTGCGTCCTGGCCCGGCAGGCGGACCATGGCTGGCTGACCCTGGCGATGACCCTGGGCACCGCCCTGCTCACCTGGCGGACCCGGCTGCACCCGCTCTGGCTGCTGGGGGTGGGCGCGATCATGGGGCTGCTCTGGCTTTAGAGCCCTCTCCGCGCGCCGGCGCGAACGGAAACCACGCGCGCGGCTGGTTCCAAACCGGCCGGCAAAGACCAAATTGGTCAGACCAATAACCGCTTGCCAGAGAGAAAAGACGGCGGCAAACCTCGCTGAACCTTGAATTAATCTGGAAACTGGTCCGGCCAATGGCAGATATGGCACTTTCCACGCGGCTGGAGGCACTCATCCGCTCCACCGGGTTGCGCCCTGGCGACAAGCTGCCGGCGGAGCGTGTGCTGGCGGCACGGCTCGGCGTTTCGCGCGCCAGCCTGCGCGAAGCGCTGGGCGGCCTGGCGCAAGGCGGGCGGCTCCACACCCGGCAAGGCAGCGGACATTATCTGCAAACCCCGCCGCTGGCCGCCGCCATGGCGCCCCTGGCCCCGCTGATGCGGCAAAACCCCTCTTACTGGCAGGATGTCATGGAAATTCGCCGGGCTCTTGAGGCCGAAGCCGCCCACCACGCCGCGATGCGCGCCACCAGCGGCGACAAGGCCCGGCTGGCGGCGCATTGCGCGGCCCTGGCCAGCGCCCATGAGGCCGGCGAACCGCTGGAGGATGCCCGGGCGGACGCCGCCTTGCATCTGCTCATCGCCGAGGCCTCGCATAATCTCGTGCTGCTGCAAATGATGCGCGGGCTGTTCGAGCTGTTGCAGGCCAGCATCTCCCACAGCCTGGAAAAACTCTATACCCGGCCGCAAACCTTCCGCACCCTGGCCCGCCAGCATCACGCTCTGACGGAGGCGATCATCGCCGGCCAGCCCGACCAGGCCCGCCGCGCGGCGCTGCTGCATCTGGATTTCGTCGCCGCGACTCTGCGCCGCATCGAGGACGACGAAGCCCGGCGCCTGCGACTTTCCTCCTTTCCCACGCAACAAGAAAGCGAAACGCCATGATCATTTCCTCCACCACCGATTTCCGCGAGGCGGCGCGCAGGCGGCTGCCGCCCTTCTTGTTCCATTACGCCGATGGCGGCGCCTATGCGGAGCAGACCCTGCGGCGCAACGTCTCCGATCTTTCCGAGCTTGCCCTGCGCCAGCGTGTCCTGAAAAACGTGGCGGACATCTCGCTCTCCACCAGCGTGCTGGGCCAGGATCTGGCGATGCCCGTGGCCATCGCGCCCGTGGGGCTGGCGGGCATGTATGCGCGCCGGGGCGAGGTGCAGGCGGCCAGGGCCGCCGAGGCGGCGGGCATCCCCTTCACCCTTTCCACCGTTTCCGTCTGTTCCATCGAGGAAGTTCAGAACGCGCTGACCAAGCCGATCTGGTTCCAGCTCTATGTGCTGAAGGATCGCGGTTTCATGAAAAACGCGCTGGAGCGCGCCTGGGCGGCCGGCATCACCACCCTCGTCTTCACCGTGGACATGCCCGTGCCAGGCGCGCGCTACCGCGACGCGCATTCGGGCATGTCCGGCCCGTTCGGCCCCCAGCGGCGCATCTGGCAGGCCATGCTGCACCCGCGCTGGGCCTTCGATGTCGGTCTGTTCGGCAAGCCGCACGATCTCGGGAACATTTCCGCCTATCGCGGCAAGCCGACCAATCTGGAGGATTATATCGGCTGGCTCGGGGCGAATTTCGACCCCGCCATCGCCTGGAAGGACCTGCAATGGATCCGGGATTTCTGGAAAGGCAAGATCGTCATCAAGGGCATTCTCGACCCCGAAGACGCGCGCGAGGCGGTCAAATTCGGCGCCGACGGGCTGATCGTCTCCAATCATGGCGGGCGCCAGCTCGACGGCGTGCTCTCCAGCACCCGCGCCCTGCCCCATGTGGTGGAGGCGGTGAAGGGTGAACTGGCCATCCTGGCGGATTCCGGCGTGCGCTCGGGCTTGGATGTGGTGCGCATGCTGGCCCTGGGCGCGGACGCCGTGCTGCTGGGGCGCGCCTATGTGTACGCGCTGGCGGCGGGCGGCCAGGCCGGCGTGGACAAGCTGCTCGACCTCATCGCCAAGGAAATGCGCGTGGCCATGGCGCTGACCGGCGTCACGAAAATCAGCCAGATCACCGCCGAGACCCTGGAGCGCATCTGATCCAAGATCATCGTCTCTCGGGGAATTCATGAATTTTCCAGAACCATATCCGATCGGATGGCTTCATCTGATCGGATAAAATCCCGCGCCCCAACAATAATGACTTGTCAAAAGACGGGTTGGAACCTTCATCTATAAAGCTGAGGACACCATAAGGGAGGGAGGGGGAGCATGTCCCGCTGGTTATGGGCACTGAAACAATTATCCCGCCGCCTCTGGGTGCGGGCCACGCTCATCGCCATACTCGGTGTCGCGGCGGCGCTGCTGGCCGCCATTGTCCAGCCGCTCATTCCCGCCTCCCTGCCAGGGCGGATCGGCGCCAATTCCGTCGGCCGTATTCTGGACATCATCGCCTCCTCCATGCTGGCGGTCACCACCTTCTCCCTGAATGTGATGACCTCCGCCTATGGCGCGGCCAGCAGCAGCGTGACACCGCGCGCCACCAAGCTGCTGATGGAAGACAGCACCACCCAGACCGTGCTCTCCACCTTCATCGGCTCCTTTCTGTTCAGCATCGTCGGGCTGGTGATGCTGCAAACCGGCGCTTATGGCGAGCAGGGCCGGGTCGTGCTGTTCATCGTCACCATCGGCGTCATCGGTTTGATCGTGGTCTCGCTGCTGCGCTGGATCGAGCATCTCACGCGCCTGGGCCGCGTGGGGGAAACGACCATGGCGGTGGAGGACGCCACCCGCCAGGCCCTGGCGGCCAGATTGCGCGACCCCTATCTGGGCGCCAACAAGCTGAACGACCCGCGCCGGGATATTCCCCCCGGCGCCATCGCGGTCACCTGCGAGATCATCGGTTATATCCAGCATATCGACATGGGCGCCCTCTCCTCCCTGGCGGAGGAAAACGCGGTCAGTCTTTATCTTACCGTCAATCCCGGAGCCTTTGCTTACCCCTACACGGTGCTGGCCTGGGTTCTGCCGGACACGGCGGACAGCGAAATCCCGGTGGCGGCCCTGCGCAAGGCCTTCTCGCTGGACAGTGTGCGCAATTTCGACCAGGACCCACGCTTTGGGCTGGTGGTGCTGAGCGAAATCGCCTCGCGCGCCCTCTCTCCGGCGGTAAACGATCCCGGCACCGCGATCGATGTCGTCAGCCGGATGACACGGCTGCTGGCGCTCTGGGCCACGGAGGGGAGCGAGCAAAACCAGGAAGAGATCAGATACCCCAGACTCCATATGCCCGCGCTGAAAACCATGGATATGCTGGAAGACGGCTTCATGCCCATCGCGCGCTATGGCGCGGGCATGGTGGAGGTGCAGGTGAAACTGCAAAAAGCGCTCTACGCGCTGGGCCAACTGGGAGACGAAGAATTCCGCGCCGGCGCGAAACGTTACGCGCATTCATGCTTGAGTCACGCGCAAGCGGCACTTTCACAAGATGCGGACAGACTCAGGGTCGAAGGCGCCTTCCAGGGCGAAGATTTATTTCTTTACAAAAACAACACAGACTGAAAGCCGCTTTTTTCTCTTCCGCGGTTGCGCCCTGACACGGCTTACCGCAGGGCCGCCGGCAAATTCAGCATGCGCCCGGCATTGACCAACGCCAGCCCCACAACCGCGACCGGCGCCAGGCCGCAGAGCAACGCCATGGACATTGCCGTTGGCCCGTGCGCGAACAAAGCCGCCGCCAGCGCCATCTCCACCAGCGCCAGCGTGCCGCCCACCAGCCGCAACACCAGCACGCTGCGCCCGGTGCCCAGCGGCAGATAGCCCGTAAGCGGCAGCATCACCACAAACAGCAGCACGATCAGCGCCTCGCCCGACCCGGCTCCATCGCCAAGAGCCACGCCCAGCCCCAGCACATCCAGCACAAGCAAAACGGGCAACAGTAGCAAACCCGCGCTCACCGCCAGCGGCGGTGGGGCCTGGCGCGCCGGGGGCAGCAGCCGCGCCAGAAACGCGCCCCGCCCCTCAGGCCCAAAAGTCCTGGCCGCCAGCACCGGCTTTGAATAAATAAAGCCAATCACCGCCCAACCGATGGCGATACCGCTACCCAGCAGCACCACACCCAAAACCGCCAGCCCATGCAGAAACCAGACGCCGCCCGCCCATAGCAGGGCGATAATTACCCCATAGGCCCGTGCCCCACTGCGCCACGCCGCCCAGAAGGGCAACAGCAGCACCAGCAGCCTGCCGGGCCGGGCCGGGCGTTCAACCTGCCCGTCCACCCCGCCCATCGGCTCCCAGCCCGCCGGATCACTGCCCAGAACGAACCATGTCCGGCGCAGCAGCGCATGGGCGAAGGCCGGCAGCGCCAATGTCGCAAGCACGGCCAAGGGCATTGCCAGAATTGCCGCGCCAGCCAAACCGGGATGCACCGTAGCCGCCCAGAAAAACCAGACCAGCAACGGTATATGCAAACAGAGCAATACCCATAACAGCCCACGAAATGCCCGCAATGCCAGCGTCGCCCGGCTGGCGAGAAACACCGGCGGAAAGATACAATAACAAAACCCGCAGAACAGCCCTATGGCGGAACCCAGCGCCGCATCGTCCAGGCCACCCGTGGCGGCGCGCCCAAGCAGCGCCCCCAGCAATCCAGCATCCCCCACCATCGCCGCCAGATAACCCAACAGCAGCAGCGAAACCCGGCGCGGCAGCAGCCCGACATCCTTCGCCCCTCCGGCGGTCTTGGCCATATTCAACGCCCCGGCTTGGTGCTGACGGCGTTTTGCGCGCCAATATGTCCAGCCTTCATCATTCTCGCATTCGCCTTTGGTGGGGCCAGCAACTCTCCCACCCATCCCTTGGGGTCTTTGAATAGCTTTTTGTTGTCATGTGAAAAATATCCCAGCACTGCAGGATCCCCCGCCGCCTGCAACGGCGCGCCCAGATACAGCAAAGTCTTCAACCGTACCGCCATATAGAACGCATCCCGGTCCGCCCGCTTCGCCTTTTGTGCCAATAACTGCGAACGTTGGCTGAGCTGCCGCGTGGCTGTCTTGTTCGGATGGGTCGCCTGCATATAGTCCAGTCTAGGCTTCAGAGAGGCCGAGCTTTCGCTCGCTTTCGGCCGCACTCTTGCTCAGTTCCATCATCTCCTGCGTTTCCTTGGACATATTGCGTAGGTCATGAATGGTCAGTGCTCCGCCGATGCTGAAATCGGCCAAGGTCAGGATCGCCGCGGCGATGGACATACCCGTCGCCAGCTTGGAATCATCCCATTTTTCGGCCTTTTCCATCCGCTCCTGGGCATTCCCGTCACTCATATAGCGAAGTTGCAGGTAGCGCCCATCCACCGTCGCCCCCAAAGCCGCGCCACCCGCCACGGCGGTGGCGAACATGCCTGTCCGGGTAAGGAGCACCTCCCGTGCCGCAGTTCCCACGGCCATCAATCCCATATCCGCCTCACCCACCACGGGAATGCACATGATGACGAAATTGACAATGCCGAGCACATCCAGCGCGATGCCAATCTTATGCTCATTATCTTTGTTGGAGAGCCAGTTGAGCACAGCCTGCCCTTGCGCCTGCGCCGCCGCGCCCTGTGCGAGCATCGCCTCCCCCCTTGGTGGCCATGCTATCTTCGAACAGAGCCTCGACCTTCCGCCAGAAACCCAACTTCGCCAGCGGTGGCGACAGTGCCGGATTGGGCACCCACTGAAACACGATGGATTGACCAAATCCGTCCTGGTCGTAGCTGGGCGTTCGGATCAGGGTGCAGATGTCCGTAGAACACCAGATGATGCCAACTTTGTCTGAAAATGCCGCATTGACGAAACGCGTCAGGCAAAACACCGCCTGCCCCTGGTTCTCATAGGGTGTCCAGTCAATTTGGTTTTGTCGCGCGAGTCAGTTCGTCAACCACCCTCTCCCATTTCACGGTTCAGTTTCAGACAGGCGCCAGGCTTTGACAACCCACCCACTCCAGCCCAAACCTTGCACCACGGCACTTCCCTGCCTATACTTCGCTTACTCGTCTGGACCCGGTGAAACTCCGGGTGGCTCTTCCGGCCGCCAATCCGCCGGACAACGCGGGCACCGGGCTTCGCCCCGCCCCTCGCTGAAAATCCTGTATCTCACATGACCAAATCATCCTCCTTTTACCGGGATTGGCTCGCGCAACCACGCGTGGACTTTCTCTCCGGCCTGGTTGTCGGCCTGGCGTTGATTCCCGAGGCCATCGGCTTTTCCGTCGTTGCCGGCGTGCCGCCGGAAGTGGGGCTTTACGCCTCCGTCGTCATCGCCACCATCATCGCCTTCACCGGCGGGCGCGTGGCGATGATCTCCGCCGCCACCGCCTCCACCGCCGTGCTGATGGGCCCCCTCGTACATGCGCATGGGCTCTCCTACCTCCTGGCCGCGACCATTCTGATGGGCGTGTTCCAGGTCATCGCCGGGCTGCTGAAGCTGGGGCGGCTGATGCGCTTCGTCTCGCAATCGGTGATGACCGGCTTCGTCAACGCGCTGGCCATTCTCATCTTCATGGCGCAATTGCCGCAGATCATTGGCGCCCCTCCGGCGGTGTTCGGCCTCATCGCGCTGGGGCTGGTGGTGATCTACGGCTTTCCCTACATCACCAAGGCGTTTCCAGCCCCGCTGATGGCGGTGATCGTGGTCACCATCGTCAGCTATTTCATGCACCTGCATGTCAAGCATGTGGCCGAGCTAGGCGCCCTGCCCGACGGGCTGCCGAAATTCGCCATCCCGGACGTGCCGCCCACCCTCGACATGCTGCGCACCATCGCCCCGCTGGCGCTGGCCATGGCGGCGGTGGGGTTGCTGGAAACGATGCTGACCGCCCAGATCCTGGACGACAAGACCGACACGCCCAGCAATAAAAGCCGGGAATGCATCGGCCAGGGCATCGCCAATATCGGCTCGGCCCTGTTCGGCGGCATGGGGGGCTGCGCGATGATCGGCCAGTCGGTCATCAATGTCACCTCCGGCGGGCGCGGGCGGCTTTCCACGCTGGTGGCGGGCGTCTTCCTGCTGATCCTGCTGGTGCTGCTGCATGGGCTGCTGGCCATCGTGCCCGTGGCGGCGCTGACGGCGGTGATGATCATGGTCTCGATCAACACCTTCTCCTGGCGCTCCATCCCCAATCTGCGCGCCAACCCCTGGCCCTCCTCCGTGGTGATGGTGGCCACCGTGGTCACCGTGGTGGCCACGGGCAATCTCTCCAAGGGCGTCGTGGTCGGCGTGCTGCTCTCGGGCATCTTCTTCGCCGGCAAGGTCTCGCGGCTGGTGCAGGTGCGCTCCACCCTCTCGGCGGACGAACAAACCCGGACCTATATCGTCGAAGGCCAGGTGTTCTTCGCCTCCGCCAGCTTCCTGAACGACAAGGTGGACCTGCTGGAGGATGTGAAAAAACTGGTGCTCGACGTCACCCACGCGCATTTCTGGGACATTTCCGCCGTCGGCGCGCTGGACCGGATCGTGCTGAAAGCCCGCCGCCACGGCAAGCAGGTCGAGGTGATCGGGCTGAACGAAGCCAGCGAAACGATGGTGGAGCGCTTCGCCGCGCACCGGAACGGCGAGGCTCTGCCCACGGGGCATTGATCCGCCTGTTGCTCCCAAAAAAGCCCTGGCACGCCCAGGGCTTTTTTCATGTCCGGCTCACGGCCCGCAAACCAGCCTGGCGCAGCCCAGCCGCGCCGCCACCGCGCGGCTTTGGGCATCGGCGCCGATATTCACGCGCACCGCTCCCGCCGGCACCGCCACACCGGGGCGCAGCAGCAAAATCCGCATATCCCCCGGCGCCGCCGCGATAAACGGACCCGGCACGCCTACCCCGTCATTACCGTAAGGCAGCGCCACCACCGCCCGGGGCCAGGCGGCGGCCAGGCGGGCGGCGCGCCCTTGCGGCTGCATGGTGGCGGGGGCCAGCATCAGCCCCGCCACGGCCAGGGCTTGCACGGCCAGCAGCAGCGCCAGCAAACGGCGCGGCAAGGCGGGGGCCACGGCCAAGGCCAGCCAAGGCAAGGACAAGGCCAGATACCGGATCTCGATCGGCGTGTTATGAAACACGCCCCCCAAGGCCAGCAGCCCCAATGGCGTGGCCGCGCCCAGCAGCAAAAACCCCCGGCCACGCCCGGATTTCACGGCATGAAACAGGCAGGCCAGAAACAGCGCCAGCAGCAGGCAGGCCACCGGCTTCATGGCAAGGCCGGCATAAAGCGGCAAACCGCCGAACACGGCGCCGCCCCCGTCACGCGCCAGGCCCGCCAAGGCTGTTCCCCAGTTGAACGGCGCGAACTGCCCCGCCCGCGCCCCATATTGCGCGCGCAGAAACCATCCGCACACCGCCAGAAACGGCGCCATGGCCACCAGCGCCAGCGCCGCCTTCCGCCAGGCCCGCCAGCCAAGCCACGACAGCATCGCCGCGCCGGTGAACAACGCGAGATAATCCGTGAGCGCCGCCGCGCCGAACAGCAAGCCCGCCGCCAGCGCCAGGCGGGCCGGGCCATCGGCCGCGCGCAAGGCCAGCAGCACCCCTCCTATGTCCAATGCCTGCGCCAGCGCATAAGGCCGCGCCAGAATCCCCGTATAGGCAAACCCATAGGATAGCAGCGCCATGGCCAGCACCGGCCCGGCCGGCAGGCGGCAAAGCCTGGCGATGCGTCCCAGCCCATACAGCCCCGCCAGCGTGAAGATCACGGAAAGCAGCCGCGCGCTGAACCAGCCCGGCCCCGCCATGCGCCGCCATAATTCCAACGCCCAGAAATAAAGCGGCGGGTGAACATCCCCTTGCCGCAGCGCCCGGGCGATTTCCAGAAACCCGGCATGACCGTCATACAGCCAGCGGACCGACCCGGCGGTGAACACGCCTTCCGGCCAAGCGGGCCGGGCATGCCCCGCCGTCAGAAAAATGGAATACGCCTCGTCATATTCCGGGCCGCGCAGCCACGCCGCCATGAGCAACAGCAGCGCCGCCAGCGGCCAAAACCAGAACGCCTCGCCAAACCGAGGCCTCAGTGGCCGAACTCCTGGTCGATGCGCGGGTCATATCGCCGCGCCAGGGCAAGGTCCGCCTTGGCGGCCTCGTCATCGCCGCTTTCGCGCTCCGCCAGCCCCCGCCCATACAGGGAACTGGCGAGTTTCGGATCCGCCTTCAGCGCCTGATCGTAATAACCGATGGCCTGCTTATCATCGTGCAGCTTGAGATAGGCAAAGCCCGTGGAATCCAGCGTCGCGGCATCGCCCGGGTTCAAGGTCAGGGCCTGGTGGCAATAAGCCAGCCCGGCGCGCGCCTGCCCGGCCAGGCTCAGGAACCAGCAGCGATTATTCAGATCCGGCGCGGATTTGGGGCGCAGCGCCAGAATCCGCCCTTCATCCGCCGCCGCCTCGGCATAGAGATGGCGCATGCCGTAGCTCACGGCCCGGTCCTCGTAAGCGGGAATATATTTCGGGTCGAGCGCGATGGCCTTGCCGTCATCGGCGATGGACGCATCGAGCCGCCCGGCCTGCTGCTCAAGCTTGGCGCGCACGGCATAGGCCTGCGGCGCATCCGGATTCAGGGTCACCGCATGCGCGGCATCCGCCAGGGCCAGGCCCGGCTGCTGGGTCTGCTGATACGCTCCGGCACGCAGCAGCAAGGCATGGTAGAGCAGATCCGTCGCGCTGCCGGCCTTGTCCACCGCCACGGTGAGGTCCTTGAGCTCCGCCGGCAACTGCCCCAGCCCGTCCTCGATCGCGGCCCTCTGGATACGCAGGCGCGGCTCTTCCGGCGCGAAGGCGATGGCGCTGTTCATATCCGCCAGCGCCGCCTGAAGCTGGTTCTGATGCAGCTCGATCAGCGCGCGCTTCTGGTAATAGCCGGGGTAATCCGGGGCGAGCTTGACCGCCTGGCTCTCATCCGCCAGCGCGGCGCCAAGGTTGTTCTTCATCGCCTCGGCGGTGGCGCGCGCGTCGTAACCGGCGGCATTGTCCGGCGCCAGCGTGATCGCCCGGCTGGCATCGGCCAGGGCGGCGTCCGGGCGGTCCAGCGCCTCCTCGGCCAAAGCACGGTTGGTGTAGGCGGCGGCGTCATGCGGGTTGCGCGCCACGGCCGCGGTGGCATCGGCCAGGGCGGCGGGAAAATCCTCCAGCCGCAACTCGGCGAAGGAGCGGTCCACATACGCCCCCGCATCCTCCGGCGCCAGCGCGATGGCGGCACTCGCATCCTTGAGCGCGCCGGCGAAATCGCCCAGATGCGCCCGCGCCTCGGCACGGGCGGCCAGCCCCAGCGCATTGTCCGGCCGCGCCCGCAGAAACAGCGTCTCCTCCGTCAGGGCGCCCGGCCAGTCCCGCGCGGCGGCGGCCCCCAACCCGCGCACCAGATGCACGCGCGGGTCCGTGCTGCCCAGCGCTTCGGCCTCATCGGCATCGGCCAGCGCCACGGCCGCCCGCCCGCCCGCCAACTCCGCCAGCGCGCGGTCCAGAAACGCCGCCGAATCGCGTGGGTCGAGGGCCAGCGCGGCATTCTGGTCCGCCAGATCCGCCCGCCAGTCCCCGCCCGCCAGCGCGATCTCCCCCCGCAGGATCAGCGGCGTGGGGTCGTAAGGCACGAGCGAAACGGCCTGGTTGACCGCCGCCAGCGCCTCCTTGGGCCGGTGCAGGGCCAGCAGGGCGCGCGCCAGCGTCACCTGGATTCCACCATTTTCGGGATTGAGCGCGATGCCCGCCCGCGCATCCGCCAGCGCCGCCTCGGGCTGGTGCAACCGCAGCTCCGCCAGGGCGTGGTTGTTATAGGCCTCGAAGCCGTAAGCCCCCATATCCGGCCCGGCGGCGAGAAGCCGCCCGCACCCGGCCAGGGCCTGGGTGGGATCGTGACTTTCGCACGCCGCCACGGCGGGGGGCGGGGCATCCGCAAGGGCCGGCGCGGCGGTCAGAAGCGCGAATAGTGACACGAGGGCGCGACGCCGCATCATTCATCCTTCAAGGCGCGGCCCATCAGGGCCGTCATGGTTTGCTCCATATTCATTTCACCGCCGAGCAGCTTTGTCACGGCCTGGGTGACCGGCATCTCCACCCCCGCCGCCGCCGCGCGCGCCAGCAAAGCGGGCGCGGTCATCACCCCTTCCGTCACGGCGCTGCGCCCGCCCAGCATCTGGGCGAGGCTCCGCCCCTGCCCCAGCCCGAATCCCAGCGAGTAATTGCGGCTGCTCGCGCCCGTGCATGTCAGCAGCAGATCCCCCATCCCGGACAATCCGGACATGGTTTCCGCCCGCCCCCCCAGCGCCACCGCGAGGCGGGCGATTTCCGCCAGCCCGCGCGTGATCAGCGCCGCGCGCGCATTTTCGCCGAGCCCCGCCCCCATCACCGCCCCGGCGGCGATGGCGACGACATTCTTCGCCGCCCCGCCCAGGGCCGCGCCGGTCATGTCCGCCGCGCCATAGAGGCGAAAGCTCGGCGTATGCAAGGCGGCGATGAGATCCGCCCGCAATGGCGCATCCGGTGTCGCCAGCACGGCGGCGGCGGGCAGCAAGGCGGCGATCTCATGCGCGAAATTCGGCCCGCTCAGCACGGCGCAGGGGCGCGGCGCCACGATCTCGGGCGGCAGGAGATGGGTCGCTGTCTCCAGCCCCTTGCAGCACAGCACCAGGGGAACCTCCCTCGGCAAAGCGGGCAGGATGGCGCGCAAATTCTGCATCGGCACGGCAAGCAGCAATATATCCGCCATCGGCACCCGTGCCGTGACGCGCAGGCCGGGCGGCAAGGACACGCCAGGCAGACGCGGATTTTCCCGTTCCCGCTCGATGATGGCGGCTTTTTGCGGATCCCGCGCCCACAGCGCCACCTCCCGCCCGGTTCGGGCGAACAGAACGGCCAGCGCCGTGCCCCAGGCCCCGGCACCGATCACCGCGACGGTTTTATTCATGAATGATCCTCTCTATCCCGGCACGCCCCCCGGCCTCGCCGAACATCTCCAGGCAGGCGGCGAGAATGGGGGCGGCCTCCGCCTCGAAACGGAAAGGCGGGTTGACGATGACAAGGCCCGCGCCGTTCAGCCGGGCCGGGTCGGTATCGGGCCGGCGCAGCAATTCGGCGGCGATGACATCCTTGATGCCCGCCAGTTTCAAGGTCTCGAAAAACCCACGCACCGGCGCGCGGTGCTTGATGGGATACCAGACGGCGTAAACCGCCGCCGGAAATTTTTTCCAGGAGGCATTCAGCCTTTTGGCCAACGTGGAAAATTCGTCCGGCTGCTCGAAAGGCGGATCGATGAGCACCAAGGCGCGTTTTTCCGGCGGCGGCAGAAAGGCCCCCAGGGCCTCGTAACCGTCGCGCTCATGCACCGCGGCGTGTTCATAAGCGCGCATCGCGCGGCGCAATGCGGCGGCATCCTCCGGGTGCAGCTCGCAGGCGACCAGCCGGTCCCGCGGGCGCAGCGCCGCGGCGCTGAAAACCGGGGAGCCGGGATAGAGGCCAAGGCGCTTTACCGTCTCCACATACTCGGCCAAGGCGGGCGGCGGTGCTTCCAGAATCTTGCCCACCCCCTCGCGCCACTCGCCGGTTTTCTCGGCCTGTTCGCTGGTCACGTCGTACCGGCCGATTCCCGCATGCGTATCCAGCACCAGAAAGGGCTTGGGCTTACGCCGCAAGGCGGCCAGCAGGCGCAGCAGCAGGGCGTGCTTCATCACGTCGGCGAAATTGCCGGCATGGTAGATATGGCGGTAATTCATAGGCTTTCCAGCGGCCAGCGCGGCTTGCAGGGCGCATCGAGAGAGGAAAGATCGCCCTGGCGCAGATGTTCGATGCCCGCCCAGGCGACCATCACGGCATTGTCCGTGCACAGCCGCAAGGGCGGAGCGACGAGGCGCTTGCCCGCCTGGCCCGCCACCTCGGCCAGGCGCGCGCGGATGGCCTGGTTGGCCGCCACCCCGCCCGCGACGACGACCGCGCGGGCATCCGGCAGCATGGCCAACGCATGGTCGAGCCGGTCGCCCAGAATATCCGTGACGGCGGCCTGGAAACTGGCGGCGATGTCCGCCGCGCGGGCACGGGGCAACGCGCCTGGAGGCACCGCCGCGAGAAGCTGGGCGATGGCGGTCTTGAGGCCGGAGAAGGAAAAATCGCATCCCTCCCGGCGCAGCAGCGGGCGCGGCAGCGGCACGGCCTTGGCGTTGCCTTCGCGGGCCAGGGTCTCCAACGCCGGGCCGCCAGGGTAAGGCAGGCCCAGGAGCTTGGCGGTTTTGTCGAAGGCCTCGCCCACCGCATCGTCCAAAGTGGCGCCGAGCAGACGGTAGCGGCCCACCCCTTCCACCGCCACGCATTGGCTGTGCCCGCCCGAGAGCAGCAGCAGCAGATACGGAAATTCGACCGGCCCGGCGCCAAGGCTGGGCAGGCGCGCGGTGAGGGCATGGGCCTCCAGATGGTTGATGGCGAGATACGGCACCCCGGCCGCCAGGGCCGCCCCCTTGGCATAGCCGGTGCCCACCAGCAGCCCGCCGATCAGCCCTGGCCCAGCCGTGGCGGCGATGGCGGCGAGGTCCGAAAACCCCACCCTGGCCTGGCGCAGCGCGTCCTTCACCATGGCATCCAGCGCCGAGAGATGGGCGCGGGCCGCGATCTCCGGCACCACCCCGCCAAAAGCGGCATGGTCCGCGATCTGGCTGAAGACAAGTTCCGCGAGAATTTGCCCGCCGGGCGCCAGAATCGCGGCGGCGGTCTCGTCGCAGGAGCTCTCAATGCCCAAAATCGGCGCATCTTTTCTTTCCATGCCCCACGCTCTAGACCACACGCGTGAAAACCGAAACGCCTCCCGTCCTTCCGCCCGTGAAACCCCATCAGCGCAACCTGCCGATGCAGGTGGGCACGCGCGGCTCGCCCCTGGCCCGCCAGCAGACGGATACATTCCTGACGCTGCTGACCACGTTCTGCCCCGTGCTGCGGGGCATGCAGGTCTTCGAGGAACATATCATCGTCACCACCGGCGATGCGGTGCAGCACAAGGCGCTGGCGGAGATTGGCGGCAAGGGATTGTTCGCCAAGGAGATCCATGAGCAGCTTCTGGCCGGGACCATCGATTTCGCGGTGCACAGCCTGAAGGATCTGGAAACCGTGCTGCCGGAGGGCATCGCGCTCGCCTGTACGCTCAAGCGCGAGGATGCGCGCGATGCGTTGATTCTGCCGCCGGGCGCGGAGATCGACCCCACCGACCCGTTCGGCGCGCTGAAACAGGGCGCGCTGGTGGGCTCGGCCAGCGTGCGCCGCCAGGCCCAGATGAAATATGCGCGCCCGGACCTGAATTTCACGCTGCTGCGCGGCAATGTCGGCCGGCGCCTCGGCCGGGTGGAAAGCGGCGAGCTGGACGCCACGCTGCTGGCCTATGCCGGGCTGAAACGGCTGGGAATGGCGGAAAAGGCCAGCGTGCTGCTGAGCCCCGAGCAGATGGTGCCCGCCGCCTGCCAGGGGATTGTCGGCATTACCGTGCGCGCCGAGGATACGGAGCTGCTCTCCCTGCTCTCGGCCATCGAGGATCAGGAGGCCCGGGCCGTGAGCCGCGCCGAGCGCGCCTTGCTGGGCGCGCTCGATGGCTCCTGCCGCACGCCGATCGGCGGATATGCCAGGCTGCTGGAGGATGGCACGCTGCATCTCACCGGGCTGGCGGCGCGGGCGGATGGCTCCTTCCTGCTCAAGCGCAGCCTCACCGGCGCGGTGGCGGATGCCGAGGCGCTGGGACGTGAGCTTGGCGCCTCGCTGAAGGCCGACAGCCCCGAGGATATTTTCGCGCCGTGAAATTGCTGGTCACCCGGCCTGAGCCCGGGGCCAGCGCCACGGCCGCCCGGCTGGTCGCCATGGGGCATGAGCCCGTGCTTCTGCCTTGCCTGTCCGTCACCCCCCTGCCCGCCAAGCTGCCGCCCTACCCCGCCGCCCTGGTGGTGACCAGCGGGCAGGCCGTGCCCGCCCTGCCCGCCCGGTTGCACGGCGTGCCGGTGTTCTGCGTGGGCGACGCCACGGCGGCGAAGCTGCGCATGGCGGGCTTCACCCGCGTGGAGAGCGCGGCGGGCGATGCCGAGGCCCTGACCCGGCTGATCGTCGCGCGGAATATGCCGGGGACGCATGTGCTCGCCGTGGGGGAGCGCCATGGGCGAAAGCTGGCGGAGGATCTGCGCCGGGCCGGGTTTTCCGTGCTGCGCCGCCGTGTCTACAAGGTGTCCGCGCCGCGGGCGATGCCAGAAGACATCCGCGCCGGTTTGGCGGGCGGCGCATTCGACGGCGCGCTCTTCTACTCCGCCGAGACGGCCCGGGCCTTTGCCAGGCTCGATCCGCCGGGCACCGCCGCCATGCGGGCCTATGTGTTGAGCCAAAACGTCGCCAAGGGGTTGCAGGACACGCGCTGGGCCGCCATTCATAGGGCAACAGCTCCGACGGAGGCGGATTTAATGGCGTTGCTGGCATGAGCGAATCGGGACCGAACGACCAGGACAAGGACAAGGCAACCGGGACGGCGCAAGCGGCCGCCGCGCTGACGCCACCTGCCCCGGAGCCTGCCCCCGCGCCGCCGGAAGCGAAGGCCACGCCGGAACCGCAAGCCGGGCCGAAACCAGAGCCCAGACCCGAACCCAAGCCCGAATCCACCCACGAACCGGCGCCGCAAAAACCACGCCGGAGCGCCTGGCCGGTCTGGTTTGGGCTGGGATTCGTGATTCTGGCCGGGGGCGAGGGGTATCTCTTCGCGCAGCAGCAGGCGCACCAGGCGGACAAGACGCAATTGGCGGTTCTGCGCACCCAGGTGGCGGATATGCGCGCCGCGACGGCGAAGACCGCGCCGCTGGCCAATCTCATCGACACCCAGGCGGAGCTGGCGCAGAAGCAGGCGGCCCTGGCCGCGCAGGTGAACGCCATGCAGGGCATGGTGACGGGCGACCATGGAGCGCTGGCGGCCTTGCAGGCGAACGCGCAGGATATTGGCAAGCTCACCGCCCGCATGGCGCGGCTGAACGATGTGGCTGCGGCGCGCATGGCGCTGGAAAGCGGCCAGCCGCTGGGGGTGGTGCAGAGCGCGCCGCCCGCCTTGCAGCGTTTCGCCGACACAGCCCCGCCCACCATGGCGTGGTTGCGCGAGAGTTTTCCCGCCGCGGCGCGGGCGGCGGAGGCGGCCAGCCTGTCCAATAACGGCCAGGCCGGGTTCTGGGCGCAGGTGAAGCTGCGGCTGGAAGGGCTGATCACCATCGCCAATGGCACGCATGTGATTTTCGGCCCTCCCGCGACGGCGGCGCTGAGGCAGGCGCGCGCGGCCCTGGAGAACGACGATCTGGCCAAGGCCGTGCAGGCGTTGCAAACACTGAGCCCGCCCACCCAGGCGGCGATGGCGAGCTGGCTGACCCCGGCGCGGCAATTGCTGGCCGCGCGCGCCGCCCTGGCCCAGATGGCCCAGCAGCAAGGGCAATAGGCGCATGTGGAAGGCGCTGAAATTCTGCGTTCTGGCCGCCGTCATCTTGGCCTTGGCCTGGTGGGTGGCGGGGCTGCCCGGCGAGGTGAACGCCAATGCCGGGGATTATCAGATCAGCACCTCCACCCCCGTGGCGCTGTTGCTGGTGCTGGCGGTGCTGGCGGTGCTGATCATGCTGTTCCGCGTGCTGGGCGGGTTGCGCCGGGCGCCGGGGCGGTTTTCCGGCTGGCGGGGCGGACGCCGGGCGCAGGCGGGGGAGCTGGCCTTGCAGCGCGGGCTCGTGGCGGTGGCGGCGGGCGATGCCAGCGGCGCCAAGGCGGCCTCGGTAAAAGCGCGCTCCCTGCTGGGGGATACGCCTTTCGTGCAATGGCTGAACGCCGAGGCGGCGAGGCTCTCCGGCCAGACCGAGCAGGCGCGGCTGGCCTTCGAGCGTCTGACCCAGAGCAAGGAAATGAAATTCCTGGGCCACCAGGGGCTGCTGCGGGAAAGCCTGAAGGCCGGGCGCGCGGACGAGGCGGCCAAGCAGGCCGAAGCGGCGGAGGAAGCCTATCCCGGTGGCAACTGGACACGCCGGCAGCGGTTGACCCTGGCCGTGCGGGACGGGAATTACGCCGCCGCCCTGCGTCTGACGCAAGAGCCGCAGGAACGGACCGCTCTGGCCGTGGCGGCCGCCGAGAAAGCCGAGACGCCGAAGCTCGCCCTGGAATTCGCCAAGCAGGCGGTAAAGGCCGGCCCGACTTTCCCCCTTGCCCAGGCCGCCCTGGCGCGGGCGCTGCGCGGCCTGGGCAAGGAGCGCGCCGCGCGCAAGACCTTACTGAAAGGCTGGAAGAGCGCACCGCACCCGGCCCTGGCGGCGCTGTGGTTCACCCCCGGGGCCTCGGTGCTGGAACGCGCCCAGGCGGCGGCCCTGCTGGCGGCGGAAAATCCCGGCCATATGGAATCCGAATTGCTGCTGAGCGAAACCGCGCTGACGGCGAAACTGCCCGGCGAGGCGAGGCGCCATGCCGAGGCGGCGCTGAAAGCGGGCAACGCGGATGGACGGGCGGCGGCGATTCTGGCGAAGCTGGATGGCGAACCCGCCCCCGCCATCGCCCCGGCTTGGCGCTGCACCGCCTGCCGGGCACAGCTGGATGAGTGGTCCTGCGCATGCCCCGCCTGCGGCAAAGTGGGAACACTGACCCCGAACAGGCCCAGCACGGCGCTGACCACGACGGAGCAAGGATAGCATGGAGATCAAACGCGCGGGCTCGCAGCCTTCCGGCCGGGGCCCTGGGGATTATTTTACCGGCGCGGTGCGGATCGACCCGCTGAACAACCCGGACGAACCGGCGCGGGGGGCCATGGCGCTGGTGACCTTCGAGCCCGGCGCGCGCACCGCCTGGCATACCCATCCGCTGGGGCAGACGGTCATCGTCACCGCCGGGTGCGGCTGGGCGCAACGCGAGGGTGGCCCCATTGAGACCATCAGGCCGGGGGATGTGGTGTGGTTTCCGCCGGGCGAGAAGCACTGGCATGGCGCCACCGCCAGCACCGGGATGAGCCATATCGCGGTGCAGGAGAAGCTGAACGGCTCGCCCGTGACCTGGCTGGAACAGGTGAGCGACGAGGAATATGCGCAGGGCGCGGTTTAAGGGGACTTGGGGCTGGTTTTTTCAAGACACCGCGAAGAGGCCGCCTTTTTTGTAAAAAGGCGGCACCCAGAAACTTTTAAATGATTTTGTCCCGTTGCAGGCGGGTCAGGTCTTCGTCTGAAAGTTCCAGTATATCGCTGAGAACTTCCGTTGTGTCCGCGCCCAGCAGCGGCGGCGGGCGGTTATCCCGCACCTTGGAACGGGAGAAGCGCATGGGGCTGGCGACACCGCGCAGGCCCGGTGCGAGTTCCTTGAAGATGCCGCGTGCCCGCACATGCGGGTCGGCGTCAATGTCGGCGAATTCATTGATCGGCCCGCCGGGAATGCCGAAGGCTTCCAGCGTCTCCGTCCAATCCTTGGTGGTGCGCGCCGCCAGCAGCGTTTCCAGCAGCGGCACCAGTGTCGCGCGGTGTTTCACCCGTGCCGGGTTGGTGGCGAAGCGCTCATCGCGCGCGAGCTCGGGCGCGCCCGCCAGCGTGACGAAGCGCGCGAACTGATCGTCATTGCCGATGGCCAGAATCAGATACCCGTCCGAGGTGGCGAAAACCTGATAAGGCACAATGGAGGGGTGCGCATTGCCCAAACGCGGCGGCTGCTGGCCGGAGACGAGGTAAGAGGAAATCTGGTTGGCCATGGCGGCGATCTGCACATCGAACAAGGCAAGGTCGATATGCTGCCCCTGGCCGGAGCGCTCCCGCTCCAGCAAGGCCGCCATCACGGCGTTGGAGGCGTAGAGGCCGGTGAACACATCCACCACCGCCACGCCGGCCTTCATCGGCTCTCCGTCCGGCGCGCCCGTCACGCTCATCAGCCCGCCCATGCCCTGCATGAGAAAATCATACCCCGCGCGCGCGCGGTAGGGGCCGGTCTGACCGAAGCCGGTGATGGAGCAATAGACGAGACGGGGATTGAGCTTCAGCAAATCCTCAGGCCCCAGGCCCAGCTTCGCCAAACCGCCGAACTTGAAATTCTCCAGCACCACGTCGGATTTTTCCGCCAGGCGCTTGATCAGCGCCTGGCCTTCCGGTTTGGCCATGTCCACGGTGACGGATTTCTTGCCGCGATTGGTGGCGCAGAAATAGGCGGAGAGCCCGTTCTCCTCCACGAAGGGCGGCCCCCAGGAACGGGTGTCATCGCCCTTGCCGGGACGCTCGATCTTGATGACCTCCGCCCCCAGATCCGCGAAGACCTGCGACGCCCAGGGCCCCGCCAGCACGCGGCTGAGATCGAGAATCCTGTAGCCGGAAAGCGCTCCCATCAGAACGCGGCGATGCCGGTCTGGGCGCGGCCGAGGATGAGGGCATGCACGTCGTGCGCGCCTTCATAAGTGTTCACGGTTTCCAGATTCACCATGTGGCGGATCACGTGATATTCATCCGCGATGCCGTTGCCGCCCAGCATGTCGCGCGCCTGGCGGGCAATGTCGAGCGACTTGCCGCAATTATTGCGCTTGAGCAGGGAGATCATTTCGGGCGAGGCTTCGCCCGCATCCATCAGACGGCCCAGCCGCAGCACGCTGTGCAGGCCGAGGGTGATTTCCGTCTGCATGTCGGCGAGCTTCTTCTGGATGAGCTGGGTGGCGGCCAGCGGGCGGGCGAACATCTTGCGGTTCAGCGTATAATCGCGCGCCGTGTGCCAGCAGAATTCGGCGGCACCCAGCGCACCCCAGGCAATGCCGTAACGGGCATTGTTGAGGCAGGAGAACGGGCCGCGCAGGCCTTTCACGTTCAGCATCGCATCGTCGGGCACGAAGACCTCGTCCATCATGATCATGCCGGTGATGGAGGCGCGCAAGCTGACCTTGCCTTCGATCTTTGGCGTGGTGAGGCCCTTGGCTCCGCGCTCGACGATGAAGCCGCGAATGTCGCCCGCCTCGTCCTTCGCCCAAACCACGCAGACATCGGCGATGGGGGAATTGCTGATCCAGGTTTTGGAGCCGGAGATCAGATACCCGCCATCGACCTTCTTGGCATGGGTGCGCATGGAGGCGGGGTCGGAGCCGGCATCGGGCTCGGTGAGGCCAAAGCAGCCCACCCATTCGCCCGTGCGCAGTTTCGGCAGATATTTGTCCTTCTGCGCGTCGGAGCCGAATGCGTAGATGGGATACATCACCAGGGACGATTGCACGGAATAGGCGGAACGGTAGCCGCTATCCACACGCTCGACCTCTCGGGCGATGAGGCCGTAGGCGACATAGGAGACATCCGCGCACTCATGGGTGGAGAGTGTGGCGCCGAGCAGGCCCAGCTCACCCAGCTCGTTCATGATCTCACGGTCGAACCGCTCTTCCCGGAAGGCGCTGAGCACGCGCGGCTGTAGCTTTTCCTGCGCGTAGGCATGGGCGGTGTCACGGATGGCGCGCTCTTCCTCGGTCAGTTCCGCCTCGAAGCGCAGCGGATCCATCCAGTCGAAAGACGACATTTTACCCTTGGCCATGGTGTTTCTCCCTAAACTTGTCGTGGCGCCTTTGTGCCGCGCTGGCGCTCCTCTGACAATCGCATTAAATAAACAATTATAATGCGAAAAACGGATTAAAAAATGGAACTGCGGGCTCTGCGCTGTTTTGAGATATTGGCGGAGGAGTTGCATTTCGCCCGGGCGGCGGCACGGCTGGGGCTCGCGCAATCCGGTGTTTCACGCCTGATCGCGGATCTGGAGACGGATCTGGGCGGGGCCCTGTTCAACCGGGGCAAGCGCAGCCAAGTGAGCCTGACCACGACCGGCGCGCTGTTTCTGCCCGAGGCGCAAGCGATTTTGCGCCAGGCCGAGCGGGGGGAAAGCCTTGGCAAGCGCGCCGCGCGCGGCGAGGTGGGACGGCTGGAGATCGGCTTCGTGGCCTCGGCGGCGTGGGATGGCACGGCCTCCGCCCTGGTGGGGCGGTATCATGAGGCGGCACCGGGGGTGGAGATTCATCTGCGCGAGATGGAAACGCCCCGGCAACTGGAAGAGATCGCCGCCGGGCGGCTGGATATGGGGTTTCTGCGCGCGCGGGCGGATTATCCGGTGGAGGTGCGGGTGACGGCGCTGAAGCGCGACGCGCTGCTGCTGGCTTTGCCCGCCCATAGCCATCTGGCCCAGGCCCCCGCCCTGACGCCGGAGATGCTGAAGGGGCAAAAATTCATCCTGCCGCATTTCGGCGAGGAAGCCGGTTTTCTCGCCCGGCTGCGCAGCCTGGGCGAAGCCGGCGGCTTCACCCCGGAATTCTTGACCCCGGTGCGCGATTTCATCACCGTGCTCACCGCGGTTGGCGCGGGGCTGGGGCTGGGGCTGATCCCCGAACCGGCGAAGAGCCTGGGACTGCCCGGCGTGGTGCTGCGCCCCATCGGCGGGATCGCGCTGCAATCGGAGTTGATGCTGGCCAGCCGGCGGGCCGAAACCTCGCCCGCCGTGCGGCAATTTCTGGCGCTGGCCAGGATGAAGGGCTAGAGACCCGGCATGCGGGAGATTTACGACGCGCTGATTATCGGCGCCGGCGCGGCCGGATTATTTTGCGCGGGCAGCGCCGCCCAGGCGGGGCTGCGCGTGGCCTTGCTGGAACACGGACCCGAGCCGGGGCGCAAAATTCTCATCTCCGGCGGCGGGCGCTGCAACTTCACCAATCTCGACGTGAGCGCGAAGAATTTCCTGGGCGCCAACCCGCATTTCTGCAAATCCGCCCTGGCGGGTTTCACGCCTTACGATTTTCTGGCGTTGGTCGGAGAGGCGGGCATCGCCTGGCATGAGAAAACGCTGGGGCAGCTTTTTTGCGACGATTCCGCGCGGCGGATTGTCGAGATGCTGCTGGCGCGCATGAACGGGGCGGAGCTGCATTGCGGGGTGCGTGTCGAAACGGTGACGCATGACGGGCGGTTCCGGGTGGAAACCGGCAAGGGGGTTTTCCAGGCCAAAAATCTCGTGGTGGCGACGGGCGGATTGTCGATTCCAAAAATCGGCGCCACGGATTTCGCCTATCGTATCGCCCGGCAATTCGGGCATCAGCTGGTGACCCCCCGCCCCGCTTTGGTGCCCTTGAGCGTCGAGGCCGCATGGATCGGCGCGCTGGCCGGTGTGGCGGCACCGGTCACGGCCCAGGCGGGCAAGGTCTGTTTCGCGGAGAGCCTGCTGTTCACCCATCGCGGCCTCTCCGGCCCGGCGGTGCTGCAAATCTCCTCCTATCTGACGCCGGGCGAGAGCTTCATGGTGAACTTCCTGCCGGGCACGCGGCTGGCGGAGATCTTGCCCGCGGCCAAGCGCGCCCGGCCGAAAGCCGGCCTGAAATCCGTGCTGGCCGAGCATCTGCCCGCGCGCCTGGCCGCGCATTTCGCCCAGGCGCATCCTGGCAATCTGGCGGATTTGCCGGACCAGGCGCTGCGCCGGCTGGGGGACGAACTGAACGGTTTTACCTTCACCCCCAGCGGCACGGAAGGCTTCGCCAAGGCCGAGGTCACGGCGGGCGGTGTGGATACGCGAGGGTTGAACTCCCGCGATTGCGGCAGCAAGACCGTGCCGGGCCTGTTTTTCGCCGGCGAGGCGCTGGATGTGACGGGCTGGCTCGGCGGTTATAATTTTCAGTGGGCCTGGGCGAGCGGCCATGCCGCGGCCAAGGCGATTCGGGAGAGATGTTGACATGGCCAACGACAAACAGAAGACCTATTGGAGTGAGATCGCCGCGCCGAAATGGCTGAGGCTCGGCGGCGCGATGGAGGCGCGGCTGGCGCCGGTGAGCGATGCCGTGATCGCGCAAGCCGCGCCGCGAGCGGGCGAGCGCGTGCTGGATATTGGCTGCGGCGCCGGTTTCACCAGCCTGGAGGCCGCCCGCGCCGTGGGGCCACAGGGCCGGGTTCTGGGCGTGGACATTGCCGCGCCGATGATCGAGGCGGCGCGCAAGCGGGCCGAGGAGGCCGGCGCCAGGACCGTGAGCTTCATGACCGGGGACGCGCAGACGGATCTGTTCACACCCCCCGCCAATGTGCTGATCTCACGCTTTGGCGTGATGTTTTTCGACAACCCGGTCGCCGCCTTCGCCAATTTGCGCGACAGCGCCGCGCCGGGAGGGCGCATGGTGTTCGCCGCCTGGGCGCCGCTGAAAGATAATCCGCACTGGGCCATGCCGCTGGCCGTGGTGGAACGGCTGACCGGCCCCGGCGCGCCGCGCCCGGCGCATGCCTCCGGCCCGCTCGCCTTCGACGATGCCGATTATGTCCTGTCCATCCTGCATGAGTCCGGCTGGAAAAACCCGAACGTTCAGGCCACGCGGGTCAATCTGCGCGGCAAATCGCTCGACGACGAGGCGCGGGTCGCTTGTTTCATGGGGCCCGCCGGGGCGCTGCTGGATGAAAAGAAAGCCAGCGACGCCGTCCGCGCCGAGGCGTTCGCCACGATCCGCGCCGCATTGCCGGAGATTTCCTCCCCAGCGCCGGATGGCGGCGTGAGCCTGCCCGCCACCATCCATCTGCTCATGGCGAACGCCGAATAAAGGCGCGCCCGGCATCCGGCTGAACCCGGCCCGATGCCCGCTGGCCAGCCTTGCCCTATCCGGCGAAAGGCAGGTGCACCTGGCCGCTCATCAGCACGCGCGCGCTGCGGCTCATGATGGCCTTGCTGACCACCCACGCCCCGCCATGCCGCTCCGCCTTGGCGCCGACGCGCAACGTGCCGGAAGGATGGCCAAAGGTCACCGCCTCACGCGCGCCCCCGCCAGCGGCCAGATTGACCAGCGTGCCGGGCACCGCCGCCGCCGTGCCGATGGCGACCGAGGCCGTGCCCATCATCGCATGATGCAGCTTCCCCATGGACATGGCGCGCACCAGCAGGTCGATGTCGCCCGCCTTGATCTCCTTGCCGCTTGAGGCACGGTAATCGCGCGCGCGCGCGACAAAGGCGAGCTTGGGCGTGTGCTGGCGCGACGCGGCTTGCGCCAGCGATTCGATCAACCCCATGCGCAGCGCGCCATGAGCGCGGATGGTTTCCAGCTTTTCCAGCGCCGACGCGTCGTTATTGATGTCGTCCTGCAATTCCGTGCCGCTATAGCCGAGCGCCTCGGCTTCCAGGAAAATTGTCGGGATGCCGGAATTGATCATCGTGGCCTTGAAACCGCCGATGCCGGGCACCACCAGATCATCCACCAGATGGCCGGTGGGAAAGAGCGCGCCGCCATCGCCATCCTCCGCCGGGTCCATGAATTCAAGCTGGATTTCGGCGGCGGGAAAAGTCACGCCATCCAGCTCGAAATCCCCCGTCTCCTGCACCGCGCCGCCGGTCATCGGCACATGGGCGATGATCGTCTTGCCGATATTGGCCTGCCAGATGCGGATGGTGGCCATGCCGTCACGCGGCAGGCGCGCCGGATCGACCAGCCCGGCGGCGATGGCGAACGGCCCGACGGCGGCGGAGAGATTGCCGCAATTGCCCGACCAATCGACAAACGCCTTGTCGATGGCGACCTGGCCGAAGAGATAATCCACATCGTGGTCCGGCTTGGTGGCGCGGCCGATGATCACGGTCTTGGAGGTGCTGGAGGTCGCCCCCCCCATGCCGTCGATCTGCTTGCCATAGGGATCCGGGCTGCCGATGACGCGCATGAGCAGCGCATCGCGCGCCGGGCCGGGCACGCGCGCGGCCTCGGGCAGATCCTCCAGCCGGAAGAACACGCCCTTGGAAGTGCCGCCGCGCATATAGGTGGCGGGAATTTTGATTTGCGGTGCGAAAGCCATGGCGCTTACTCCGCCGCCTGCGCGGAATCCAGGAAGTCTTGCGCGAAACGCTGCAACACCCCACCCGCCTCGTAGATGGAAACCTCCTCGGCGGTATCCAGCCGGCAGGTCACGGGCACTTCGGTCACGGCGCCATCCTTGCGATGAACGACCAAGGTGAGGTCCGCGCGGGGCTTGCGCTCACCCACCACGTCGTAGGTTTCCGTGCCATCCAGCCCCAGCGTGAGGCGCGTGGTGCCGGGCTTGAACTCCAGCGGCAACACGCCCATGCCGATGAGGTTGGTGCGGTGGATGCGCTCGAAACCTTCCGCCACGATCGCCTCGACCCCCGCGAGGCGCACACCCTTGGCCGCCCAGTCGCGCGAGGAGCCCTGGCCGTAATCCGCGCCCGCGACGATGATCAAGGGCTGCTTGCGGTTCATGTAGGTCTCGATCGCCTCCCACATGCGCATCACCTTGCCCTCCGGCTCCACGCGGGCCAGCGAGCCTTTTTTCACCGAGCCATCCTCGTTGCGGACCATCTCGTTCAACAGGGTGGGGTTGGCGAAGGTGGCGCGCTGGGCGGTGAGATGGTCGCCGCGATGGGTCGCGTAGGAATTAAAATCCTCTTCCGGCAGGCCCATCTTCGCCAAATACTCACCCGCCGCCGAGCTGGGCAGAATCGCGTTTGAGGGGGAGAGATGGTCGGTGGTGATGTTGTCCCCCAACACCGCCAGGGGCCGCATGGATTTCAACGCGCGCTCTCCGGCCAATGCGCCCTCCCAATAAGGCGGACGGCGGATATAGGTGCTTTGCGCCCGCCAGGCGTAAAGCGGGCTGACCGGCTTGCGCGCGCCGCGATGGCCGAACATGGGCGCATAGACATTGCGGAACTGCTCCGGCTTCACCGCGTTGTTCACCACGGCGTCGATCTCCTCATCGGCCGGCCAGATGTCCTTCAGGCGGATTTCCCGACCCTCTGGCGTGACCCCCAGCACGTCATTCTCGATGTCGAAACGGATGGTGCCGGCGATGGCGTAGGCCACCACCAAGGGCGGCGAGGCCAGGAAGGCCTGTTTGGCATAAGGGTGGATGCGCCCGTCGAAATTGCGGTTGCCGGAGAGCACGGCGGTGGCATAGAGGTCGCGCTCGACGATCTCCCGCTGGATCTTCGGGTCCAGCGCGCCGGACATGCCGTTGCAGGTGGTGCAGGCGAAGGCGACGATGCCAAAGCCCAGCGCCTCCAGCTCCTGCTTCAGCCCGGCTTCCTCCAGATACAGCGCCACCGCCTTGGAGCCGGGCGCCAGCGAGGATTTCACCCATGGCTTGCGCGCGAGCCCCGCCTTGTTGGCGTTGCGCGCCAGCAGCCCGGCGGCGATGACATTGCGGGGGTTGGAGGTGTTGGTGCAGCTGGTGATGGCGGCGATGATCACCGCACCGTCGGGCATCTTGCCCGATTCCTGTGTCCAGGGAGCGGCGATGCCGCGCTCGGCCAGGGCCGAAACCGGCAGGCGCCGATGCGGGTTGGAGGGGCCCGCCATGGTGCGCACCACGCTGGATAGGTCGAATGTCAACACACGCTCGTAGCGCGCCTTGGTCAGCGCATCCGCCCACAGCCCGGCGGCGCGGGCATAGGTCTCGACCAGCTGCACCTGCCCGGCCTCACGCCCGGTGAGGCGCAGATAATCGATGGTCTGCTCATCGATGGCGAACATGGCCGCGGTGGCGCCATATTCGGGCGCCATGTTGGAGATGGTGGCGCGGTCGCCGATGGTGAGGCTGCGCGCGCCGTCTCCGTAAAATTCCAGATAGGCGCCGACGACTTTCTCACGGCGCAAAAATTCCGTCAGGCTCAGCACGATGTCCGTGGCGGTGATGCCAGGCTGGCGGCGGCCGGTCAGCTCGACACCGACAATATCCGGCAGGCGCATCCAGGAGGCGCGGCCCAGCATCACATTCTCGGCCTCCAGCCCGCCGACACCGACGGCGATGACACCCAGCGCATCGACATGCGGTGTGTGGCTGTCCGTGCCCACCAGCGTGTCCGGAAAGGCCACGCCGTCCCGCGACTGGATCACCGGCGACATGCGCTCCAGATTGATCTGGTGCATGATGCCATTGCCCGCGGGCACCACATCCATGTTGTCGAACGCATCCTTCGTCCAGTCGATGAAATGGAAGCGATCCTCGTTACGGCGATCCTCGATGGCGCGGTTAAGCGCGAAGGCGTCCTTCTCGAACCCGGCATGCTCGACGGCCAGGGAATGATCGACGATGAGCTGCACCGGCACCACCGGATTCACCTTGGCCGGATCTCCGCCTTTTTCGGCGATGGCATCGCGCAGCCCCGCGAGATCCACCAGCGCGGTCTGCCCCAGAATATCGTGGCAGACCACGCGGGCCGGATACCAGGGAAAATCGAGGTCACGCTTGCGTTCGATGAGCTGCTTCAAATAATCCGTCAGATGCGCCGGATCGCAGCGGCGCACGAGATTTTCCGCCAGAACGCGGGAGGTATAGGGCAAGCCCTCATAAGCCCCCGGCGCGATCGCCTCGATCGCGCCACGCGCATCGAAATAATCCAGGCCAGCGCCGGGAAGCGGTTTGCGGTATTTCGTGTTCATGGTCTGGTTTCCTATGGAATTTGGCGTTCTATGTTGAGGCGGGAGGTGCGGATATGGCGGCGCATCAAAAGCTCCGCCAGCTCGCCGTCACCATCGGCGATGGCGTCGAGAATCCGGTGATGCTCGGCGAAGGCCTGCGCCGGGCGGTTGGGTGTGGCCGAATATTGAATCCGGTACATGCGGGCGAGCTGGTACAGCTCATCGCATAACAGCCGGAACAGCATGGCGTTGCCGCAAGCCTTGACGATCCTGTAATGGAAATCGAAATCGCCTTCCTGCTGGTAATAGCCGCGCCCGGCCTGGAAGGCCTCGTCGCGCTCATGCTCGCGCAGCACGGCACGCAGCTCCTCCACCTCGTCGGAGGTCATGCGCTCGGCCGCCAGCCGGCAGGCCAGCCCTTCCAGCGATTCGCGGATTTGATAAAGCTCGCTCAGCTCCTGCCGGGTGAGCGACACCACCCGCGCGCCCACATGCGGCACGCGCACCAGAAGCTTCTGCCCCTCCAGCCGGTGCAGCGCCTCGCGCAATGGCCCCCGGCTGATGCCGTAGGCGCGCGCCAGCTCGGGCTCGGAGATCTTGCTGCCGGGCGCGATCTCGCCTTGCACGATGGCGGACTGGATCCGCCTCAGCACATGCTCGGAAAGCGTTTCACCCTCGGCCGCGCCGGTGACGGGGATGGTCTCTGTTTTTTGCATATTGTTGACAATATAAGCGGTAAATGATCAAAAACGAGAAGATTAATAGTATCCGCCCGAAAAATTGTCAACAATCTTCAGATAAGTGCGACGTGCTCAGCGTGGCCGGAAGATTTTCATCACCTCGTCGCCGATCTGCGCCGGGGTCATGCCGCCCGGCCGGTACCAGCCTGAAAGATTATTCAGCAACGTCAGCAGGGACAGGCGGTAAATCTTCCGGTCCACATCCGCGGGCAAGGGGATGTCGCGCACCAGCGTATCGAACAGCGCCTCGAAGCGGTCGCGCGTTTCGATCAGCCGGGTTTGCAGGCTGGGTGGCAGCAACCGGAAATCGTTCATCATCGGCGTTGTGGTGGAAAACGGATCGAGTTGGATTTCCGCCAGGGCCACGCTGGCGGCGCGCAACCTCTCCCACGGGTCGGTGCACGGGGCGATGGCGGCGCCGATGCGCGCCGCCGCCGAGGCCAGGGCACGGTCATGCACCGTGACGAACAGGATCTCCTTGGATTTGATGTAGTGATACAGCGACCCGCCGAGCAGCCCCACGCGCTCGCCGATATCGCGCACCGACGTGGCCTGATAACCGCGCGCCGCGAACAAGGCGGCGGCGGCATCCAGAATATCCTGATGGCGGCTGCTGATTTCCTCGCACGGCGGCGGCGCATCCTGTGCCCGCGCCGGCCGCCGCGCGGAGGCCGCCGCCGGTTTCTTCCCTGCCTTTTTCCTTGCTGCCGCCATGATCTCGATCCTCACTTCCCGCCGGTACAACAGACTAGCTGCCCCTTTATGACGCGGCTACGCGGTCCCTCAAAGTTTGCGATTGACTGTAACAACCGTTTGGTACAAGAGACAAGCGGCTTCGGCCGGCCCGCTGGCCGCGGCCAGTCCCGGAATGATACAAAGTCGCACCGACAAGAAGAGCCCCATCATGAGCTACGTCCCGCCCATCGACGATCTGCGTTTCCTGCTCACCTGCGTGTTCGACCTGCGGGAGCTGACACGGCTCTTCGCCGAGGAGGGGTTCGACGCCGAGCTGGCGCTGGCGCTGCTGGAAGAAGCGGGACGCTTCACCGCCGAAACACTGGCCCCCCTCAACCTGCCCGGCGACGAGGCCGGCTGCACATTGGCGAACGGGCTCGTGACCACGCCGCCCGGTTTCGCGCGGGCCTACCGGGCCTATGCGGAAAATGGCTGGTGCGCGCTCTCCGCCCCCGTGGCCCATGGCGGCCAGGGATTGCCGCACAGCATGCAGGTGCTGGTCGATGAGATGGTCTCCGGCGCCAATCTGTCCTTCGGGCTTTTTCCCGGCCTCACGCGCGGCGCCACCGAGGCGATCAGCGCCCATGCCAGCAAGGCGCTGAAGGATGCCTATCTGCCCAAGATGATCTCCGGCGAATGGACCGGCGTGATGGCGCTGACCGAAGCCGCCGCCGGAACGGATCTCGGCCTGCTCCGCGCCAAGGCCGTGCCCCTGGAGGACGGCGCCCATGCCATCACCGGCACCAAGATCTTCATCTCCTCCGGCGACCATGATTTCGGCGGCAATATCGTCCATCTTGTACTCGCGCGGCTGCCGGACGCGCCCGCCGGGGTGAAGGGCATCTCGCTCTTCCTGGTGCCGAAATTCCTGCCGGACACGCAAGGCGGGCTGGGCGCGCGCAACAGCCTTTCGGTGGGCGCGCTGGAGCATAAGATGGGCATCCACGCGCAGCCAACCTGCGTGATGAATTACGACGGCGCCAAGGGCTGGCTGGTGGGCGAGCCGAATCGCGGCCTGGCGGCGATGTTCACCATGATGAACGCCGAGCGGCTGTTCGTCGGGTTGCAGGGGCTCGGCATCGCCCATGCCGCCTATCTCAAGGCCGCCTCCTACGCCAAGGAGCGCCGGCAGGGCCGCGCACCGGGGCAGGACCAGGCCCCGGCCCCCATCATCGAACATCCCGACGTGCGGCGCATGCTGCTGAGCATCCGCGCCTTCGTGGAGGCGGGACGCGCGCTTGCCCTCTGGACCGCGATGCGGATCGACATGGCCCGCCATCATGAGGATGAAGCCACGCGTGCCCAGGCCGACAAGCTGGTCTCGCTGCTCACCCCGGTGGTGAAGGCCGCCTTCACCGATTTCGGCTTCGAAGCCGCGGTGCAGGCGCAGCAGGTTTTCGGCGGCCATGGCTATGTGCATGAATGGGGCATGGAGCAGTTCGTGCGCGACGCGCGCATCGCGCAGATTTATGAAGGCACCAACGGCGTGCAGGCGCTGGATCTGGTGAGCCGCAAGCTGCCGATGGACGATGGCGCGGTGGTCCGGGAGTTTTTCGACTTGGTGGCGGCGGAGCTGGGACAAGCCCGCGCGGCGGGCGCCGGCGAGACGGCGGGCGCCGTGGAGGCGGCCTTGGCCGAGCTGCGCCGCCTGACAGAGGAGTTGCTGCGCCAGGCCGGCGACGCGGCGGAAAGCGGTGCTGCCTCGGTGGAGTATCTGCGGATGTTCGCCCTGGTCTGTTTTGGCTGGATGTGGGCACGCATGGACGCCGCCGCGCGCAGGGACACCACCTCCCCGCCGCATGAGAGCAAGCCCGCCCTCGCCCGCTTCTTCGTGAGCCGGATGCTGCCCCAAACCACCGGGCTAGCCGCGGCCGTGCGGGCTGGCGCGGCCTCCATCACCGCCCTGCCGGCGGCGGTTTTCTGAGCCGGCGCGGCATGCCCAAGACCGACCAAGCCGTGGACTGAACAACAAGCAAAAATCTCCAGCCCCCATGGAGACGCGAGGATCATATGAGCCCTATCTTCGAGACCGACCTGGAACGCGATCCGGCCAATTACGTGCCGCTCTCACCACTCAGCTTCCTGCGCCGAGCGGAGCGGATCTTCCCGGACAAGATCGTGGTGACGCATCATGAACGCGCTTACAGCTACAGCCAGTTCACGGACCGTGTTCGCCGTTTCGCCAGCGCCATCGCCGCCGCCGGGGTGAAGCCGGGCGAGACCGTGGCCGTGCTCTCCCCCAACGGGCCGGCGGCGCTGGAAGCGCATTACGCGGTGCCGCTGGCGGGCGGCGTGCTCTCCATGATCAACACGCTGCTGGACCCTTCCGCCATCGCCTTCATTCTGGAACATGCCGAGGCCAAGCTGTTTCTGGTGGACCGGGAATGGGCCCCCAAGGCCATGGCGGCGCTGGCGATGCTGAAAACGCCGCCGGTGCTGGTGGAAATCGCCGACGAGGCGGCTCCGCCAGGCCTGACCCTCGGCGCGCAGGAATATGAGGATTGGATCGGCGCGCACATGCCCGCCCCCTGGCGCCTGCCCGCGGATGAGTGGGACGCGATCGCGGTGAATTACACCTCCGGCACCACCGGCAATCCGAAAGGCGTGGTGTATCATCATCGCGGCGCTTATCTCGGCGCGATCGGCGTGGCGTTCATGGTGAATCTCACGCAGGATTCCGCCTATCTCTGGACGCTGCCGATGTTTCATTGCTCGGGCTGGACCTATACCTGGGCGGTGACCGCGCTGGGGGCCACGCATGTCTGCCTGCGCAAGGTGGACCCAGCCATGATCTTCGAGAAAATCACCCGCCATGGCGTGACCCATATGTGCGGCGCGCCCATCGTGCTGGGCATGCTGATCCACGCGCCCGAGGGCGTGAAGCGCGTGCTGGACACACCGGTGACCGTGGCCATCGCCGGGGCGGCCCCGCCCAGCTCCATCATCGAAGGCACGGAGCGGCTCGGCTTTAAGGTGCAGCATGTCTATGGTCTCACGGAGGTTTACGGCCCCTCCGCGCTGTGTGAAATCCAACCGGCATGGCGGGATTTGGACATCGCCGCCCGCGCCCGTTTGATGGCCCGCCAGGGCGTGCCCGGCGTCACCCAGGAAGACCTGAGCGTGCTGGACACGCAAGGCCAGCCCGTGCCGGCCGACGGCAAGACGATCGGCGAACTGGCCTTCAAGGGGAATGTGGTGATGAAGGGCTATCTGAAAAACCCGAAAGCCACGCGCGAGGCCTTCCGCGATGGCTGGTTCCTCACCGGGGATCTCGGCGTGCTGCACCCGGACGGTTATGTGGAGATCAAGGACCGTTCCAAGGACATCATCATTTCCGGCGGCGAGAACATTTCTTCGCTGGAGGTGGAGGACGTGCTCTACCGCCACCCGGCGGTGCGCGAGGCCGCCGTGATCGCCGTGCCGGACGAGAAATGGGGCGAGGTGCCGCTGGCGGTGATCGTGCTGAAGGACGGGGCCAGCGTAACCGAGGAGGAGCTGACCGCCTATTGCCGCCAGCACCTGGCCGGCTTCAAGATTCCCAAAAAATATGCCTTCGGGGAGCTGGCCAAAACCTCCACCGGCAAGGTGCAGAAACATTTGCTGCGCAAGACCTATGGCGGCTGAAATCCGCGTGGCGGGGCTTGCCAGCCCGGCCATGCGCCATCACAGATGGGGCAACGGCAATCTCGTCAGGATGACTTAAATGACCTTTCCCGTTCTCCCCAACGGCCCGTTTCATGACAGGCTGCGCGCCATTTCACCCCGGCTGTTCTGGCTGGGGCTGCTGCTGACCCTGCTGGGCATCGCCGCCATCGCCTTTCCGGAATTCGGCACGCTGGCGGCGACCTTGCTCACCGGCTGGACGCTGCTGATCGCCGGTGTGCTGGTTTTTATCAGCTCTTTCTGGATTCATGGCACCGGGCCCTTTTTCGCCGCCAATCTGTTCGGGCTGCTCTCGGGTGCCGCGGGTGTGTTCCTGCTCTTCAACCCGATGGCCGGGGCGGTCACGCTCACCCTCATCGTCGGCATCATGTTCATGTTCCAGGGCGCTTCGGAGCTGGTCTTCGCGCTGGAGACCCGCCCGGCCAAGGGCTGGGGCGGCATGCTGGTCTCGGGCATTGCCTCCATCGTGCTGGCGATCATCATCGTCTCCGGCTGGCCGGGCATTTCGGCCATCGCGCTGGGCATTCTGCTCGGCATCAACTTCCTGACCACCGGCATCGCCTATATCGCCGTCTCGCGCTCGCTGAAGGGCTGAGCCAGCCCAAGCCCGCCCCGCCACGGCGGGGCGATCTGCCCTAAACGCCCTGACTATTGGTGTTGATTTCAGGCACGCCGTAATGCTCCCAGTTGCCGCCGCTGGGCATGTAGGACTGGAAATGGAATTTCCACTTTTTCCCGCTGCGGATGCCAAATGTCGTGCAGGTCATTCGCGGGGCGATGCGGTACATGGCGGGCTCCAGCTCGCGGCGGATGCACTTCCCCCGAATATCCGGTGGGCCAGGGCAATGTTGATTGCCGTGTTCACGGTACAATTCGACCGCATCTCACCCGCAAATCGCGCCTTCCATAAAATCCTCGCTTGGCATTTGCGCGTTCCTTTAACCAGGAATATCGTATTCTCAAAGCGCTGGAATTAGATATGCGCTTCCGGTTGGTGGTAAGCGGAGCATGTGCGAAGACAGGCGACCCTGATGAGTAAGCTCCGAAATGCCAGCATCCTTCGTACCTCGCTGGCCGGGGTGGTTCAACGATGTGCGCAACTTCTTAGCTCCCTCGTCACCTTGCCGGTTGTCCTGCACAGTGTTGGTGTGGCGGGGTTTGGCGTGTGGGGGGCCGCGACGTCGTTGGCATGGCTGACCGGCCTGCTTACGCTGGGGTTAGGCGGTGCACTCATCACCCTTATTCCACGCGGCCTCGCCATGGGACGAACAACCGAAAATCGAGGCTATGTCACCGCCTCCCTCCAGATCAGCACGGCTTTGGCGACGGCCCTGCTGCTAGGCAGCCTGACGGCTTGGCTGGCTGGCGTGAGGGTGCCGTCCGGCCCCTTCCTTGTGGCTGGCGCGGCACTCATCTTCAATATCCCACTGAACCTCCATGGCGCACTCTGGCTGTCGCTGCACAAAGGCCATATGGCCGCCTTCTGGGCCACGGTGCAGACGCTGCTCGGCCTCGCCTTTATTCTCCTCGGTGCTTCCATCGGGGCGGGCGTCACCTTTATGGTGGCGGCCATTTACGGCGCTCTGCTGCTCAGCAACGCGGGCAGCTTGGCACATGTGCTCTATCTGCATCATCATATCCGCCCGTTCCGGCAACGCCCGCCAACAGCACTGCGCACAGTAATGGGCCATGGCGGATTGCTGTTCACAATCACCATTGCCTCCACCTGTGCTACCGCATTCGACAATGTTTTTGCCCTTGTGTGGCTCGGCCCCACCGCCTCGGCGCAGATGGCCGTGGCCATGCGCGTCTGCGTCACGGCCATCGGCATGGTTGGCGCGGTCACGCAAGCTTTCTGGCCCAGTTTCGTCGACGCGTTTACCACCAATGACAAAGCCTGGACCCGTCGCACCCTACGGTTCGGTACAGCGGCGGTGGTTACGCTGTCCGTCGGCGGTTCGGGGCTGCTCGTGGCCTTTGGCGCACCGACCTTGCGCTGGTGGTTACACCAAAACCTGCATATTTCCGCGCCGTTGCTCTGGGCCATGGCGGCCTGGATCACGGGCCTGACACTGACGGATGTCCCCGGCGCTCTGCTGAACGCCACGCTCAAGTTTAAACCGCAAATCGCGCTTTTATCTTTGGCGGCCGCGGCAGGGTTTGGGTTGAAGTTTCTGGTGGCGCATGCGTTTGGCGTCCCTGGCATTTTGCTCGTTACTCCGGCGCTATGGTTTGCATTTGTGGCGCCTATTTATTTCTGGATGGCCTGGCGTACCGTTAGCCAGACAAGCTAATATTGCCTCATTTAGGCGAAGCCCTTGGTTCATGATCAAGCCAATGCGATAAATCGCGTCCTAAAAGACGCTCCAAAAGCAAAATATCCTCACGGAAATGGTTTTCCAGGTCGTGCCTCAGTTCGGGGCTTAAAGCCGGCCAGGGAGCAAGCTTTTTATTGGCTTTGGCGATCCACTCACCAATTCCAAGATTTCTCGATATTCCCATAGTATCCTTAATGCGTTGCAATAACGTCGGCACTGCTTCCAGTTGTCTGACACGAAGAGTTTTGGCAGCGTTTTTCACATCAAAACGAGACCTTCCATCGTTGTCCACTCCCAAGAAGTCGAGTACAGACAGGTAAGCCGAACGTGCGTCTTGCTCTATATCGTCGAGCAAAACCGTATGCACCCGTTCGCGTGAAACGGTATTATAAAGCCGTGCAAGCTGGGTGCCCAATTTACAAACCTCCTTGTACGCTAAAACCCGGGCATCGCAGCACTGTTTTCGAACAGCTTTGCCTTTCAGGCGCTTGTCACTGAGAGCCCATGCTTTCGCAAAGGCTTTGACATGTTCGTCACCAAAAAAACGCCAATCCCAATGAAGGGAGGGAGCCATTTTAATTGGATTTCGCAAGCAAACAACATATTTTGCCTGAGAGTCCGAGTATTTTTCGATATTTGGCACCGCCTCGCTGGAAAACAAATAAAAGGCGGATCCCTCCCCCACGGCACGATGTTTGTATGTGGCATTGTTAAACAATGCCACATACCGATCATATTCAAGAATTCCATCAACACTTAGATCTGTACTGAAATGATGTGGTTCTTTCACTGGTGAAAAGAAAATCTGCGGATGCTCTCCCAGCCAGCTCGCCAATGTCGTCGTACCGCATTTTGGCGCACCAATGATAAAAAAATTTGGCTTTCTCAATTTCTACCCTCCTGAGGCATAGCCGCCTTTACAACCATGAGGCTTAAGCAAACCGCCATATTCTTACAAAGAAGGAGGCATTCCCGCCTTCTGGCCGGCGATAAGGTAGCAGCCACCGTTAGCCCAACCGAGACCAATTATGACCATCTGGCTAGTACAGCAATATGGCCACTATCGCGCACAGACGCGGATTCAACCTTGAATCCATTGCTTTTAAGAAAAGATGTGATGCCTGCGCATGTAAAAAAGTTCAAATGTTCACACAAAGGAAAGAACAAAACCGGCGGAACAAAATGGAAATGGTAATCAAGGTTTCGTGACAAAAAATCGAACTTTCGAAACAGCCACGGATACTTAACCAGCCAAGTCAGCCATGTTTTTTGGATCAACCATGAGCTTGCCCGCACACTATGAAAATTCTCGTTTGGAACCTCAAAAAAATAAGCCGTGCCTGGGTGCCCCAATGCCAAGAGCTTTTGAACATGGGCACGTGGATCTGGCAAATGCTCAAGTACGTGGCAACATAAAATGAGGTCCCAGGATCCGCGCTGCAAAGCTTCTTCGTCGATGGCTATGACACCAGGATCAGGTGCCACTCCGGATATATCATAGACGGATTTCATTGTAGCATTTAGGACGCTCAGCATCTGGCCGCGATCACCGCCATAATCCAGAACGGAGCCAAACCTTCCGGTCAGATTGCCCTCCACCAACACGTTTGCCAACACATCACGCCTACTCTGCATCTCGGCTTCGGCTCCCAATGCGTCATTGAACTCCCTTGTATACCATGGTTCAAAATGGTTACGTTGTTTAAAGTATGCCTCGCCACGATAGTCATCATAAAGACGCCCCAACTCCTCATCCGTCGGCATGAGGTCAAAATAACGTGAATGACAGAAACGGCAGTTTATCATGGGCACGCATTCCGGCCCCCTACCTAAGGCACGCTGTGCAAAAAACGATGAGGTAACGGCCCACTCCCGCCTTATGAAACGCGAACCGCAGCAGAAACAACAATCACTTGACCGTCCCGATAGCGCCTGTGGCATCGCCCTCTCATTCCGCCTATGCTCGTTATTCTGCACACATAGCAGGCTATGGCCCTCTGCCAAGAAGGCCATAGCTGGTTAAAGGGAAAATTTCTGTCGGAACCAGCGACACCTCTATGAAGGGGGGTATATGGCCTTTCGCGGCGCTCGCCAAAGTGCATCGCCAGTATGGGTCAGCGCCATGCTGACCACCAGAAACGGTGGTTGTTCCACGCTATGGAACAGCCTCATTCATGGCGGACAGCAGAAACCAACTAGCTGGCGGCACGGCACGTTTTGGAATAAGAATGTCAACACCCCTCCCCTTGCGGCAGGATCTCTGTAAGTTTTGGGTTCAAAATGCATAGTGCAATCACAATCGTGATCCCGACGCTTAACCGCCTGGAGCTGGCCAAGCGAGCATTGGCCAGTGCCATGGCCCAGACCGTTCCAGTTGAGATTATTCTCTCCGATAACGGGTCCACAGATGGAACGAATGCTTATTTCAGCAGCCTAACTGTCCCCAAAAATATACGCTATTTTCATCGGGACATCACCATTCCTGTTCAGGATCATGGAGCTTTCCTGCGTGAACGGGTAATGACAGAATGGGTGGTCTTTCTCTCGGATGACGATGAGCTTGAGCCTACCTTCGCCGAGCAATGCCTGCACTTGATCAGGGAACGGCCTAATCTGACATTCACCTATACCGCTGCCTATCTGATTTACGACGGCTTCCAGCGACCCGGAAAATTTGGCCCTCGGTTTGAAAAGAGTGCTGATTTTCTGATGAACTTCATGCGTGGCCAGCGAAATATCTGTATGTGCGCTACAGTTTTCAGAATTGCCGATTTGCATGCCATCCCGTCACAGCCCGCAGATCGTTTTATTGGCGACATGTATTACTGGGTCCGCCTGCTTTCAAACGGAGGAGAGGTTGGTTGCGTCGGGCAATATCTTTCTCATTATCATTTCTATCGACCGACTGTTTCCAATGAAACAGGGCGCATGAATATCGAACAATGGCATGCTGAATCCCGCGAATTGGCAGACATCATGACGGCGACGATTCTGAACGACCCAACCAAAGCTACGGACGAGGATAAGGTCCGTGCACTGGCAGCGCAATTTGTCGCGATGTCGACTATTTTGCAAACTGTCTGGAACGCTTTACGCAATGTCCCTCGGATCAGTCTGCTAGGCGCCATGACCCGCTTGGCGCCTAGCCTATGCTCAGGGGTAGAGAGTACGATTTATTTTACTCTCTATGGCACCGCCACGATCATTCTGCCACTCCCAATTTTGCGGAGAGCGTTACTTTGGCACGTGCGGCGCATGACCAGGAAAGAAGCGCTAAAGAGCGTGTAATACTGCATGGACAATAGAAATGCATGGCGCAGGGCATGCCTACTCTCCAACAAAGTGGCCTATTGTTTTCCGGTAAAAATTGACCATCACACGCTCGCGTTCACCTCCCGACGGAACAAAGCGCTGACGCAGTTCGCTTCGCCACATCGCACCGCGAAGCCGCCCAAAACGATATTTTAAAATATCGCGTATGCGCGCGGGTTCCAGATACTGGATATCATCCGGGCGCCCCAAGGGGCCTTCCCGCCGGACTTGTTCAATGGCGGCCGGAAGGTCTTGACGATATTTGACCCACACGGCATCTCCAAATGTGGACGCATAATCTATCGGTGTGATTCCAACCAATTCCTCTATCATGTACCATAGCTTCGCCGAAAATTTTAGGGTTTCCTCTGGTACTTCTGTTTTTCCATAGGGAAAATCTGGACAGATCATGATTTTGTTTGGACGCAAAGCCAGCATGGCCAGGATGAAACCCCAAAGATCATCCTCACTCCGGTTGCTTTCGCAGATTACGCACTTAAGCCAAAGGTTATGGGTTCCACTATTTCTGTATCGAATTAAATTGCGTACGACCTTCGGAAAAGTTTTCGTACCATGCAGCTTGTTATAGCTTGAAGCAACGCCGGTATCGAGCGATGTTGTAAGGATGACCTTGTTCTGCTTGAGCGCATCATACAAAGTTTGGTTGAAGATTGCCGCGTTTGAGTAAACGACAACCGTTCCGAGATTGTGATCAAGGAGGTAATTAAGAATGCGATCGAAATCTTTTAGGCTAGCCGTCTCACCGCCACTGAAGTCAATCCAGTTATTGCCACCCAACCTTCCAGCTTCACGGAACAATTCCAGATATTTAACGGGATCATATTGTGACTTAATAAAATTATCTTCAACAGTGAATACACAATAAGTACAGCGTTGGTTGCAGGCACTGAAATGCTGGATGTTCATCCCGGCAGGTAACGGTTCACCACCAAGCCATGAGAAATCAACGTCTTTATAAGATTTTTCTTTCAAATTGGCGCAAGAGATGCACGGTTCGATTTGCCCTTCCCGGAAGCCGTTTATAGCCTCAAAAAGTTCTCGACGACGCTTAACGACCAAATCATATGTCACATGATCCTGATTTAGCTCCTCTGTCGTTACCAGCAACGGGGCGTTAAGTGTACCGGTAACACAAGACCGGACACCATCCATGGCAAAACAAGATCCTCTTTCTATGTACTTGCATGATTTGACAAGGTCGTTGGGTCGTAGTTCATTCACGGTCCATTACGCTCCCAAAAATATGTGTAAATAGGGAATCAGCCGCAGCTGACGGGCTTTTGAACAAAACAAGAACCAAACGGAAGCAGAAAGGGCTTCACCGGCAAATCAGTGAAAAATTCATCCACAGCTTTACGCGCTCCCGGGCATGTCGGGAATCCATAATCGTCGAATATAATTACTCCTCCCGGCTGAAGTTTTGGCCAGAGATATTCCACCGAAAATTTTATAGCAGAGTATATGTCCAAATCGACATGAATAAAGCTGACTTTACCTAGATCAGAGATTGGCAATGTATCTTCAACCAATCCTTCATGAAAATGCACACCGCTCGAAGCAGCAAAAAGGTTCTTCACGGCTGTTAGCGAAGTATCGGAAAAATCCCCCTCACGATGGCGGTCCAAAACAGGATCCGTCTGCGGCATGCCCGCAAATGTATCGAAGAGTCTCAGAGGCTTGGGTTTGCTGAATGATGAGCGGATATGGTCCATCAGCAAACCCATGCCTCCCTTGTAGACACCAAGCTCGATAATATCCCCATCAACATCATGAGTCAGTCGTAAAAGCTGCGCTACCGCCCAAGCGGAATAGCGGCTGCATACTGTCAAATTCTTCACCTCAGTGAATTCAGGAAAAAGCCTCGCTGAATCCCACGGGGAAAAGAGAGATTGATAACAATCCTCGTCTGGAATGCCATAGATGACCGGAGGCTGACGACGAATGATATCATACCCCAAGGGCCAAAGGCTCTTACGAATTGCCATTTTCAACATGGAAACCAGCTGATTGATGCCTGTTAGAAGTGCTTGATTTCCATGTACCTTATCCAAGACGACTTCCTTATGTTGCCGTTATCGTCAGATATACCATCGTGTCTCTGATTTGTTTCTCCAGAGCAGAAGGGGTAAGATTCAGCGAAGCCGTGTGGGACAAATATGCTTTTTCATCCCCCATATAATAATCCGATGCACCATTTCTCCATTCCGGCCTCTGGAGAACCAACTCCCTCTGCGCTACCTGCGCTGCTCGTGCCGCAAGGGCGGAAATCTCCACTGGCTCCCCCCAGCTGTCAAAGACCAGGGGAGAATGCCCGGCAAGCAACAAACCCAGGGCAACATTCAATACGTCGTTTACATGCGCATATCCACGCCAAACCGGGTGTGCGGCATTCAGCGTTACCGGCCGACCTGCGAGCAAGTCGTTCAGTATGCAGGACAGAACATATGATTTTTGTTTGTTGATGAATGGTCCAGCGAGATTAAAAATACGGATGATGACCGTTGGGATGGATAGCATACTCCCCAGCATGGTGAAGCGGCCTTCGTCCTCCAGCTTGCACACACCGTAAGGGTTGGGTGGCGGTGCGTAAACAGCACCGGATGAGGGGACAAAAACCCCCCGTGCGCCGTTGCGCTTTATGAAACCAGCAACAAATTCAGAAATTGTGCGGTTCGCGGCAATATAATCCGCTTCATCCATTCGTGCCGCGTGCTCGCGTGTTAAAAACGCCATATGCAGAACCAGAGCACCAGAAAGCTCTTGCATATCCAAGGAGGAAAGCGGGAGAACGGAAACCGTTGTACCATCCAGAAATCTATGCTCACGCGGCCTGGAACCGAAGGCATGGATTTCGGCACCCGACTGATGTGCGATCTCCAGCGCCGCTTGGCCAAGCCATCCGCCAGCACCAGTGACAACGACCGGAATACCATGCAGATCAACCATGAGACTTAAAGAAAGCGAAAAATCGATCGATCATGTAGCCGATATGTTCAGAAGAGAGCCCGGGATAGACGCCGATCCAGAACGTATTATTCATTACTAGATCAGCATTTGGCGTTGGGGTGGCAGTGCGGAAAGTTTGGCCTCGCATATAGGGTTGATGAATGAGATTACCGCCAAAGAGATAGCGTGTGTCAATACGTGATTTGTTCAAATATTGCACTAATTCAGATCGTGAAAATGGAGCATCGGGTCGGACGGTAAGTGGAAAGCCGAACCAAGAAGGTTCACTATCCGGCGTAGCCTCGGGCAGGATCAGGAATGGCTCGAATGGTTTAAGCCCATCATAAAGCATTCGAAAATTTGCGTTTCGTGCCACAATAAAACCATCTAGCCGGCCAAGTTGCGTCAACCCTATCGCTGCCTGCATATCGGTCATTTTAAGGTTATAGCCCACATGTGAATAGATGTATTTGTGGTCATACCCCTGGGGTAGGCCCCCGAGTTGCCAGGAAAAACGCTGCTTGCAGGTGTTGTCGTGGCCCGGAGGGCACCAGCAGTCTCGCCCCCAGTCACGCAATGACTCGAGAATTCGCTTGAACTGACTCGAATTTGTGAATACAGCGCCTCCCTCACCGGTTGTGATGTGATGCGCGGGATAGAAGCTGAGCGTTCCAACCACACCGAAGCTGCCTACGGCCCGCCCATTATACAGTGCCCCCAGCGCATCGCAGCAATCCTCAATGAGGTACAGACTATGCCGTTTACATAAGCTGGTGATGGCGGCTAGGTCGAACGGGTTACCCAGCGTATGCGCCAGCACGACGGCGCGCGTGCGTGGCGTGATGGCAGCTTCAAGAGCGGAAACATCAATATTATAAGTAGGTAAGGAGACATCCACGAAAATCGGCACCAAGCCGTTTTGCAGGATCGGATTTATGGTTGTGGGAAAACCTGTCGCACAGGTAATGACCTCATCGCCCGACTGTAAAGCATCTGTTCCAAGCACAGGGCTGGTAAGAGCCGTGACGGCCAGCAGATTGGCGGAGGAGCCAGAATTGACCGTGAGCGCGTAGCGACTGGCCGTGGCGAGAGCAAGACGCCGCTCGAACTCATCATTAAAACGCCCTGTAGTTAACCAAAAATCCAGTGCGGAATCAACGAGATTCACCATTTCTTCTTGGCCGTACACCTTGCCGGAAACCGGCACCTGAGATGAGGCTTGGCTAAAAGGCTTCACGCCATGCGCAAGTTCGGCATACCGGGCCGTAAGCCGTAAAATTTCAGCGCGCAGGGCTGCCGGATCTTCAGTCATACTGACAATAGGTCTCGATTTGGGACAAAGAGATTGCATCCATAGCAGCACCGCCTTGCCAGGCACGATACCACTCGGCCGTATAGGTAAGAGCTTCCTCAAGCGGCCAACGGGGACGCCAAGCAAGTTCCTGCTGGGCCTTTTGGGCGTTAAGGCGTAATATAGGAGCCTCATGCGGCGCATCAGCTTGTGATGAAACCTCGTAACAAGAGCCTGACCAGAACGCTCCTAGCCGAGTAATCACGGCCTCCACGCTCGCCTCGCTCGCCGCGCCGGGACCAAAATTCCAGGCATCTCGTCTCACCGTGCCATGCCACATATGTTCGGCCGCGAGCAGATATCCGCATAATGCGTCCAGCACATGCTGCCATGGGCGGATGGCTCTTGGATTTCTGATATGTAATACGTTATGCGCAAAAGCGGCTCTAAAGAAGTCTGGTACAAGCCGGTCTGAGGACCAATCACCACCACCAATGACATTGCCCGCGCGGAGTGTGGTGATTTTCACTGACGCAGGAAATGAAGCCGCAATCAACTCAGCCCCTGCCTTGGATGCGCTATACGGGTCTTTTCCCCCAAGCGGCGCCTCCTCCGTGTGCGCGTCCGCTCCTTCGGCATAGATTTTATCGCTGGTGACAATCACCGCCAACTGGACGTTCGGCGTTCTTGCCACGGCATCAAGTAAAAAAGCCGTACCCATTATGTTCGTGGCATATGTTTCCAGCGGCTGTGCATAGGAGGTACGAACCAACGCCTGCGCCGCCAGATGAAATACGATATCTGGTTGAAAATCATGAATCGCTTTGGCGAGGGCAGCGGCGTCTCGAACATCGGCTTCTCGGTGGAGAAGCTTGGTCTCAATCCGGCAAAGCGCAAAAAAATTGGGATCCGTATCTGGTGGTAGCGCATAACCATGCACGGCAGCACCAATTTTTGAAAGCCATAGGGCCAGCCACCCGCCTTTGAAGCCGGTATGGCCCGTGATGAACACTCGCTTGCCGGACCAGAAATCCCTAGAAGGTAAGGGTGCGCTTACCATGTGACCCATGGGGAAGCACCGGATATGTATAGCTGTTCAAGCGTCAGGCGATCACGCAGCGTGTCCATAGGTTGCCAGAAGCCGGCATGACGGTAAGCCTGCAGCTGTCCTTTCCGAGCAAGGGTTTCCATGGGACCTTTTTCCCAAAGAGTGGAATCGTTCTCAATGAGATCTAAAACCTCAGGATTAAGGACAAAAAATCCTCCGGAAATGAACCCGGCCTCCTGGTCAGGTTTTTCTTCAAAGCGCGTCACCTCGTCTCCCTCTAGGTGCAGTGCCCCAAAGCGCGCGAGAGGTCGCACAGCAGCGACAGTTGCAAGCTTGCCGTGCGCACGATGGAAAGCAATCTCGGCTCCAATATCAATGTTCGCCACGGCATCGCCATATGTCATGCAAAAAGCACATTCTGAGTCGAGATATTTTTGGATTCGTTTCAGCCGCCCGCCAGTCTGAGTTTCCAGGCCTGTTTCCACCAAGGTCACGCGCCAATCCTCAGCCTGGCTCTGATGTATCGTAATACCCGCGCGCAGATCGATCGTGATGTCCGATGAATAGAGATTGTAATTATAAAAATACTCTTTAATTTTTTCACCCTTATAGCCAAGGCAAATGACAAAATCCGATATGCCATGACGGGCATAAATTTTCATGATATGCCAGATGATCGGCCGACCGCCGATCTCAACCATCGGCTTAGGCTTCACGTCGGTTTCCTCCGAGAGGCGCGAGCCACGTCCACCCGCGAGAATAACGGCCTTGATGCCACTCATGTGTCGCTCCACATGTTCTGGGCGAGTTCCTCACGAGACAAGAAAGGCGCCATATCGTGCAAGGGAGAAGATACCATACGCCCGTCATCAAGTTTACGCGAGGAGAGCTTGGGAGCAAAACCCTGCGTGGGATTCAGCATGACTTCGCAGAATTGTGGTCCCGGTGTGATAAGCGTCTCGGTAATCGCCTGGGATAGTGCCGCATGCGCGTCGACGCATCGCGGTTCAAAGCCAAAGGCCGCAGCGACCCGGGAGAAATTAGGGAACGTGACACCGCTGGCTGCATCACAGCCGAACATGTTGTCCGGAAAGAAGGCACTTTGGGTCTGCTTGATTGACGAATAGCCTTCATTGTTTAAAAGAAATATCTTGATGTTGAGCCCCATGGCGATGATGCTTTGCATTTCCTGCATGTTCATCATGAAGCTACCATCGCCAGAGAGGCAAATGATACGACGCTCCGGGGCGGCAATGGCCGCGCCTATCGCCGCAGGTAAATCATATCCCATAGAGGCCGAGCCGGAATTAGAGAACATGCGCTGGCCTGGTTTAAGTTTCGCCGCTTGAAATGTGGTTACGCAAGCAGTTGCATTCGCCGTTACAATGACATCATTGTCTGAGGTGACGCCAAACAGATTATCCGCAAAGACATAAGGGTTAATCCCCTTTGAATCATCTTCATACGTTGACTGCATCACGGGATAGAGACGGCGACGCTCCTGGCACCAATCAAGATAGTGACCCTGCTCTTCAGACGGCACGAAATTACCGAGCGTCTGGACAAGTCTTGGAATAAAATCCTTTAGGTCCGCACAAACAGATTTCTGAATATTGAGTGTTGGCTTGGCCAGTTCAGCTTGGTCTATATCGACCATGATCTTTAAAGCCTCGGGCGCAAAATTTTCCCAATTATAGGAAATCTGCCTGATATTCAGACGACAGCCGAGGATGAGCACCACGTCTGCGTTCTGCACGGCGAAATTTCCGGCGCGGTCTCCCACAGTCCCAGGACGACCAACGTAGGAGGGATGTTCTTCAGCCAGAAGATCGTGGGCATTGAAGGCCGTGGCAACAGGGAAATTTGTCAGATCAATCAGCTTAACGAACGCATCATACGCTCCGGCAATGCGCACACCTGTGCCAGGCATGATAACGGGGCGGCGTGCGTTGCGAAGAATATCTGCGATCTCAGAAATATCTGGAAATTCAGGGCTTGCTTCAGGACTGTAACCGCGAAGCATACTAGTCTCGATCTGCGCACCTTGGATATCCATGGGGACGTCGATCCACACCGGACCAGGACGGCCAGTCCGCGCCAGATAGATCGCTTTTTCCACCACATAGCGCACATCTTCCTTATCGCGTAACACCACTGCAAATTTGGTAATGCCGCGTACCATGCCAACGATATCTGCTTCTTGATCGCCTAATTGGCGCAAGGGCAGATCGTAGCTTGTGGCCATCGTCTCCTGTTTGACTTGTCCTGAAATGACGAGCATGCCAATTGAATCCGTCCATGCTCCATGCACGCCGTTCAATGCATTTATACCACCCGGCCCGGTCGTCACGTTTACCAGGGCGAGACGGCCCGATAAACGGCAATAAGCTTCCGCGGCCATGGCGCAAGCCTGCTCATGGTGCAGGCAAACCCCTCGGAGTTGCCGATTACGGGCAAATGCATCGTTAAGATGCATCGCTCCGCCACCAGTAACGGAGAAGAAATCCGTTATGCCATGCGCCACGACCAGCGAGGCGATATAGTCAGCAACGCGCATAGGTCAGACCAACCGCGGGCCAGCGCGCCCCGCTTCAAGCGCATCCGTTTCGATGCCCCTCTGCTCAATAGACTTTGCCAACAAAGAGGCAGCACCATAAGGACTGTCTATGTTCGTGAAGGCTATGGCTCCATCCTTAGCAACAGGGTGCAACAGAACCTCGCCGCGCATCATTTCGCGACAAGAGATTTGTCCTTTCTGCAAGGGCACGGCAAGATAGACAGAATCGTCATCCAAAACGTGACCGGCCGGCAGATCAGATTTAGCATACACACCGCGCACGAGACCATCCAGATAACGCACCTCTTTCTCCGGCGGTATGCGTTTGGCTGCCCCGGAGGCTCCACACAATTCCTCCGCCTTGTGAAAAGCCTTGAACCAAAGATCAATTTGTTCAGGCAACGAACAATATGGTGAAACGGGAACATTATCCATATCGATATCAACATGACGCTCGAACGTACGCGCTCCCTTGGCATAGGCAACCAACATGGAGTCACGCCAATCGTGATATTCATGCGTAGAAAAACCGATTACGTTGTCTGGGTAACGCGCCTTTAGGAAGTCAATCTGATTCATCTCCAACTCATGGTCTTCGGAGGGATAAATCGACACGCAATGATTAATGGCCAGCGGGATATTTCGTTTCGAAAAAAAGGAGACGATATCGTCCAAGTCACGCAAAGACGAACCTCCCGTAGAGATGATCACCGGCTTCTTTGTCTTGGCGATTGTTTCAATCAAAAACCAATCCTTGATATCGGAGCTTGCAATCTTGATAATCTGGACACCAAGTTCAACGCATTTATCCACAGAGACTTCGTCGAACGGCGTTGCCATAGAAATCATGGAAGCGTCACGGACAGCTGACACCATCTTTTGGTAGTCTGCCCAAGAAAGCTGGGTATCTAGTGTCTTTTTAATGTAACGTATGTCCGTCCGGTGGCGAAAGTCCTTATGGATAAACTTGTCCACATCGCGAAACTGGAACTTCATGGCGGCGCGGATATTGTTGTAGCGGACGACCTGCCCATAAGCGGAGACAATTTTCAGGCCCCGTTCGACACTGCCCCAATGGTTATTGGCCATCTCCAGAACGAAAAGATTGTCGAAGATCGAAGTGTGCACGAAAAACCTCTCTGCTGGTTTTTGGAATTTAAGCTTCCAGCTTGAGCACGTCAATTTTTCCGGCAAGGAGGCGACCCAGACGCAGAATCACGAAAGCGAGAGCAATGCGGAGGAGGCCCACAGCCAACCACCACCAAAGCAATTCACGGGTAAGCCAAAACAACAGGGAAAAACCAGAACTGTCATGCAGAAAGTGATCAATGGCTTTAAGAAAATCCCGAAGCGGCGCTTCCCACAATTCAAAAACCAGGACCGCCAGAAGCCTCCAAGCAGGCTGATATGTATTGCGCAGCCGCCACAGACTGGGCACGGCAAGCGTCAGATAAATGGCGCGATAACCAACATTCGAGGTCAACAAGAAACAAAAAGAGAGCAATAGCGCGCTCGCCTCAAGGAAGAGCGGTTCGATGGGACGCCGTTCCGCCGGTGGCATTCGTCCCCTGCGCCACGTCAACAACGCCCAGCCTACAAGGCAAGCAACCAGCCAAAACCTAATGTCTAACCGTGGAAGCCAAATACCATGCGGCGTACCGGACCACGAAACATTATACCCAAGCCACTTCGGCATGGTATGGTTGCCGCTTGCATAGAGCGTCAAGATCCCAGCAGGTAAATTTATGACACCAAACGAGAGTGTAAAAGGGTTGGCTATAGGGAGCGCCACGATAGCGGCAACGATGTCATGGTAAAAGCCGACAAGAAACCATGCATTTACGCAGAACGCGACAGTCGCTCCCACAAAAAAAAGGCTGCGTTTTTCTTGCATAGCGAGCGGCAACAGGGCGGCAGGGTAAAATTTGAGAAGAAGGCCAGCAATGACAAGACCATACCCCCCCATTCTCCAGATCAGGGAACGCGAAAGAAGCCAAACAGCCCCCGTCAACATCACGAACAGAAAAACATCAACATTCCCCTGCTCAACAGCAAAACAAGCTGCTGGGGACACGACAACAAAAAGCCTCAAGGCAAATTCACGCCAGGAGCCAACCGGCGGCAGCCAACCCAGCGCCACGCAATAAGCACCCCCCAGGACCAAGCCGCATAAAAAGGTCCAAGACGGCTGCAAATGCAGAAACCAAACGGCGTACAACATTAACGGAGAGTAGTTGAAACTACCTCCCCCCATGCAGGAGTTTGGTGCATAAACATTCACCCCCTCCCCCCAGCATTTTCCCGCCTGCAGAATCGCAGACAAATCAAGAAAAGGAACAGGCCGGGAGAAGCCATCCGGAATGGCGGTTAAGGCTAGGTACAAAGGGTGTGCCACAAAGTACAATGCCGTGAAACACAGCAATATACAGAACATGATGAGGCTTATCCCCCACCGAGCCATAAATGGGGAATTCAAAAACCCACTCTTTCTTTTTCCACTACATAGGGTCGTTTCTGCACCTGAGTATGGATTGCACCTATATATTCACCGATAATGCCAATGGCGATGAGCTGAACCGACCCCAGAAAAAACAAGCCGATAATGACAGGTGCCATGCCAACACTGAAGTGCGACCAGAACGCCAGCTTGTAGAGCAGATAAGAAAGCCCCGTTAGAAAAGAGATCGCGGCCGAGATAAACCCAACCCCCGTGACCAATCGCAGCGGCACCTTCGATAGGTTGGTGACGCCCAACATCCCGATATCGTACAAGGAATAGAAATTGTTTTTTGTGAAGCCTCGCTTGCGAATCGGTTGATCATAGGGGACTTGATAAATCTCCAGCCCTATTTCCGCGACCATGCCACGGAAAAACGGGTATGGGTCACCCATTTCACGGATAACCTCAATCACTTTGCGATCATATAGCCCGAAGCCAGTAAAATTCTGGATCGTGACAATTGAAGCCATCCGCTCCACCAGCGCGTAATAGGCGCGGCGCACCATGAACATAGCGGGCTTTTCCTCGGCATTGCGCTTGACGCAAATTACCGTCTTATAGCCTTCCTCCCATTTGGCTAGCAGCCTGGGGATCATTTCCGGGGGATCCTGCAAATCCGCCACCAGGGAAATAACGGCTTCACCCGTGGCAACTAGGAGAGCGTGCATGGGAGAGCGTATATGGCCAAAATTCCGGGCGTTCACAATGATCCGGACACGAGAGTCGGTTGCCGCAATCTCCTTTAACTTGGCCACCGTGGCGTCCGTCGAGGCATTATCGATAAAGATATGCTCGTACCTATACGTTGGCAGCTCAGCAAAGACAGAGACAACACGACGGTGCAGCTCTTGGACATTGTCCTCTTCGTTAAAGCAGGGCGTAATCAAGCTTATATATGGCATTACAAACAATACATATCCGATCCGTTGAGAAGTTCAATTCGGGGCGTTTGCAATTCTGTAAATTTGCGTACTTTATATCTTTACTGCTACAGTCTTATTTTAACTATTTGAAAAATATGGTTATTTTTGAACAGATCCACTCAAACCTTATCGCGGCCTTCGCCTACAGCAGAACCGCCTTTTGACCATATACAGCTTGCCAGGCAACAGGATAGCTTTAGGTGCCCCAATTGGCGCTCGCTCAGCAAAAACAGGTCATAATCTCTGATCTATCCAGAATTACACCGCGCCGAGACAAGAAGTTAATGGGTCCTGAGCCTAGCATTACAGTTGTGATTTTAGTTTAAGATGAGCTGCATAGGCTCGGGCCTGATTGGCTCGTCGCCAAAACGACCAAGCGAGGACAAAGGTAGGTTCGATACGCCGCTGCGCAAGACGGAGAGCTATCCGCCGGATTTCCTGGATCGACCAGCGGATGGGCGTAGCGGTTTCGTTTTTTTGGGCGCCATGTCATTTGCCTGGTTGCGATTTGCCTGATGCCGGATTGCAGCCATCATGGCGAAGGCAAGCATGACAAGCGAGACATGACGATGCCAGCCGTGCCAGGAGCGGGTTTCGTTGTGAGCGAGGCCGAATTCATTTTTGGCGGCCTCGAAGCTGTCCTCAATGGCCCAACGGCAGCCTTCGGCCTTAACCAGCGTGTCGATGGAGGTCCCCGCAGGGCACCAGGTCGTGAAGAAGGCAAGATCGCCATCGGTGATGTTGTGCCGGATCAGCATGCCCCTGGTCCAGAGGCCGTGATTGTTTTCGTTGTATTCCTCGGCTTCAAGGTCAGCGCGTTCGCGATAGCACCAGTCATGCCATCGCGGGCCCTTGGTCCCGGCTCCCGCTGAGAGCGCGCTTCCAGTCGGATGGTTCAAGAGCCTTGGCAATATCTGCGGCCTTACCCGTGACGTGCCGCAGCTTGTCCCAAGAATGAAAAACATGAGCTGCATCGACACCGAGGACATAACCCTTTCCGCCCTGACGCAAATCTCGCTCAATATCCCCGACGCCATAGACAGTATCGCCCGCGACCCAACGGAATGGCACCTCCGCCGCGATCACCCTCGCAATCATCTGGGCCGCAAGCTGGGGCTTCGTGGCGAAACCGACTTCCTGAGGTACGGCGGGCGCTTTCAGGCGGTCAGGTTTCTCAGTCCACGTCTTCGGAAGATACAAGGCCCGATCGATAAAGGCATGGCCATGGCATGAGACGTAGGACGCGAACACACCGATCTGACAATTCGTGATCTTTCCGGCACTACCTGTATACTGGCGGCTCACACCGCAAGATGCCTTACCTGGACCTGTGTGACTGGCGCTGCCTCAAATTGGTCACACTCGATGCCGAAGATCTCAACAAGACCAACCACGGTCGGTGAATACTCGGCCTGTTGATCCCGCCTCCTTCACTCCCCAGTGCCCCGCAGCCCCTTCAATCGAGACGCTCATCTGGGCAGCTCACCGCGCTTGCCATTCTGGCCATGCGCCGCCAAGTGGCTTCTATTCCCCTCTTGTGACGGCATGCGTATATCGCACGGCAAGCTATGTACCTAATCTTATGGAAGGGAAGATTTTTACACACGAATATAGGCGAGGCTTGATCGCGCCACCCCCCCCCCTGTAATTGGCACTGGACTTGTGCCAATACCGGCGCCATGTGGTTTCATTCTTTAAGCCCCCATCCTCGCAGGCATCTCACTGAAGCGCCCTCGGCCCGCGCGGTGATGATGAGAGACAACCAGCGCCAGATATTATTGCGAACTCGATCTAAATAGCTCCTGAACGACCCGAGAATCGCAAAAACTACCCAAGGAATTCAACAAAATGGCCGCTTATCAGTATGTGTATGTAATGAAAGACCTCACCAAGGCCTATCCGGGCGGGCGTGAGGTTTTCAAGGGCATCACCCTCTCCTTCCTCCCCGGCGTGAAGATCGGCGTTCTGGGCGTCAATGGCGCGGGTAAATCCACGCTGCTGAAGATCATGGCGGGCATCGAGAAGGAATATGGCGGCGAGGCCTGGGCGGCCGAAGGGGCAACCGTGGGCTATCTGCCGCAGGAACCGCAGCTCGATCCGGAAAAGACCGTCGGCGAAAACGTGGCCGAGGCGTTCAAGGATCTGCGGGCCGCTCTGAAGCGCTTCAACGAGATCTCCGAAGCCTTCATGGAGCCGATGGACGACGACAGGATGAACGAGCTGCTGGCCGAGCAGGCGCAGTTGCAGGAACTCATCGACGCCAAGGATGGCTGGGACCTGGACCGTCAGATCGAGATCGCGCTGGACGCGCTGCGCTGCCCGCCCCCGGAAGCGCCGGTGACCAACCTCTCCGGCGGTGAAAAGCGCCGCGTGGCGCTCTGCCGCCTGCTGCTGGAAAAGCCGGATCTGCTGCTGCTCGACGAACCGACCAACCATCTGGACGCCGAGTCCGTGGCTTGGCTGGAGCGCACGCTGGCCAATTATGCCGGCACCGTCATTCTCATCACCCATGACCGCTACTTCCTGGACAATGTGACCAACTGGATCCTGGAAATCGAGCGTGGCCGCGGTTACCCGTATGAGGGGAATTATTCCGCGTGGCTGGAACAGAAACAGAAGCGCCTGCAACAGGAAGAGAAGGAGGAATCCGCCCGCCAGCGCGCTTTGGCCGAGGAGCGGGAATGGATCAACGCCTCCGCCAAGGCCCGTCAGACCAAGAGCCGCGCGCGTATCCAACGCTATGAGGAGATGCTGGCGAAATCCCAGGAGCAGGCCGGCGGCGTGGCGGAAATCGTCATTCCCCCCGGCCCGCGCCTGGGCGGCACCGTGATCGAGGCGCAGGATCTGTGCAAGGGGTTCGGCGAACGCGAGCTCATCGCCAACCTGAACTTCAAGCTGCCGCCGGGCGGCATCGTGGGTGTCATCGGCCCGAACGGTGCTGGCAAATCCACCTTGTTCAAGATGATCACCGGCGCGGACAAACCCGATTCAGGCGCCTTGAAAATCGGCGAGACAGTGAAGCTGGGCTATGTAGACCAGAGCCGCGACAGCCTGGATGACAATAAGAATGTGTGGGAGGAAATCTCCGGCGGCACGGATGTCATCTATCTCGGCAAGCGCTCCATCGCCTCGCGCGCTTATGTCGGGGCGTTCAATTTCAAGGGCTCGGACCAGCAGAAGAAGGTCGGCATCCTCTCCGGCGGCGAGCGCAACCGTGTGCATCTGGCCAAGATGCTGAAATCCGAAGCCAATGTCATCCTGCTCGACGAACCTACGAACGATCTGGACGTCGATACGCTACGCGCCCTGGAAGACGCGCTGATGGAGTTCGCGGGCTGCGCCGTGGTCATCTCCCATGACCGCTGGTTCCTCGACCGTTTGGCCACGCATATCCTGGCCTTCGAGGGCGACAGCCATGTGGAATGGTTTGAAGGCAATTTCCAGGCTTATGAGGAAGACAAGCGCCGCCGGCTGGGCCAGGACGCCGCCGAGCCCCACCGCATCAAATACCGGCCGCTGACCCGCTAGCCGGCCATGATGCGGGGAGCCTAGCACCCCGGCCATGAGCATTTCATCAGCCTGGGTGGTGACCACGGCGCGGATGCGCCTCACCCCTGTAGGATACAGGGACCTGCCGGACCTCATCCGGCTGAAGGGGGATCCGCGCGCCTTCGCCCTCATGCTCGGAGGGGTGCGTAGCCCCCAGCAAACCGCCGAGGAACTTGCCCTGGAGATTCAGGGCTGGGGCCAATATGGCTATGGCATGTGGGCGGTGCGGGCATTGCGGGGGCGTTTTCTCGGCATCACCGCCTTGATGCAGCGGCCCGACGGGCGGGGCGTGGCGCTGCGCTTCGCCTTTTTTCCGGATGAGCGCGGCAAGGGGCTGGCGCGCGAGGCGGCTTCCGCCGCGTTGATCTATGCGCATGACACGGCCAAGCTGGAATGTGTGATCGCCGTGGCGCGCGAGGATAATTTCGCCTCCCGGCAAGTGCTTAGTTCCATCGGCATGTCACGCATTAGTGAATTTCAACGCGATGGCCATTTGCTCTTTATTTATCAATCTATTAGGCTCATGCCCCCGGCATGAATTCGAGGTAATGACGCAAAATCCCTCTTGCCCCGCACTGGGTTTTTGCCGCTAAAAATTCCCTTGTGACACTGCAAGAACACAAAACGATTCTGGCTTTTCTTGAGCATGTGGCGGGCAGCGCGCAGGAGCCTCTGGATGTGGAGGCCGACGCCATTATCCGGGCTTATTTCAAGCGCAACCCGGATGCCGCCTATCGCATGACCAAGTTCGCGATGGCGTTGGCCATGCCTGTTCAGGCCGGTAAGGCGGATGAGCAGGAGCCAAAACGCCGCCGCTGGCTGCCCGTGCTGCGCCCGCGCGAGGCCTGAACTTGCCGAGCGCCGGGGCCGCGCATAAACCGCCCGCATGACAGAATACGCCGCACGCATTGGCCGCACGGAGCTGGCCGCCACATTCGCCATGGCCGCGCGCGCGCGCGCATTGCGCGCCGAGGGCAAGGATGTGATCTCCCTCTCCCTTGGCGAGCCGGATTTTCCGACCCCGCCACATGTGGTGGAAGCCGCCCACGCGGCCGCGCGGCGCGGGGAGACCAAATACCCACCGCTGGGGGGCACCGAGGCGCTGCGCGCCGCCGTGGCGGACAAATTCACCCGCGAGCATGGGCTGGCCACGCCCGCGCGGGATGTACTGATCACCAATGGCGGCAAGCAGGGCATTTTCAACATCGTGATGTCGTTGATCGGCCCGGGGGACGAAGTGATCATTCCCGCGCCGGCCTGGGCGGGCTATGAGCAGACGGTGAAATTCGCCGGCGGCGTGCCGGTTTTCGTGCCATGCCCGCAGGAACAAGGCTTCGTGCTGCAACCGGAGGCGCTGGCCGCCGCAATTACCGGGCGCACCAAGCTGCTGCTGCTGAACTATCCCAGCAACCCCTCCGGCGCCACCATCTCGCGCGAGGCGCTGGCCGCGCTGGCGGACGTGCTGCGGCAATATCCGCATGTCTGGGTGCTGAGCGACGACATCTATGAGCATCTGCTCTTCGGCGGGGCCCGGCACCATGCGCTGCTGGGCGTGGCGCCGGATTTAAGGGACCGGGTGGTGACGCTCTCCGGCGTGTCCAAGACCTATGCGATGACGGGCTGGCGGATCGGCTGGTGCATCGGCCCCGCGGAGATGATCAAGGCCGCCACCATCGTGCAGGCCACCGCCACCTCCGGTGTTTCCTCCGTCGGCCAAGCGGCGGCGCTGGCCGCGCTGACCGGGACACAGGATTTTCTGGCCGAGCGGGCCGCCTCCTACGAGCAACGGCGCGATGCGGTGCTGGCGGCGCTGAATCAGGTGCCGGGCCTGACCTGCCACCGGCCGGACGGGGCGTTTTATGTGTTCCCCAGCATCGCCGGGTGCCTGGGCAAGACCAGCGCGGGGGGGCGGCGCATCGGCTCGGACGGCGATTTCGCCATGGCCTTGCTGGAAGAAGCCCTGGTGGGGGTGGTGCAGGGCGCGGCCTTCGGGCTCAGCCCGCATATCCGCATCTCCACGGCCACCGCCCTGCCCCGGCTGCTGGAAGCCTGCCAGCGGATTTCAGGATTCTGTCACGCGCTCCGCTAAACCCGCCCTTGCGCCAGGATGTGCCGACGCCACATGCAGGGAGAGCTAAAAAAGGAGACCCGGAATGAGCGTCAAGGAAATTCTCTATACCGCCCATGGTCACGCCACTGGCGGGCGCGCCGGCCAGGGAGCCAGCGACGACGGCAAGGTGAATGTCAGGCTGAGCGTGCCCAAGGGGCTGGGCGGCGATGACGGGCCCGGCACCAACCCGGAACAGCTTTTTTCGGTCGGCTATTCCGCCTGCTTTCTGGGGGCGCTGAAGCTAGTGGCAGGACAGGAGCATGTGAAATTGCCGGAGGAGACCCAGGTCAGCGCCGCGATCGGCATCGGCCCGCGCGTGGATGGCGGTGGTTTTGGCATCACCGCCGCACTGGCCGTCACCGCGCCAGGCGTGGACAAGGCCGTGCTGGAAGCGCTGGTGCAAAAGGCACATATTGTCTGCCCCTACTCCAACGCCATCCATAAAAGCGTGGATGTGAAACTGAGCGTCGTCTAATCCGCTGAATCTGAAATCCGATGGATTTCAGATTCAAAGCGGAAATGTGCGACCTCAATTGCCGCGTGGCCTGCCTATCCCCGCAATTCGCCCACGAATTTCAGGGATAGGGTCTTAAGGCACGAACAGCAGGCTGGCGCCGTAGATCACGAACGTCACCACGAAGGTGATCGCGGTGTACCCCATCACGCGCTGCAAGCGTATGCCCGCCATGGCGACAACCGGCACCGCCCAGAAGGGTTGCAGCATGTTGGAGACATTTTCCGCCATCGCCACGCCCATCGCGGTACGCGCGGCATCGGCGTGCAACGCCACGGCGGCGGGCACCACGAAGGGTCCCTGCACGGCCCAATGGCCACCGGCACTGGGAACCAACAGCGTGATGATCATGGAGCTGACATAGCTCCACAGCGGCAAGGTCGTGCCGGTCGCAATGTCCACGAAGCCCTTGGCGATCAGCGCCGCCAGCCCGGTGCCCGCCATGATGCCCATGATGCCGCCATACATTGGATATTGCAGCACCATCGAACCGGTCTGCTTCACCGCCGCGCGGATGGCATTGGCGTAATTGATCGGCCGGCCCTGCAAGGCCAGCCCCGCCAGCAGGAAGATCAGGATGGTCATGTTGATGTCCAGCGCGAATTTATGGGTGGACACCTTGAGATAGATCAGCCCCAACCCGACGGCGAGCAGGATGAGCGTGCCGATGGGGGAGCGTTCCATCCGTGCCGCGGGAGAGTCGGGCGCCAGGGCAGAGCGGCTATGGCTGTCCGCCTCCTCCGGCGCCGCGCCGGTTTCCCGCAATGGCTGCACCGCATCGCCTTTCGGATGAATCCAGGCGAAGATCACCGCCATCACCAGAACGATGGAAATCGTCGGCACCAGCACGAAGGGCGCGAAGATCGTCTGGCTGAGCGGGATGATCTGGCCGGTGGCCTTCTCGACGAAATTCAGCTCATTGCCATGCGTGGCCTGGGTCAGCGCGATGGAACTGGACAGCCCGTTATTGCAAACAGACCAGGCGGAGTAGCTGGCCGCGACCAGCCAGCCGAAATCCACCCGCGTCTGGCGCGCGATCTCACGCGAGAGAAACGCGGCCACCACCAGCCCCAGCCCCCAATTCAACCAGGCCGCCAAGGCGACAACCGGAAACAGCAGCATCATCGCCTGAGCCGGTGAGTTCACCCGCCGGGCCATGGCCCCCAGCGCCCCACGCACGATGGGCGCATCCGCCACCGCGAAGCCTGTCGCCAGAATCAGCACCATCTGAAAAGCGAATTGCAGAATCTTGAACGCGCCCGTGTACCAGCTATTCAACAGCTTGGGTGCCGTGGTGCCCGGCACCAAGGCAACCGCCAGCAACGCGACCAGCACCGTCAGCCCGATGGACAGGATGAACGGGTCCGGCAGCAGACGCTCGAAAACATAAACAATCCTGGCGACGATGCCCTTGTCGGCCAGGCCGCCTTGCGCGGCTGGCGGATGGTTGGAACTCATGATCCTCTTCCTCGTTTTTTCTGAATGATAAGACGGCCATGCGCCGGTGAAGCAAGCGGCGGCTCAGCGGCGGCCGATAATCGGACTTTCCCCTCTTTGGTCAGGCGCGTTGTGCGCCAGATTATCTTCTATGATTTAGACGATTAACCGAATATCGGTCAAATTGGTCGATAATTGGATTAATTACCCGCAAGTAAACGCCTGTCAAGAAGGCGGTGCACCGAGGAGCCACGAATGGCTGGCGCAGGCCTTGGCGGAGGCGTCAGCACCATATTGTAATTGCCTCGTTTTACCGGGCTGGAGCATGTTCCGTTCGCCTTGGCTCGACGAAGACGGCTCTAGATTTTCTCGCGTCCTGAAAGAAACGCGCATAAGACATTGCTTTGCGTGACGGCGCCAAAAATACCCCCCTCGGTGGCGATCGTGCCAATGGCGGCGTCGTGATGTGCCGGCACCGTGGCGGCGCATGCATCCTCCAGCACAAGGCATTCATATCCCAGGTCGGTTGCGTGACGTAAGGTTGAGTGCACGCAAACGTCGGTTGTAACGCCGGTGAGGATGAGTTTTCCGACGCCCCTGGCCACGAGAATCTGATGCAGGTCCGTGGCTTGAAAGGCGCTATATCCGGGTTTGTCGATCAGGATCTCCGAAGGGGCGGGAGCCAATTCCGGGATGATCCGCCACCCCTCCTCTCCCCTGACAAGCACGCGCCCCAACGGCCCCGTCATGCCGATCTCAACCCCCGCATTGCGCGACCGCCATGCCTTGAATGGGAATAGATCCGACAGGTCGGGCCTATGCCCTTCCCTGGTCTGAACAACAAGCCCGCCCCATTTGGATACAGCATCCTTGACGGTGGCGATGTTTGGAATGATGCGCCGCGCGGGCTCGATGTCGTATCCCATGGCGGCGACATATCCCTGGGGATCGCAAAAATCCCTTTGCATGTCGATGACCAGCAGGGCGGTCTCGCGGGGGGTCGGATCCCCATCGTGCGGCCAATCATAGGGCTTTGCCTTCATGCGGCGTGTCTCCATCCTATCCTCGATAAACGGCGCGTCATTGTAGCCCAACCACATACCTGGTCCAGAATTGAAGCGCGCGAGACATGGAGGCGTCTCTTTCCGGTTCTAACATAATGTCACTGACGCCTTATGACGGTCCAGCCCGCGCCAGGCCGTCATACCGGCCAATTCCGCGCCATCTTGACCAAAATCAAAGACAGAATCGCTGCCATGCCTGAGGTTGCGGCCCAGAATGAATATCTTCTGGTTTGAGAACACGCTGGGCGCGCCGGACAAAAACGGACGGTCTGGTACGTTATTTAGCAGGATTGGATGCCGCCAATGACCCTAAAACTTCAGGATCTGACACAGGTTTTGCAAGAAACAACCAGGCGAGGCGTTGGCACCCATCGCTGGCAGCACCCTGTCTACAAGCATTTTCTGCCGCCCTGTAACCATGCCTGCCCCGCGGGAGAGGATATTCAGGGCTGGCTGGCCCTCGCCCAATCTGGCGCCCATGAACAAGCCTGGCACGCCCTGGTGAACAACAACCCCATGCCCGCCACCCATGGCCGGGCCTGCTATCATCCATGCGAGACCGCCTGCAACCGGGGCGAGTTGGACAGCGCCGTGTCCATCCATGCCGTCGAACGCTTCCTGGGCGATCTGGCCGTGGAAAAAGGCTGGAGCGTGAGCACGGCCGCGCCCACGGGCAAGCGTGTGCTCGTCGTGGGAGCGGGGCCAGCCGGCCTGTCCTGCGCCTATCATCTTGCCCGCCTCGGCCATGGGGTGGAAATTCACGATGCGGGCGAACGCCCCGGCGGCATGATGCAATATGGCATTCCCGCCTATCGTTTGCCGCGCGAACCGCTTGAGCGTGAAATCGCCCGGATCACAACCATGCCGGGGGTCAGCCTGCATTGCGGCCGGCGGATCGAGGATGTCGTACACGCCAAGGCCGAGGGCGGGTTCGACGCGGTGTTTGTCGGCGTTGGCGCGCAACTCGCCAACCACCTGCATATCCCATCCGGAGATGGGTACAAGATGGTCGATGCCATCAGCCTGCTGAGCGATGTCAGCCAGGGCAAGCGCCCGCTTCTGGGCCGCAGGGTCGCCATTGTCGGCGGTGGCAATGTCGCCATGGATGCCGCGCGCACGGCCGAACGGCTGGGCGCCACGGAGACGGTGCTGATCTTCCGTTACGACGAGGCGCATATGGAAGCGCATAAATCCGAGGCCGATGAAGCCTTTGCCGAAGGCACGAAGATCAGATGGCTCAGCGTGATCGACCAGTTCGGCGCGGATGGCATCACCGTCGAGAAAGTCTCGATGAATCCTGATGGCAGCGTGACGCCGACCGGTGAGGTCGAACATCTGTCCGCGGATGCCGTGGTGCTCGCGGTCGGTCAACATAGCGACCTTTCCCTGCTGCACCGCCTGCCTGACATACAGGTCAAGCATGACGGCACGGTGACGGTCGATGCCACGATGATGACCGCGCATGCGGGCATTTTCGCGGGAGGAGATTGCATCGGCGGGGCGCGCACCATGACGGCCGCCACGGGCCACGGCAAGCAAGCGGCCAGGGCCATCGACGCTTATTTGCAAGGAAAGACCTATCAGCATCCTGAATCTCACCCGCTGGTCGGTTTCGGCATGCTGCATCTGCCCGATTTCATGGATGCCGCGCCGCACGCCCAGACGGAACGCCCGCCGCAAGAGCGCCAGGGTTTTGAGGAAATCACCGCCGGCTTGACCGAACAGGCGGCCCGGCGCGAGGCGCAACGCTGCCTGTCCTGCGGAAATTGTTTTGAATGCGACAATTGCTTCGCGGCATGCCCGGAGCAGGCCATCACCCGGCTGGGGCCTGGGCAAGGCTATGAGGTGTCGATGGATCTTTGCACGGGCTGCGCCGCCTGCTTCGAACAATGTCCTTGCCACGCCATCGAAATGGAACCCGAGCCCACCATGGGCGGCACCGCCGCCTCGCTCGCCCCCGCTGGCTTCAAACTGCGCGCCTGAAAGAAAGATGACCGAGATGACCGAACAGACCGTGACGATGGACGGCAACACCGCCGTCGCGCATATCGCTTATCGCGTCAACGAGGTGTGCGCGATTTTTCCGATCACCCCGTCCTCGCCCATGGCCGAACTGGCGGATAGCTGGGCGGACGAAAACATCCGCAATATATGGGGAAATATTCCCGTTGTTCAGGAAATGCAGGCGGAGGGCGGTGCCGCGGGATGTGTGCATGGCGCCTTGCAAAGCGGCGCGCTGACGACGACCTTTACCGCCTCGCAGGGGCTCATGCTCATGCTGCCGAACATGTTCAAGATCGCGGGGGAACTGACCTCGACAGTCTTCCATGTCGCGGCGCGCGCGCTGGCGGCGGGCACCTCCTCCATCTTCGGCGACCATCAGGACATCATGGCGGCGCGCACCACGGGCTTTGCCATTCTTGGCGCGGCCTCGGTGCAGGAAGGGCACGATCTGGCGCTCATCGCGCAAGCGGCCACACTGGCGGCGCGCGTGCCCTTCATCCACTATACGGATGGTTTCAGGACATCGCATGAATATAACAAGCTCACCTTGATACCGGATGAGACAGTGCGCGCCATGATCGACGACGATCTGGTGCGCGCGCACCGCGAACGCGCGCTCAGCCCGGACCGCCCCTTCATTCGCGGCACCTGGCAAAACCCGGATACGTATTTCCAGACACGCGAGGCGGTCAATCCGTATTATGACCGCGTGCCCGAGATCGTGCGGGAGGCCATGAGCAAATTCGCATCCCTGACAGGGCGGCGCTATGAACTCTTCCGTTACGAGGGCCCCGTGGATGCGGAACGCGTCGTCATCTGCATGGGGTCGAGCGCGGAAGTCGTTCGTGAAACGGCGAACTGGCTGAACGGCAAGGGTGAAAAAGTGGGAGCGCTGCAAGTGTTGCTCTACCGGCCGTTCTCGGCCGCGCATTTTCTGGCCGCCCTGCCCGCGAGCGTGAAATCCATCGCCGTGCTCGACCGCACCAAGGAGCCGGGCGCGCCAATGGAACCGCTTTACGCGGATGTGGTGGGCGTGCTGGCGGAAGCACTGGCCACGGGTAAGATCGACCATATGCCGCGTGTGATCGGTGGCAGGTACGGGCTGTCCTCACGCGACTTCAACCCTGGCATGGCCAAGGCGGTGTTTGACGAACTGGCCAAGGCCGATCCTAAAAACCATTTCACCGTCGGTGTCATCGACGATGTCACCCACAGCAATCTCGATTACGACGAAACGCTGGACATCGAACCGAAGGGCACGGTGCGCTGCCTGTTTTACGGGTTGGGCGCTGATGGAACCGTGGGCGCCAACAAGAATAGCGTGAAAATCCTCAGCGAAGGAGCGGAGCGTTACGCACAGGCCTATTTCGATTATGATTCCCATAAATCCGGAGCGGAAACCGCCTCGCATCTGCGCTTCGGCACGGCCCCGATCAGCGCCCCCTATCTGATCCGCCATGCGGATTTCATCGCCTGCCATAAATTCGATTTTCTGTTCAAGCGCGACATGCTCGGCGCGGCCAATAACGGCGCCATTTTTCTGCTGAACAGCCCTTATAAGACCGAGGAGGTCTGGGACAGGCTGCCCCGCGAGGTGCAGGAGCAAATCATCACCAGGAAGCTGCGCTTTTATGTGATCGACGCCTCCGAAGTCGCCTTGCGGCTGGGGCTGGGGGCGCGGGTGAACACCATTCTGCAAACCTGCTTCTTCCACCTCTCCCATGTGCTGCCGCCCGATCAGGCCATTCAGGAGATCAAGCATGCCATCCAGAAGACCTACGGCAAGAAGGGCGAAGTGGTCGTCAATCTGAATTTCGCGGCGGTGGATGCCGCCATTGCCGCCTTGCATGAGGTAAAAATTCCAGCGCACGCCACTGGCACCTTGGAGATGCCGCCCATCGTATCGCCCGCCGCGCCACCCTTCGTGCGGCATGTCACGGGAGAAATCATCGCCGGGCGGGGAGACAGGATTCCTGTCAGCCAGATTCCAGCCGACGGCACCTTCCCCGGCGGCACCACGCAATATGAAAAGCGCAACACCGCCATCGAGGTTCCCATCTGGGATCCGGATACATGCATCCAATGCGGGCAATGCAGCATCGTCTGCCCGCACAGCGTGATCCGCGCCAAGACCTATGCCGAGGATGAATTGACCGATGCGCCGGCCGCCTTCAAATCGGCCCCCGTCAATGCGCGCGGTTATCCTGACTCGAAATTCACGCTGCAATTTTATGTCGAGGATTGCACGGGCTGCGGCGTTTGCGTCGAGAATTGCCCCGCCATCGCCGGGGATGGGTCGCACCGCGCCATCAATATGGGGGAGAAGCTGCCCATTCTGGCGCAAGAGCGTGAGAATATCAGCTTCTTTGAAAAATTGCCCGGCGTGGCGCGCACACGGGTCAATGCCGCGAATGTGCGCGGTGTCCAGTTCCTGGAGCCGCTCTTTGAATTTAGCGGCGCCTGCCCCGGGTGCGGTGAGGCGCCTTATCTGAAGCTCGTATCCCAGCTTTTCGGCGACAGGCTGCAAATCGCCAACGCCACCGGTTGTTCCTCCATTTTCGCCGGCAATACCCCTGCTCATCCGTGGAAGGCCAATGCCGAAGGACGCGGTGTCGCCTGGTCGAACTCACTCTTCGAGGATAATGCGGAATTCGGCCTCGGCTTCCGCTTGGCCGTGGACAAGCAAACGGCGCTGGCGCGCGATCTCGTCGAAAAATTGTCTGACATAATCGGCGACGACTTGGCGCGGGCGGTTTTGGGGTCCGTGCAGCACACGGAATCCGAATATGCGGCGCAGCGCGACAGGGTCACCGCCCTGAAGGGCAAGTTGGAAGCGCTGGCAACGCCAGATGCGAAAACCCTGCTCAGCGTCGCGGATTTTCTGGTGCGCCGCTCGGTCTGGATCATCGGCGGCGATGGCTGGGCCTATGATATAGGCTATGGTGGCCTCGATCATGTTCTGGCTCAAGGGCGTAACGTCAATGTTCTGGTGCTGGATACCGAGGTTTATTCCAACACGGGAGGGCAATCCTCCAAGGCCACGCCAATTGCCGCCGCGGCCAAATTCGCGGCGGCGGGCAAGCGCATTCCCCGCAAGGATCTGGCGCTTCAGGCGATTTCCTATGGCAATATCTATGTAGCCCAGATCGCTCTGGGCGCCAATCCGGAACAGGCACTGATCGCCCTGCGCGAGGCGGAAGCCTATGATGGGCCTTCCCTGATCCTGGCTTACTCCCAATGCATCGCCCATGGCATCGATATGCGGACCGGCATGAAACAGCAGGCCCGGGCCGTTGCCTCCGGCTATTGGCCGCTCTTCCGGTTCGACCCGACAATGCGAAAATCCGGCCTCAATCCCTTCCGGCTGGATTCAACACGCGCGCGCATTCCCTTCAAGGACTATGCCTATAGTGAACTACGCTACAAGACATTGACCCGCACCCATCCGGAAGCGGCGGGCCATATGTTGCACCAGGCCGAGGCCGCCGCCAATGAGCGCTACCGCACCTATGAGGACATGGCCGCGCGCGATGGCAGCCGCTTCCTGCCGCATTGGGAAGACGTGGAATAAGGCGCGGTATCGACAAAGAGGTTTCACACCATGGATCTGAGCACGAAATATCTTGGACTGGACTTGAAGCATCCCGTCATTGCCTCCGCCTCGCCATTGAGCGCCGATCTCGACGGTGTCTTGCGGCTGGCGGATGCTGGCGCGGCCGCGATCGTCATGGCCTCCATCTATGAGGAGCAGATCACGGAAGAAGAAATGCGCGAGGCGTTTCTGCTGGAGCAAGGTGCCGAGGCCCAGCCGGAAGCAACCGGCTATTTTCCCCCCGACCTGCAAGGCGATGTACTGGAGGGGCGTTTAACCCTCTTGCGCCGCGCGGCAGAGCGGGCTGGTGTTCCGGTCATTGCCAGCCTCAACGGTTGCAGCGAGGCGGGATGGGTGAAATTCGCGGCAAAGCTGGAGCAGGCGGGCGCCGCCGCGATCGAATTGAATTTATACCGTATCCCGGCGGATTTGGAGGAAAGCGGCGCGGCGCTGGAGGACAGCTATGCGCGGATCCTGAAAAGCGTCAAGGCGGTCGTGAATATTCCCGTCAGCGTCAAGGTCATGCCGTTTTTCAGCGCCCCTGGAAACATGCTGCTGAAGCTGGTCCGCGCCGGCGCGGATGGTCTGGTTCTGTTCAACAGATTTTATGAACCCGGCATCGACCCCGCATCGCTGCGTGTCATGGAGACGCTGCATCTGAGCACATCTTACGAGATGCGCCTGCCGCTGATGTGGACGGGCCTGGCCTCCAGCCGCCTGCAAACCTCCATCGCCGCTTCCACCGGCGTATGGAACGGCACCGATGTCGCCAAATATCTGCTGACCGGCGCGGACGCGGTGATGACGGCCTCGGCTTTGCTGCGGCATGGGCCAGATCATATCGGCAAGCTTCTGGAGGGTTTACGACATTGGATGACCCAGCGCGGCTTCGCCAAGATTTCCGATTTCCATGGAAAACTGGCCGTGAAGGATGAAGCGGGGGATGCGGAAGCCTTTTTGCGCGCGCAATACCGGACGATCCTGACCTCGTATTTTCCCTGACAAAACATAATCGCAACCAAACAATATCTGGACTTCGAACATTTGGCCCTTCTGAAAGTCTGCTCATGAAAAGAGGTTATAAACGTCATGGAACAATCTGAACCAAAGCGTTCGGAGCCGGTGATCCTAAGCTGGGGGTTTGTCGCGGCCTGGCTGATCTGCCTGCTCTTTTATCTTCTGCAATACGCCATGCGCTCAGCGCCGAGCGTGATGATCCCGCAATTATCGTCGATTTTCGGATTGAGCGCGCTGGGCATCAGCACACTGGTTTCGGTGTTTTATTACAGCTACGCGGTGGTTGCCATCATCGCCGGCGGATCCATCGACCGTTGGGGCACCAAACTGCCAATCACGATCGGCATTCTCGCGGTCGCGCTTGGCAGCGTGCTGTTTCCCTTCGGCGCGTTGGGCGTGACCGGGTCCGGACTCGGGCGCCTGCTGCAGGGCGCTGGTTCCGCCTTTGCCTTCACGGGTGCCGTCTATCTCGCCGCGCGCGGATTTTCCTCGCGCTGGCTTGCAACCGTCATCGGCCTGACGCAAGCCGCTGGGCTCATGGGTGGGTTCATCGGCCAGTTCAGTGTCGGCCCGCTGATCCAGACAATCGTCTCTTGGCAGACTTTCTGGGTCTATCTGGGGGGCGTGCTCGCCATCATCGCCGTCATATTCTTCGTGGTGACGCCCGCGAACCGCACCCCAGCATCCGGCAGCGCCCGGAATATGTTCGCGCCGTACAAGATTATCCTGACCAATCCGCAATCTTACTTATGCGGGATCATCGCCGGGTTGCTGTTCGCGCCGACGGAAATCAGCGATATGATCTGGGGCGTGCGGTTTCTGCATACGGGGTTGGACGTCAATACCGCGACAGCCGTGATGCGCTCTTCGATGGTCCCCTTGGGGTGGGTCGTGGGCGCGCCCTTGTTTGGCTATATCGCCGACCGCATGGGGCGACGCAAGCCGGCCTTGTTCGCGGGAATCGTCATCATGCTGATATCTGGCATCGGTATCCTGTATTTTGAGCGCGACCTGCCGCCTTATCTCGCCGGGCTGATTTTCGGCATCGGCTCAGGGTCGGCGATGATTCCCTATACGATGATCAAGGAAGCCAATCCCGATCAGGTGAAAGCCAGCACGGCGGGCGCCATGAATTTCCTGGTCTTCAGCTTCAGCGCCGTGCTGGGGCCGGTCTTTGGCTGGGCCTTGCAGCATTTTTCGGTCGCCGACAAACTGACGTTGCATACCTTCCAGGATGCGAATTTGATTCTGATCGGCGCGGTCATCCTCGCCTTCCTGCTGACACTCGCCTTGCGCGAGACCGGCTCCGCCCAGGCGCGATAACCTCGCCTGGGCCAAGGCGGCGGATCGATCCATCCGGTGCGCCGCCTCGCCCCGCCTCGTGTCCTCCCGCAAGGGCGGCGAAGATCAGATATTCACCAGATGCGAGATCTCATCCGCCGTTTCCGTCCGCGTACTGCCGGAACGGACGATCCGCCCACGCTGCATCACGTGATATGCTTCCGCGAAGGACCACGCGAAATCCAGATATTGCTCGACGATCACGATGGTCATGCCGAGTTCGGCGCGGATACGACGCAAGGCCTGCTCAATCTGCTGCACCACATTGGGCTGAATCCCCTCGGTCGGTTCATCCAGCAGCAATAGGCGCGGCTGCCCCGCCAAAGCGCGGCCAATGGCAAGCTGCTGCTGCTCGCCACCGGAAAGCAGCCCTGCCTTACGGTGGCGTATTTCGGTGAGCTTGGGGAAAAGATCGAAAATATGACTGGCGATGCCGGAATCCTTTACCGCCTTGCGCCCCGCAAGCGCCGCCAGCCCGACCGTCAGATTCTCCATGACCGTAAGATGCGCAAACACATGCCGCCCTTGCGGCACGAATCCAATACCCGCCCGCGCCCTTCCATGCGCGGGCATGGCGGTCAGGTCGGCTTCATCGAACCGCAAGCGCCCGGCCATGAGCTTGTGAACCCCAACGATGGCATTGAGCAATGTCGTTTTGCCCACGCCATTGCGCCCGATCAACGCCACGGCCGCGCCGCGCTCCACCGCCATGTCGATATTCCAAAGCACCTGGCTTTGGCCGTAAGCGGCGGCAACTCCTTCCAGTTCCAGCAGGCTCATTCCTTCGCCCTCCCGAGATAAACGGCCTCGACCTGCGCATCGGCGCGAATATCCGCGACGCTGCCTTCCTTCAGGATCTGTCCTTGATGCAGAACCGTGGTGTACCCATTCAACGCCTCCACGAAGCTCATGTCATGGTCGATCACCAGTACGGCATGACGGTCGATGAGGGAGTGGATCAACTCGGCGGTGCGCTGCGTATCCTGCGGGCCCATGCCGGCGGTGGGTTCATCCAGCAGCAGAAGGTCAGCATCCGTGGCGACGACCATGCCGATCTCCAGCCATTGTTTTTCGCCATGGGCGAGGCTGGCGGCCGGCACGTCGCGGCGATCCGTCAACCCGACAATTTCAAGAATCTCCTCCGCGCGCCGCATCTCGGCTGGTGGCACGCGCGTGGTTAAGGCATGCCACCAGGCACGGTTCTTACGCGCGCTGACGAGCAGATTTTCCATAACCGTCAAGGCGGGCAGAACGCCTGGTGTCTGGAATTTCCGACAGATGCCGCGCCGGACGATCTCCTGCTCCGGCAAGGAGGTGATCAGATCCTCCTTGAACCAGATCTTGCCGGAGGTGGGGCGAACGCGGCCAATGATCGTGTCGCACAGAGTGGATTTGCCGGCACCGTTGGGGCCGATGAGAATGCGCAAGGCACAAGGCGCAAGGCCGATGGAGACATTGGTGAGCGCCTTGAACCCATCGAAATCGACCGTGACATTCTCCATTTTCAGGAGTGGCGGGGGCATGGCGCTCATTGGGCGGCCTCCTTCGCGGGGCGGCGGGGCAAGCGCAATGTTGGCCGCCCGCCCGTCAGCAGGCCCGCTATGCCACCGGGCAGAAAACTGACCACCAGCACGAACAGAGCACCCAGCGCATAAAGCCAGAGCGATGGCAGTGCCGAACTGATCTGATCCTTGGCGAAATTCACCAGCAGCGTGCCCGCGATAGCTCCCCACAAAACATCGCGCCCGCCGACGGCAACCCAGACGACCATCTCGATGGAAGGCACCACGCCGACCAGCGCGGGGGAGATCACACCGGCATGGAGCGTGAACAAAGCCCCGCCCATGCCCGAGAGCATACCCGCCAAGGTAAAGGCGACAACCTTATACGGCAAGGGATTATGCCCCAGGAACCTGATGCGGTTTTCCCCATCGCGCGTGGCGCGCAACATGATGCCAAAGCGCGTGGAGAGCAGCCAGCGCAGAAAGAAATAAGACAACGCCACCAGAACGAACGTGATGCCGTAAATGACCTCGGCGGAAAAACGGCTGGTGATGTCATACCCATCGAAAGTGGAAAAGTCGGTCAGGCCGTTGAATCCGCCCGTATAGGCTTGCTGACTGATCAGCAGCGTGGCGAAAGCCAGCGCCAAGGCCTGGGTGATGAGCGCGAAATACACACCGCCGATGCGCCGGCGGAACATTAGCCAGGCAAAGGCGGTGGCGAACACGCCAGGCACCAGCACGATGCAAACCAAGGAGAACCAGGGGTTGGCAAAAGGGCGCCAAAAGGCCGGCAAGGCGGAAACGCCGCTCCATTGCATGAAATCGGGCATGTCGCCATTGGCGATGTCCAGCCCTTCCATCTTGAGATGCATGGCCAACGCATAACCGCCCAAGCCAAAAAACACCCCCTGCCCCAAAGAGAGGATTCCCCCCTCTCCCCATATGAGCATGATGCCGAGCGCCACCAGTGAAAATGCCAGAAACCGACCTAGCAACGACAATTCATATGAAGAAACGAGCCAGGGCGCGGCGGCACCGAGAAGCAGAACCAGAATTGTAATGATCGTGGAGGTTTTCATCTTACCCCTCCAATGCGCGCGAGCGCACGGTGATCACGCCTTGTGGGCGGATCTGAATGAACAGGATCACGAAGACCAGCAACAGGACCTGCGCCACGCTGACATCGACATAAATCTGCACCAGCGCGGTGAACAGCCCGACCATGATGGATGCGATCGTGGTGCCGACCAGCGAGCCGAGCCCACCCAGAATGACGACCAGAAAGGCTGGCACGATATAGCTCTGCCCCACTGTCGGCGTCACGGGCCCCAGCAAGGCCAGGATGACGCCCGCCAGGCCGGCAACGCCCGTGCCCAGCGCGAACACGCATAGATCGATCAACCTCGCATTCACGCCCATCGCGGATGCGGTGGCGCGGTCCTGGTTCACGGCCCGCACGTAGAGCCCGAGGCGGGTTTTATTGATGAGCAGCGCAATACCGCCAAGAATCAAGGCCGCGACCGCGAGAATGAAAAGCCGCGTATACGGCAGCGTCAGCCCCGAGAGGAAACCAGATGAAAATGTAACCGTATGGTTGAGCCAGCCCGGCGCCACCACCTGCACGCCAATGGCGCCGAACAGATTGCGCGCCGCCTGTTGCAGGATGAGCGACACCCCCCACGTGGCCAGAAGCGTATCGAGAGGGCGTGAGGAGAGACGGTGGATGACCGTGCATTCCAGCACCGCACCCAGCAATGCCGCGCCGATGAAGGCAACCGGCATGGCCACGACGATGCCAAGCGGCCCGGGAACGACCAGAAGGGTCAGATAAGCCAGATACCCGCCCAGCATCAGCATTTCGCCATGCGCCATGTTGATGACGCGCATGAGCCCAAAGGACAGGGCCAGCCCCAGAGCGGCCATGATGAACAAGGACGCCACGGAAAAACCGTTAAAAAACTGACCGATGAGAAAAGCCGATTCCTGCATGTGGCCCTCCTGAAACGTCAGCCTCGGCGGGATGCCAAGGGCTGGCGTCAGAACCGGATGGCATGAAACGGTTTCGCTCCCGCGAATTCGTTTCATGTCCGCATCCGTCTTCAAAACATGAATATGGTGGCGATTCAGGCATCCGGCCGCCCAGATGCCGTCGCACTCCACCAAACGGGATGCGGCCTTTTCGAAAAAGGCCGCGTTTTTTGCTTAGAAGTTGCTATGCGCCCCGCAAGTCTTGCCGGGGAAGGTCAGCGGATCGTAAGGCTGCGGCTTGATCGGCGCGGAAGACGACCAGATGATCTTGAACTGGCCATCCGGCTGCAATTCGCCAATATAGGCCTTCTGCACCATGGACTGGTTCGGGTCGAACTTGACCTCGCCGAGCGGGCTGTCGACAAAGCCCAGGGAAACCGCGGCGTTGCGCACTTTTTCAGGATCGAAGCTGCCCGCCTTCTCGGCGGCCTTCGCCCAGATCATCACATCTTCGTAACCATGCACCATCGGGTCATCGACCACCGAATCCTTGCCGTATTTGGCCTTATAAGCCGCCACGAAATCGGCATTCATCTTACCCGGCAAGCTCTGGAAATAATTCCAGCTCGTGTAGGATCCCGCCAGCAGGCTCGGCCCCATGGCCTTGGCCTCGGGCTCGGCGATGGAGAAGCTCATCACCGGCATCTTGTCCGGTGTCATGCCCGCCGCGGCCATCTGCTTGAAGAAGGACACGTTGGAATCGCCGTTCAACGTGTTGATGATGATGTCCGGCTTCGTCCGCTGAATTTCCGCGATAATGGAGGAGAAATCCGTGCCGCCGAGGGGGACATATTCCTCACCCGAGAGGGTCAGACCGTCATGGGCGATATGCTTCTTCAGGATCAGATTCGCTGTACGGGGATAGACATAATCGGAACCGACCAGGAAGATCTTCTTATAACCCTGCTTTTCGGCCCATTCCAGGGCCGGCAGAGCCTGCTGGTTGGGCTGCGCGCCGGAATACATGATGTTGGGCGAGCATTCATTGCCCTCGAACTGCACCGGATACCAGAGCAGTCCGTGCAGGCGCTGGAACACCGGCAGCATCGCCTTGCGCGAGGCGGAGGTCCAGCCGCCAAACACGGTCACCACCTTGTCCTGCTGCAACAGCTTGGTGGCTTTCTGCGCGAAGATCGCGGGGTCGGAAGCACCATCCTCCACCACCGGCACGATCTTCTTGCCCAGCACGCCGCCCTGGGCGTTGAGCTGGTCGATGGCCAGCAGTTCGGCATCCTCCAACGGCACCTCGGAAATCGCCATGGTGCCGGACAGGGATTGCAGCACACCGACCTTCACGGTGCCCTCGGCATGGGCGGGGGTGGCGATGCCCAGCGCCGTGCCAGCCAGAAGTGCGGCCGCAAGGCCCAGTTTCTTCATTGTCATAAAGTGAAGTCTCCCATTTTTTGGCGAAATGCCCGCGTTCAGGATGCGCGATTATGGGAGGGCAATGCGGCGGCGCACCATGGGGTGTTTGACGTAACGAAGGGGTGTCAAACAGGCACGTCTATCCGCGCCTGGCCAGCGCCCCCACCGCCAGCGCCGCCGCCGAGGCCCGGTTTTCCACCCCCAGCTTGATGAAAACCTGCTCCAGATGCTTGTTCACCGTGCGCGGCGAAATACCGAGAATATCGGAAATATCCTTGTTGGGCTTGCCACGCGCGATCCAGAGCAGCACTTCGGCCTCACGGGCGCTCAAGGAGAACTGGCCTTGCAGAAACGCCTCTTCCTGCCCGCCGCCTGTTTCCGCGAGACGGTAAAGCAGCTCCCCCGCGCCGATCCGCCCGATCAGGCTGAAACTGAGCATGCGCTCGCCCGCCTGCATTTCCAGCCCCGCGGGCAGCCGAAACGCCGCCATGGTGAAATCCGCCAGCGCATCGGCCAGCCGGCGCTCAGCCTGGGGAGTGCACCAGAGCAGCGCTCCCGTCTCGTCCGCCGCCAGCAGGAAGCCGCCCGCGGCATCCAGCGCCGCGCGGGTGCGCAGGGCGGCACGGGCATTGCCAAGATGCACGCGCATGCGCGCCAGCAACTCATCGATCACGATGGGCTTGGTGACATAATCCACCCCACCCGCCTCAAGCCCGCGCACCACGTGCGCCGTGTCCGACAGGCCGGTCATGAAGATCACCGGAATGGCGCTGAGGGCGGGAATCGCCTTGACGGCGCGGCAGGTCTCGAAACCGTCCAGACCGGGCATCACCGCGTCCAGCAAGATCAGATCCGGGGTCACGTGACGCAGCGTCTCCAAGGCCGCCTGGCCGCTGGTGGCCACCAGCGCCGTCAAACCCGCCGATTCCAGCGCATCGGTCAGCAGCCCCAGCGTCTCGGGCGTATCGTCCACCACCAGCACAAGGTCGCGGCGGGTATTCATGGGGCGGTCTCCGGCAGATCCTCCAGCCAGGCGAGCATGCGTTTCAGCTCGAAACCGCGCAGCCAGACGGTAAGTTGGGCACAGAACGGCGCCAAGGCCGGGTCAGCGGCTTCCAGCTCCCTCAACCGTGCCTCCAACCCGCGCACATAGCCGATGCGGGCAAGCTGGCGCAGCTCCTCCAGCACATCCTCCTCCGGCAGAGCCGTGGGTATGACCGGCGCGGCAATCTGGGGCTTGGGCTGTTCATGCACCCAATCCAGCCCCAGCAGCAGGCCGATCTTGTCCAGCAGCGCCCGCAAATCGATCGGTTTGGCGAGAAACGCGTCATATCCGGTATCGCCCTGGCGCGCGGCATCGTGCAGATTGCCCGAGATCATCAGGATTTTCATGGTTCCGCCCGCCGCGCGCAAATGGCGCGCCACCTCAAGGCCGGACATTCCCGGCATGCTGATGTCGAGGATCACCAGATCAGGCATGGTATCCTGGGATAGTTCCAGGCAGGCGGGCCCGTCCGGCGCGGAAAACACCATGAACCCCAAAGGTGTCAGGGCATCCGTGATCAGACGGACATGATCGGGATCGTCATCCGCGATGAGAAGCTTCCGCCGGGGCCCGGCATAGGCGGTGATGCGGCGCGCGGGTGCGCCTGCTTCCGCCCCCAGCGCCTCGGACAGCAGCAGCCGCACCCGGAACACGCTGCCCCGCCCCAAAATACTCTCAACAGAGATCTCGCCACCGAGAATTTCAGTGAGCAATTTGGAGATGGTCAAGCCCAGCCCGGTGCCCGGCACCGCATGGGCGGCGGGAAGATGACCACGCTCAAACGGCTCGAATATCTTGGACAGATCCTCGGGACGGATGCCATGCCCGGTATCCGCGACGATGAATTCCGTCACCTGCCCACGCCGGCGCACGCTCAGGCGCACCTCGCCCTCGGCGGTGTATTTAATGGCGTTGGAGAGGAGATTGATGAGGATCTGGCGCAGCCGCTTTTCATCCACATGAATGAAGCGCGGCAAAAGCGGGGCGCGCTCATCGTGAAACGAAATCCCCTTGGCCTCGGCCTGAAGCTGGAACATATCGACAAGCTGATCCAGGAATTCAGGAAAATCCACCTGATCGCGATGCAGATGCAGCGCACCGCTCTCGATCTGGGATATATCCAGCAGCCCATCCACCAGATTGGACAGGTGCGCGGCCGAACGCCGGATGGTGCGCACGGCTTCGTCCGGGCGCAGGGTGCCGCCCGCCTCCAGAAGCTGCGCATAGCCGAAAATGGCGTTTAACGGCGCCCGGATTTCGTGAATGACACCGACGATATACCGGCTCTTGGCCATGTTGGCGGATTCAGCCGCCGCCTTGGCTGTCTGGAGCGCCGCATCCGTGCGCTCATGGGCGGAGATCTCATCCAGCAACGTCACCGTCTGATGGGATGTTTCAGCCTCCGCCGCGCGTTGGCTGAAACGGGCCAGCACCAGCAGCCAGGCCGCCAGGGCCGCCAGGATGAAGAGCGTGAAGAACGCGACCAGCAGCGTCTCATGCACCGCCTGGTGCATCGCGGGCGCCAGCACGTCAAACTCATAGCCGATCACCCCGAACAAGGCGGCGATAATGGCTGAGAAGAGCAGCAACAACCCCAGAAACGGCAAAACCCGGGCATCCAGCCTGGCGCGCCACCAATCGGCCAGCCGTGCTGGCAAGGACCGCGCGATGACCGTGGTGAGGCGCCCCTCCGGCTTGCAAAGATCGTGGCAACGCGCATCGAGCGAGCAGCAAAGCGAGCAGATGGCGCCGCCATAAGCCGGGCAAAACGCCATGTCGGGCTGATCGAAACCGCCCTCGCAAACGATGCAGGTCCGCGACTGGCGCGCCTCTGGCACACGGGCAAGGTAAAACCGCCCCTTGGTGAGCCAGGCAATCGCGGGGGCGGCGATGAAGGCGATGACGAGGCCGGCGAAAGGCGCCAGGGCGCGGGCGGTCTCGTGAAACACGCCAAAACTCATCAGCGTGGAGACGAGCACCGACAACGCCATGGCCCCGACGCCCACCGGGTTGATGTCGTACAGATGCGCGCGCTTGAACTCTATGCCGGGGGGAGACAGGCCAAGACGCTTATTGATAATGAGATCCGCCGCGAGCGCGCCCATCCAGCCCACGGCGAAATTGGCGTAGAGACCCAGAATGTTCTGAATCACGCGGTAGATGCCAAGCTGCATCAGCAGCAGCGCCAGCAGCACGTTGAACACCACCCACACCACCCGGCCCGGATGGTTATGCGTGAGGCGCGAGAAGAAGTTCGACCAGGCGATGGACCCGGCATAGGCGTTGGTGGTGTTAATCTTGATCTGGCAGGTGACGATGAAGACCAGCACCAGCGCCGAGGCCAGCACGGGATTGCGGAACACCTCCAGAAAGGCGATATGAAACATCGTGGCGGGCTGGGCCGCATGCTCCCAATCCGCCCCGCGCTCGACGGCGAGATAAGTCAGAAAGGAGCCCGCCGCGATCTTGGCGCAGCCAGTCAGCACCCAGCCAGGGCCGGTGAGCAGCATCGCCGCCCACCCGGCCTTGCCACGCCTGACCGGTAAAAACCGCAGATAATCCACCTGCTCGCCGATCTGCGGCAACAGGGAAAGCAAGATGGATGTCGCCATGCCGAACGGCAGCAAGGCCAGCGCGTTATTGCCCGTAAACCCAGGAAACCGCGTCCATGCCCCAATATCGGGCAATCCTTCCGCGGCGAGATAAAGCAGCGGGCCGAATTGCAGCAGCAGCCAAACGGGCTGCGTGAATAGCTGCATGCGGCTGATGGCCTTGATGCCCAGCGCCGCGATGGGCACCACCGCCAGCGCGCTGATGCAATTGGCCAGCCAGAGCGGCGGATGCAGCACCATGACAATGGCCGCCGACATGATGCTGGCTTCTATGGAAAACAGGATGAATGTGAACGTCGCGTAAACGAGGGAGGTAATGGTGGAACCGATATAGCCAAACCCCGCCCCCCGGGTGAGCAGATCCACATCCACCCCATAACGCGTGGCGGCCGCGCAGATGGGCAGCCCAACCAGAAACATGATCAGCCCGGCCGCCAGAATGGCCGCCATGGCGTTGGTGAAGCCGAATGTCAGGGTGATGGAGCCGCCAATGGCCTCGCAAGCCAGAAAGGAAACCGCGCCCAACGCCGTATTCCCCACCAGAAACGCACCGCGCCGGGCCTTGGCCGCGGTAAAACGAAGGGCGAAATCCTCCAGCGTCTGGTTACCCACCCACTGGTTGTATTGGCGCCGCTGGCGAATGACACGCTGGGGAACCTTCATAAGCCCCTATCCGGCGCACGCGCCGGCGTGGTCAAGAGGCAAAGCCCCCTGCCGGTTCATTATTCCCGCCCGCGGGGCAATGCGGGCCGACCTTCCTCAAGCCAGGCCGGGCAGCAGCACCTTAACCCCAATGACGATCATCTCCACGGCGATGGCCGCCAGAATCATGCCCATGAGGCGCGTCATGATCACCCGCATCTTCACCGACAGCAACCGGCCTATGGCCGAGGCGAAATACAGCACGACGAACAAAGCCGCCAAAATCACCAGCAACACGAGGCCAAACGACACATATTGGCTGACCGTGTCTGCCTGGGCCGCATAAATAATCAAGGTCGCGATCGTTCCCGGCCCGACGATCATGGGAAAGGTCATCGGATAAAACGAGATATTATCATCGCCATCGGCCTCGTCCTCCGCGGTCTTCTCATGCGCGCCACGCTCATGCGCGGTGATCTGATGCCCATTCAGCATGGAGAGCGCGATGCCCAGAAGCACCACCCCGCCCGCCACGCGGAACGAGTCGATGGAAATGCCGAAAAAACCGATGATCTCCCGCCCGGCCAGGGAAATCACCGCACACATGACCGTCGTATAGACCAGAACCTGCAACGCGGCGGCTCGCTGTTCCGCCACCGTCCGGTCGGCCGTCAGGGCCAGGAAGATCGGAAGATTGATGAAAGGGTTCATGATGGCGAACAAAGCGCCCAGGAACTTCGCGGCAAAGGAGATGTCCAAAAGCGCCTCGTCTCGTCTAACCTGTACCGGCCGGAATTGCCCCTACGCGGGACAACGGGCCAGATGCCGCTGGTTTATAGGAGATACCGGCTTTTTCAAACCCGCGCGGGCAGCCACGGCCACGGGAAGGCTCAGGGCAACCCGCCCGGCGCCAGGGCCAGCATGAAAAACGCCAGCGCCAGCGCCGGCCCGAAAGGCAGCGCCGCCCCCCGCGCCAGGCGCCCCAGCCAGACCAGCGCCAGCGCCATGGCCAGCCCCGCCAGACCAGCAACGAGAATAACCCCTGGCAGGGCCGCCGCCCCCAGCCAAGCCCCCGCGGCCGCCATCAGCTTGGCGTCCCCCTGGCCCAGCCCGTGACGGCGCCGGAGGCGGTAATAGGCTGCATCCAGCGCCTTGAAGCCGAGATAACCAAGCGCCGCCGCCGCCGCATGATCGGACAACGCCGATGGCCTCTCCGCCCAGGTCACCGCCAACCCCGCCAGAATCAAGGGTAAGGTGAGCAGATCCGGCAGAAGCATGGTTTCCGCATCGATCCAGGCCGCGCATAGAAGCACCCAGCCCAGCCCGGCGGCCAGCCAGGGCCGCGCCCCCTCCCCGCCCACGGCAAGACACACCAAGGCAATGGCGAGGGCCGCCGCTTCAACCCCGGGATGAAACCAGCCGATCCCCGCCCCGCAATACCGGCACCGGCCGCGCAGCCAGGCAAAGCTCAGCAGCGGCACGAGATCCGCCACCCCCAAGACATGACCGCACTGTTCGCACCGGGACCGCGCCAGCGCCACTGGGCGCCGGCGCGGCCAGCGGCGGATCAGCACGCCCAGCCAACTGCCGATGAACGGGGCCATGAGGGGCAATTCCCAGGCTGGAAGGGGATCGATGAAAACCTCCAGCCTATCCGCGCGATTTCACCGCTGGCTTGTAGCCATCGGTCAAGGTCTTGAGAAACGCGATGATGTCCTGCTCCTCAGCCGGGGTCAGGGCGGGAGGGTCTCCCGCGTGGCGATCGAAGGGCGGATCGGAAACATCGATATTCTTCCAGAATTTTCTGGGTAAATCATCGAACGTCTCAACCTTGCCGCTGGCCGATTTCGGATAGATCCGGCCTGGCTCTGTGTCCCTGAAATCGTAGAAATCCAGAACATCCGCCAGGGAATGATAAACACCATTATGGAAGAACACCTCGCGCGTGGCCACGTTGCGCAAGGTCGGCGTGAGGAACATGCCGCAATATTGCGTCTCTTGCGCCAGATCGTTCCGGTACGGCCCGCAGATCCCCTCGTCAAAATAAGCGGGATTTTGGTTTACCTTCAGCGCGGGGTTACGCGGCACCCCCAACGCCTCATATTGATGATCCGTGAACAAGGGGGGCTGCCCATCCGGCGAGGGCTGGTCAAGATGACAGGCGGCGCAATCACCCTTGGCGGGATCGTTGAATAGGATATAACCGCGCATCTGCGCCGGGGTGAGACGCGCCTGCCCTTCAAGCCAGGCGTCGTATTTGCTGGTGAAGGGATGAAAGCTCCGTTCCTCGACCTGGTATCGGGCGAGCGCGAACATCGCTTCCGAAACCAGCATGCCAGGCTCGTGCAGAATACCCGCCCCGAACAGCGCCGTGAACTGGCCCGCGTAAGGAGCCGCCTGAAGCTTCGCGGCAACATGCGCGATGCTGCCGCCATCCATCTCGAAGGGGCTCAATAGCGGCCCCATGGCCTGCTGCTGCAAGGTATCCACCCGGCCATCCCAGAAGAGGCCGCCTTGCGGAACCATGTTGCCAGCGCTTTGCGCGGTGCTTTGCGCGGTCTTTGTCACGCGCACGCTATTAGTGGCCTTGGCCGCGAGCTGGGGCAGCACGGGGGCTGTGTCATTATCTCCCGCCGGATCAGGACCGATGCTGAAATTCGGCTGGGTGATGAGATACATCAAGGACGGCACGGCGCGCACGCCCTGGCTCGTCAAATCAGGCCCGCCCATCACGGCTGGCGCGTCCGTGGGCGGCCCGTAAAAATGCCGCGGGCTATGACAGGACGCGCAGGAAAGCCTGCCGGACGAGGACAGGCTGGCATCGTAAAATACCTGCTTGCCTAGCTGGGCCATGGCTGAAAGCGGCGCCACCGGCGGGCGAACCAGATGCACCGGATGAGGGTTCTCACCCCGTGCGAGTTCAAAACTCGCGACGGGGTTGGTAAACCAGTCTCCGGCGGGAACCGGGCTGCGCGTGATGAGCAGCACGGCCACGCAAGCGCCAAGCGCGCACAGAAAAAACAGACTTGTCAGTACGCGCATCGACGTTGTCTCTGCTTCAGTGGCGGGACGCGACCACCTCGCCAGTATCGGCATTCAGCAGCAGCGCCTCGCGGTGATGCGGATGACCATGAAAATCGAACATGCCCATGAGCGATTCATCCTGCGCGTCGAAGGAACCACCGCCCAGCCGCTCGCCATGCAGCCAGTTATCTTCGATGAAGCTGACGACGGAAGCCTGGGTGATCAGGGTATGATCGACATAATTCTGCCGGGCCCAAGGCGAAATCACCAGGAAGGGCAAGCGTGTGCCCGGACCGCAGCGGCCATTGACGGGCTGGCCCTCGACACCTTTCGGCTGCGTGCCGGTTCCGCACACGCCAGCGCCGTTCAACTGATCGGCGGTGGCGTCGAAGGAACTGCTGGTCGTCTTGGTGAAGACATGGTCGTACCAGCCATCGGAATCATCCCAGGCGACGATGATCGCTGTATCCTTCCAGCCGGGCTGGCGTTGCAGGAAATTGATCAGCTTGACCAGGCCGGCCTGTTCGTCCAGCGGATCGGAATAACCGGCATGACCATCCTGATAGGCGGGCAGCTTGATATAGGAAACCGCGGGAAAGTTTCCGGCGGCAACCGCCTTGTAGAAATCCTTCAGGTCGTATTCATGATTTGCCGGGTCGGCCGCGCCATCGTGATCGTAGCTGTAACCGACATCCACCAGCGCCTTCGGACGCAAATGATTGGGGTTTGAGGTGGAAGCGTAATATTGGAACCAGTTATGATGGGGTATGTAGTCCGTCACGGTTTCTCCAACCGTGGATGAGACGGTGCTGCGCGCGCAACCGGTGGTGCCATTGGCGTTGGTGGCGTTCAGATCGAACCCGCCCATGAAACCGCCCCAGGTGATGCCCGAAGCATTCAGCAGGTCACCGATATTCTTACCGGTCATCAACACCTGATTGGTGGAGCTGGAGCAGACATCGTAGGCTGGATCGACATCGTTGATCATCGTGTAGTCGGTCTGCCCATTGATCGTGTTCTTCACGTAATAGGAGGATTTGCTGCTGGCGACGATCTGCATGCCATCGGTCTGGCCGGAGACGACTTCCAGGGCACCCGGGGTCGAGGGACCGTAAGTATTGGTGTAGGCATTGTCGTCCATCGCGAAATGCTGGGCATAATTCCACAGCGCGGTCACGGTGTTGCCGTCGTAATAGCCCATCACCTGCCCCTTGGTGCCGAAAGCGCCGGCGCCACCGGCCGTGCCAGCACCGGTATATTTCGGAAACAGATCCGCCTTGCCATCGTCATAGGCTTGCTGCTCGGCGGTGTAGGCGTGGTTCTGGTCGGCCGTGGCGGCCTGGGTCCGGTCGAGGCGGAACGGGTTGGCCGCGTCCGATCCGTTCAACGTGTTGGTCGCGTTCGGATTGCCCGTCAGCAAATTCGCGCTGACCAGGTTATTCACCTTCGGCGTGCCCGCCAGGGCGGTGAATCTCGGCTCGCCCTGAGGATTGGCCGCTTGCGGGTAGGTGGCGAAATAATGATCGAACGAAACATTTTCATCATAGATGACGACGAGATGCTTGATCGGCGTCGCCGTGCGCAAATGATCGGCGGCGCCATGGGTCCAGGCCATATCGGCCGGCGCCACCGAACCATGACGGCCATAATCGTGATGCCCTGGAACGCTGTCCTGGCCGTGATTTTGCGCATACACACCCGGCGCCGCCAGCAGCGTGGCGGACACGCAGACCGAGGCGCGGATAAGAGATTTACGTAAGCTCATTGATTCACCCGTTAGGTTGCTTGTTAGCTCGCGGGCGTCTCTCTAGAGGAGGCTCACACGCCTGCGTGTTACTAAATTATGATTTGTTACCTTACGACATATCCAGCGGCCATAGGGTTAGCAATTTCGGGCTGACATAATTCTGTCACTTGCCTGCCGCCTTCTCCCCCCTGAAATAGCCCCTCATGGATACCATGCCTATGGGTCTTGCCGCGGCGGCTGGCCCGGCCCCTCCCCTTGACGAAGAACAGGCGCTGACCCTGCTGACGGCCTTGGGGATCTGCGATGCCCTGGCCATTGAACGGGCACGGGCGGTCGCGCGTGAAACCGGCATTAGCGGCGCGCAGGCCCTGGTGCGGCTGGGGCTGGCACCCGAACGCCTGCTGGCGGAAACATGGGCCGAGATGCTCAAGCTGCCCTTGACCAGCGCCGAGCGCTACCCCGCGTCCCCCATCCTGCCCGAACGGCTGCGCCCCCGGTTTCTGCGCGCCGCGCGCCTGCTGCCGCTGGCCCTGGCGGATGACCGTTTGAGCATCGCCATGGCCGATCCGTTCGATCGTTTCTCTCAATCCGCCATCGCGCTCGCCACCGGATTGCAGGTGACGGTGGAGGTGGCCGTGCCGGTTGAGCTGGATGCGGCCCTGGAGCGGCTTTATCCGGAAACACAGGCGGACGCCGAACCTCAGGGCAGCGAAATCGAACCCTCCGAAGACGATGCCGAGCGGCTGAAGGACATGGCCAGCGAGGCGCCGGTGATCCGCCTCGTCAACCAGATCATCGGCCGGGCGGTGGAGAGCATGGCCTCGGATATTCATATCGAGCCCTTCGAGGACCGGCTGCGCATCCGCTACCGCTACGATGGCGACTTGCAGGACGCCGAAACACAACCCGCCCGCCTGGCGCCGGCCATCATTTCACGGCTGAAGATCCTCGCCAGGCTCGACATCGCCGAACGCCGCCTGCCCCAGGATGGGCGAATCCGCATCGCCGTGCGCGGGCAGGATGTTGTGTTTCGCATCGCCACGGCCCCCAGCCTGTATGGCGAGATCGTGGTGCTGCGCGTGCTGGACCGCTCCGCCGTCGCTTTCGATTTCGCGTCCCAGGGGCACGACACGCAGGTCATCGCGCGGTTGCGCGCGGCCCTGGCCGCGCCCAACGGCATCATGCTCGTCACCGGCCCCACCGGGTCTGGCAAAACCACCACGCTCTACACCGCGCTGCTCTGCCTCAACGCCGAAGAGACCAAGATCATCACCGTCGAGGACCCGATCGAATATCAGCTCACCGGCATCAATCAGATCCAGGTGAAACCGCAGATCGGGCTAGGCTTCGCGCAATTGCTGCGCTCCATCGTGCGGCTGGATCCCAACGTGATCATGGTGGGCGAAATCCGCGATCTGGAAACCGCCGAAATCGCGGCGCGGGCGGCACTGACCGGGCATCTCGTCCTGTCCACATTGCACACCAACTCCGCCGCCGCCGCCATCACCCGGCTGCGCGACATGGGGCTGGAGGATTATCTGCTGGCCGCCGTGCTGCGCGGCGTGCTGGCGCAACGCCTGGTGCGGCGGCTATGCGACGATTGCAAGCAGCCCATGAAGGTGACGGACGAGCTGCGCGCGAAATTCAACCTGCCCGGTGAAACCATCTTCCGCGCCCATGGCTGTGCCGCCTGCCGCGGCACCGGGTATCGCGGCCGCCAGGTTATCGCGGAATTCCTCACGCCGGACACGAACATCGAGCGGCTGCTGTTCGCCAAGGCGGACCAGGGGGACATCGAACGCGCCGCCATCGCCAGCGGCATGAAGACCATGCTCGTCACGGGCATGGAGGCCGTCGCGCGTGGGGAAACCAGCATCGAGGAAATCCTGCGCGCCGTGCGAGCGGAGGAATAATGCCGCGCTTCCGCTACCGGGCGCTGGATGGCCATGGCGCGTTGCTGAAAGGCGAAAGCGAGGGAGACTGCGAGGCGGACATCGCCGCGCAGTTGCAAAAACGCGGCGCCATGGTGCTGGCTATCTCACCGGCGCGGCGCGGCGCGGCGCTGGCCTCGGTTGAAATCGGCACAGGCGGGGCGCTGCGGCGGGGCGAACTGGTGGAGACGACGCGCGAACTCGCCAGCCTGCTCGGAGCCGGGCAGGATCTGGACCGCGCCTTGCGGCTGATGACGGAGGAAGCGCCGAACAGGCGCGTGGGCGCCGTGCTGTCGCGGGTGCGCGACGCGGTGCGCGACGGTGCCCCCCTGGCCACCGCCCTGCGGGCCGAACCCAGGAGTTTTCCGCGCCTCTATATCGGACTTGTGCGCGCCGGCGAGGCCGGAGGGGATCTGGCCGGCACGCTGACGCGGCTCGCGGAACTGCTGGAGCGCCAGCGCGGTCTCACTGCCAGTGTGCAATCGGCCATGATCTACCCGGCCATCCTGCTGCTGGCGGCGGCCGGTTCCATCGTGCTGCTGCTCACCCAGGTGCTGCCGCAATTCGTGCCGCTTTTCGCCGAGAACGGCGTGGCGCTGCCCGCCTCCACCGCCTTTCTGCTGGCCGTGGGAACCGCCTGCTCCGCCTATGGGCCCTATGCGCTGGCGGGGCTGGCGGGGCTGGCCCTGGCGCTGCGCGCGGCCTTGAAACGCCCCACCCCGCGCCTGGCGGCGGATGGGATGACGCTGCGCCTGCCATTGCTGGGTGGCATCGCCCGGGACATCCTGGCCGCGCGGTTTGCCCGCACACTCGGCATGCTGCTGGTGAATGGCGTGGCGCTGCTGCCCGCCTTGGCCATCACGCGGGACGTGCTGGGCAACAGCGCGGCGCAAAAAACCGTGCGGGAAGCCGAGGAGAGCGCGAAAACCGGCCAGGGCCTGAGCCGGGCCTTGCAAAAATCGGGGCTGTTTCCCGCCCGTCTCGTGCATCTCCTGCGGCTGGGCGAGGAAACCGCGCAGCTTGGGCCTCTCGCCTTGCGCGCCGCCGACATGTTCGAGGAACGCACACGCCTGGCGCTGCAACGGCTCGTGGCCTTGCTGGTGCCCGCCATCACCATTCTCATGGGCGCGGCGGTGGCTGGCATCGTGTCTTCCCTGCTGCTGGCGATGCTGAGCCTCAACAATGCCGCGCAATAAAGCCGATGCCGGTTTCACCCTGCTGGAGATGCTCGTGACCATCGCGGTCATGGGGCTGGTGCTGGCGATGCTGGCGGGCTTCATGCAGCCCCATAGCCGCCGGCTGGAAACCGAGATCGCCGCCCGGCATGTGGCACAGGCCCTGCGCGCGACACGCGGCCAGGCCATCGCCAGCGGGACGGCGGCGACCTTCATACCGCCGCGCCTGCCCACATGGATCACCGTGAGCCTGCAGGCGCCGCCGGGAGGGATCGTATTCACACCGGATGGCGGCGCCAGCGGCGGGCGCATGCTGCTGGATGGCGTCGGGCCGGAAATCGCCATCAGCGTGGACTGGCTGACCGGGCAGGTGAGAATCGATGCGCCACCCTAAACTCCGCCACCGTTTCATCAGATCGTCGCCAAAACCACCCCTCTCGCTTGAGCTGGCATCCTCCAGCCCAAGCACGCTCAGCCCAAGCACGCTCAGCCCAGGCACGCTCAGTCCAGGCAGCGCGCGGGCCAAGACAAATCAGCTTGGCTTCACACTGCTGGAAGTGCTGGTGGCCTTCGTCATCGCCGCGCTGGCCACGCTGGTCCTGTACAAGGCGGGGTTCAATGGCGCGGCACAAAGCGTCACCGCCGCGCGTTACCAGGAAGCCGTGGCGCGGGCGCAATCGCGCCTGGCTTCCATCGGCCGGTTGACCACATTGAAGCCGGAAAGCCTGAGCGGCGAGGATGGCGGGGGCTTTCATTGGCGGCTGGAGATCGCCGCCCTGCGATCCGGCGGCGGATTCGGGCTATATGCGGTGCGGGTGAGCGAAAGCTTCGGCGAACGGCAAGTGACGCTGACCACCGAACTGCTGGGGCCTCCCGCCCAATGAAGCCAAAGCCACGCCAAGCGGGCTTCACCTTGCTGGAAATGCTGGTGGCGCTGGTGGTGTTCGGGCTGATGATGGCCGGCATCGCGCAGAGTTTTCATTTCGGGATCCAGGCCTTCAAGGCCACCGCACGGCGCGACTCAACGCCCGAAACGCTGGCGGCGATGGATAATGCGCTCCGCGACATCGTCGCCCACGCCTTGCCCGGCAGCATGACCGGACAGCCCGGCGGTCTTTCCTTCACCACCTTTTTGCCACCAGGCGCCGGAACCGGCGGCGGCTTGGCGGATGCGGCCATACGGATGGCGCCGGGCGGGTTATTGGTGCTGCGCTACACCCCGCACCCGCCAGGTGTGCCATTGGCCCCACCGCCGCCGCCACGGAGGGAGATTCTGGCCACCGGCGTGCGCGGGGTCAGCCTGTCCTACTTCGCCACGCGGGAAAACGCCCCGCCGGCATGGTCCAACTCATGGTCGGGCAAGGGCTTGCCGTTGCTCATCCGGCTGCATCTGCGCCTGGCGGGACAAAGCTGGCCGGATCTCGTCATGGCGCCCGTGGCCGCGGGTGACTGACTTGAAAGCTTCATTGTTCATGCCTGCCATAAACCACTAACCAGCCGCCATGATTTTGTCACAGGCATGCATGGGCCGGGTCTGATGCTGTCGGCGTTTTGCGCCTGGTGGGCGGCCCAGATGCGCGCCCTGCCGCCGGAAAGCCTGAGAAGCCCCGCAGGGCGACCCGATGCGCTGATCATCGCCATGGAGGATCTGAACGGTTCCGGGTCGCTGCTCATGCGCCGCAAAGGACGGGAGACCAAGCTGGCCCCCCTGCCCTCCCTGTCCAACGCCAAGCCGCCCAGGCAGGGCCTGCCCGTCTTTCTGCGCCTGCCGGACGGCATGGTACTGAGCCGCGATGTCTCCCTGCCCCTGGCCGCGGCGCGGGACATGCATACCGCCATCGGCTTCGAGATGGACCGGCTCACCCCTTTCTCCGCCGGGGAACTCTCCTGGGGAATCGGCGCCGTCACGCCCGGCCATGCGCCCGGGCGGCTCCAGCTCCGGCTGGCCATCGTGCCGCGCGCGCCCCTCTCCCCCTTGCTGGCTTCGCTGGCGGAGCGGGGCCTGGCGCCATCGCGCATCGAAACACGAGACGGGCAGCATATCCCGCTGGCCACCGGACGAATCACGGGGCAAGGCCTGTTCAGGCGCCATGGCTGGAGCATGCTTTGCGCTCTGCTCGCCGCCTTTTGCCTGGTAAGCCCCTTCCTGCGTCAGCAGGCGGCGCTGAGCGCGACGCGGAGCATGGTCGCGGCGCACAGCCAAGCCGCGCACCGGGCAGAAGCGCTGCGCCGCCAACTCGCCATCGCCCATTCCAGCCGCGAGGTGATCGCCAAGGCCCGGCGCGGCGGCGACGCGCTGCGGCTGCTCGCTGTTCTGACCGACACGCTGCCGGATGGCACTTGGCTCAACGACCTGTCCCTCAAGGGCCAGGATTTGAACATTGACGGCCAATCCAGCGACGCGGCGAAGCTGATCGCGCGGCTGGCGGCCGTGCCGGCACTGAAGGATCCAAGCTTCACCGCGCCCGTCACCCGCAGCGCGGACGGCAAGCGGGACCAATTCTCCATCCATGCGAAGCTCGCCGGATGACGCCCGGCGCGCTGACTCTGCCTGAAGGCCGGCGTGGCCGGGTCCTGGCGCTCGGCGTGACCCTGGCCGGGGCCATGCTGCTCTGGCTGGGCGCGGTGGCGCCGCTCATCGGCTGGTATCAGGCCCGCCAGCAGGAATTGACACATGAGCGGGAACTGGCCGCGCGGATGGCGGCCCTGGCACGGGAACTGCCCGCATTGCGGCGCGAAGTGGCGGCCATGGGCACACAACCAGCCGGAGGGGACATTCTGCTGGCGGGCGACAGCGACGCCATCGCCGGTGCCAACCTGCAATCGGCCGTGCAGGACCTGGCGGCGCGGGCGGGCACCAGCCTGGACAGCGCCGCCATGCAGCCCGCCACCCCCGACGGGGCGCTGCGCCGGATCTCCATGCAGGTGAGCGTCACCGCGCGCTGGCCGGTGCTGGTGGCCTTGCTGCAAGCGATCGACGACGCCACGCCGCGCATGATCCTGGACGGGATCAGCCTCGACAGCATGGATGGCGCCACACCGGACTCCGGCGGGAAGATCCAAGCCAGCTTCACCATTGCCGGGTTCCGCGCCGGAGACGCGCGATGAACGGCGCGGCACGGCTGGGCGTCCCCTTTCTGGCCATGGCGCTGGCCCTGCTGCTGGCGGCGGAATGGCTGACCGGCAGCGTTCCTCCCACGCCGCGCCTGGCATTGAGCATTCCCGGCGGCATGCCTGGCGTGGCGCTGGACGATGCCGTCAGCCAATGGGCGGACACGGCTCTGGCGCGGCCGCTTTTCTCCGAAAGCCGCCGCCCCGCCGACGACGCGGCGCTGGCTTCCGGCACGGCACGGCTGAGCGCCATCATTATTTCCTCTGACGGCCGCAGTGCCATCTTCGCCGCCGACGGGCAAAAACCGCGGATCGTGCCCGAAGGCGGCGAGATCGACGGTTACAGGCTGAGCCATATCCTGGCCGACACCGTGGAGCTTGCCGGCCCTTCCGGCACGCTCACGCTGCATCCGCAATTCGCGCCGCCCAAGGCCGCCCCCCCCTCGCCCACACCGCCGCCGCCCGCGGCCGCCGATTACGACAACGAATGACGAATATGCGCCCTCTCCGTTCATCCTGCTCCATTCTGGCTTTTTGTGTTCTCGGCGCCTGCGCCGCCGTCACCGGGCCAGCCAGCCAACCCGCCATGCCGGTCACACCAGTGCCGCTTAATCAGACCAGCCTGCCCGCCGCCGCCAGCAGGGCGAGCGGTGCCATTCCCGCCGCGATGCCGCCGCGCCCCAGCGCCAGCTACGGCCAGGCGCAACACCCCGCCGACACCACCGGCGCCACAACCGGTGCCGGTGGCGGCGACATCTCCTTCGATTTCGCGGGTACGGATCTGCGAACCGTCGTGGCGCAGATCCTCGGTGGCATTCTGCATGTGAATTACACGATCGATCCGTCCGTCACCGGCACAGTGACGCTACATACCGTAACGCCGTTGACACGCGCGCAGGTGCTGCCGGTCCTGCAAACGCTGCTGGCCCAGAACAATGCCCTGCTGGTGCGAAATGATGGCCTCTATAACGTGATCCCGGCGGGACAAGGCGGAGCGGCGGGGCTGGCTGGCGACCCAGCCTTGGGGGGCGCCGTGGTGGTGCCCCTGCATTATGCCTCCGCGCCCCAGCTCGCCGCCATGCTGAAACCCTATGTCTCCAAGGGCGGCAGCCTTACCGCCGATCCAACCGCAAACGCCCTGATCATTCAGGGCGATCCATCTACCCGCGCGGCGCTCACCGGGCTGGTACAAGCCTTCGACGTGGACGCCCTGGCCGGACAATCCTATGAGCTGTTTCCCGTTGCCGATGGAAACGCCAAGTCTTTCGCCGATGCCCTCAGCCAGGCCCTGAGCCAGCATGGCGACATGAAGATCCCACGGGCGGTAACGGTGGTGCCGCTGGAACGGATCAGCGCGGTGCTGGTGATCGCCCGCGCGCGCAGCTATCTCACGGATGCCGCGCGCATCTATGGCGTACTCAGCCAGATGCAACGCGAAACGATGCGGAACTGGCATATTTTCTACCTTCGCAACAGCCGCGCCAATGACGCGGCCTATCTGCTGCAACAGGCCTTCACGCCGGATAATGTCACCGCGCAGCCAAGCGCCGCCGCGACCCAGAACGACACATCCAGCAGCATGAATAGCGGCAATTCCAGCACAACCGGCACCAGCACGGATACTGGCGGGCTGCTCGGCGCCACGGCCACGGCGGCGCAAAGCGGCACCAGCCAAACCGGCGGCGCCAGCACCGGCAAATCCGGCACCGGGCAAAGCGCTACCGCCGGCGCCAGCGCCTTGCTCGGGCCGCTTTCGGCCAGCGGCGCCGGCGGGTCCGCCAACAGCCTCAGAATCATCCCCGATGAGCAGAACAACGCCCTGCTCGTCTATGCCACCGCCCAGGAAGATGACGAGATCACCGGCATGCTCAGCAAGATCGATATTCAACCCTTGCAAGTGCGGATCGACGCGACCATCGCCGAAGTGGATCTGACCGGCAAGCTGCAATATGGCACGCAGTTCTTCTTCAAATCCGGCGGCATCAACGCGGTGCTAAGCGAATCCTCCAGCTCGGCCCTGGAGACGAGTTTTCCTGGCTTCGTGTTGTCCGGCCATGGCAGCGACGCGGCGCCACTGGCCATCTCCGCCCTGCAATCGGTCACCAAGGTCAAGGTCTTGTCCTCTCCGGAATTGATGGTGCTGGATGGTCAGGCCGCCAGCCTGCAGGTGGGCGACAGCGTGCCCTATCTGACCCAGACCTCGCAAAGCACGGATACCTCGACATCCGATGTGATCAATTCCGTCGATTACCGTGAAACCGGTGTGATTCTGCGCGTGACGCCGCATGTCGGCAGCGACGGGCTGGTGACGATGGATATTCGCCAGGAAGTCAGCGGTGTTTCCCCGACCATCACCACCTCGGGCCTGAACTCCCCCACCTTCACGGAACGCACCGTGGCCTCGCGCGTGGCGATTCAGGATGGGCAAACCATCGGTCTCGCCGGGCTGATCTCCGACAATGACTCACACCAGAATGAAGGGCTTCCGGGCCTGAAGAATATTCCCGTCCTGGGAGGGCTGTTCGGTACGCAGGATAATAGCCGCACGCGCGAGGAGCTGCTGGTGCTGATCACGCCCCACGTCATCCGCAGCCAGCAGCAAGCCCTCGACCTCACTGCCGACATGCAGCAGCAATTGCCGAATGCCATGCAGGTGACAGGCGCCTTGCAAACCACGCCGATCGGCGGCTCAGCCGACCCGGACGAGGCATTGCGCGCCCGTCTGTCCAAATGACCTCGCGGCGCGACCGGGGCTTCGCGCTGCTGGTCGTGCTCTGGAGCCTGGTGCTAATCACACTGCTGATCACCACGCTGCTGGCTTCCGGCCGGACCGACACGCGGCTGGCTAACAATATCCGCGATGCCGCCATGGCCCGCGCCGCGGCCGATGGCGCGATCAACGAGACGATCTTCCATCTGCTCGGCCATGACGGTGGCTGGGCGGAGGATGGCCCAGCCCACGAACTGGCGGTCGGCCGCAGCATGGTATGGGTTCAGGTGCACGGGCTGGCCGGCAAGATCAATCCGAATCTCGCCTCCACCGCGCTGCTGGCGGGGCTGTTCCAGGCGGTGGGCATGGCGCCGCAGCAGGCGAAAGGGCTGGCGCGCGCGGTGATCGCCTGGCGCAGCAAAGCCGCCACCGCGCAGGACCGGGAAGATTTGCTGAACGCCTATCGCCGCGCCGGGTTGCCTTATGGCCCGCCGGCGAAACCATTCGCCGATCTCGGCGAAATCGCCAATGTCATGGGCATGACACCAACCTTGCTGGCGCGATTGCGGCCGCATCTGAATCTGTACCAATCTGGCGATCCGAACGCCGCCCTCGCCGACCCGGTGGTGCGCGAGGCACTGAAACTCTCCGGCCAGACAGGCGCGCGAACGGGCATCTATGAAGGCAACGCAACGGTCGTGATCGTCGAGGCGCAAGCCCGCGGCCCCGGGCACACGCTGGCGCGGCGGCGGGCCATTGTCAGCCTGTCGGGCGAGCAGGGCGTTAGCGCCTATAAAATCCTGTCCCTGACAAACGATTATTGATTGCAGATCAATCCGGGATCGCCAGGCCCGCCGCTTTTATCCGCGCCGCCACGTGAGCAGAGATCGTAATCCAGCCCCGCGCGGACGGAGGGTTCATCGTAAATATAGGCATGCCCCCATGGATCGAGCGGCAGGGACGCGCTTTTGAGATATGGGCCGGACCAGCCATCGGCGTCGTCGGGCTTCGTGATCAGCGCCCGCAGCCCGTCCTGTGTGCTGGGATAAGACCCGACATCGAGCTTGTAGAGATCGAGAACCGAGCCGATACGCTCGATGGATTGCTTGGCGATCGAATCCTTCGCATGGCCGAGCTGGCGCAAAACCGCCGGCGCCACGAGCCCGATCAGCAACCCGAGAATCACGATGACGACCAGCAGCTCCAGCAGCGTGAAACCACCCTCGCGTTTTTCTCGTTTTGAAATTCCATTGGAAATATATGACATTTTTGTGTCGATCATGACTGCCCGTTCTGCTTTCCGACGCAGCGGGCTATAGCATCGCGCCATCGGCAACGGAACCTCGTGGACTGACCTGATGATCCCTTATTTGAAATGCATGCTGCTCGTCGCCGCCACAACGGGGCTACCGCCGCGCGTCCTGCCGGTGATCCAGGCGCTAGAAGGCGGACGGACGGGCATGGTGACACCCAATCAAAACGGCACGGAGGATCTTGGCGTGATGCAGGTCAACAGCCTGTGGTTGCCCGCCCTGGCCGCGCGCGCCGGATTGAGCGAGGGCGAAACACGCACGCGCATGATCATGCAGCCATGCTTCAACATCGCCGCCGCCGCGCTGGTGCTGAAAACCTATCTGGCCGAAACGCATGGCGCGCTGCTGCCCGCCATCGGCGATTATCACTCCCACACACCGGTTTTGCATGATGCCTATCTGGCCAAGGCCGAACACACGGCCCGGAAACTCTTTGGTCCGGAGGGCACTGATTAAAAAAGGCGCCTCAATCTATATCACATGATCAGAACGCAACCGGCAAAGCCCGGCGGTTTCCTGCGTCTCGACCTGAATGGTCACATGGCCGATACCGAAACGCTCGGCGATCTCCTCGGCGATACGCGGCAGCAACGCCTGCGCGCCGGCATCGTCCTGGCGTACCAGATGAACGGTGAGCGCCGCATCCGTCGTGCTCAGCCCCCATATATGCAGATCGTGCAGCGCCGAGACCCCCGGCAAGGCGCGCAGATAAATCTCCACCTCCCGCCGGTCTATTCCCTCGGGCACGGCATCGAGGGAGAGCTTCACCGCATCTCGCAACAACGACCATGTTCCGGCAACGATCACCGCGCTGATGACAAGGCTCACCAAGGGGTCGATCCAGTTCCAGCCGGTCAGCAAAATCGCCGCGCCCGCGGCCACTGTTCCGGCTGAAACCAGCGCATCAGCGGCCATGTGCCAGAACGCGCCGCGCACATTCAAATCGTTCTTCCGGCCCGACATGAACAACAAGGCCGTAAAGCCATTGACGAGGATCCCGATGGCGGCCACCACGATCATCACGCCCCCGCCAGGATGCTCGGGCGTGAAAAACCGCAGCCAGGCCTCCCACGCTATACCGCCGGTAACGAGCAACAGCAGCACGGCATTGCCCAAGGCCGTCAGGACGGTGGCACGGCGCAGCCCGTAAGTATAGCGGGCGGAAGGCAATCTGCGCCCCAGCAAGGTAGCGCCCCAAGCGCCGGCGAGCCCCAGAACATCGCTCAGATTATGTCCGGCATCGGCCAGTAAGGCCAGGGAATGCCCGGCAATGCCGTAGAACGCCTCGCCCGCCACATAACAAAGATTGAGGGCCAGCCCAATGGCGAAGGCACGGCCGTAATCGGCCGGCGCATGATTATGAACGCCATGATGATGGTGATGAGCGTGTGATGTCTCGTGATCCCGCATCAGCCCCTCATTTGAGATAAGTCCGCACGACTTCGAGCAGTTGCTCCGCCGCATCCTCGTTCAACGCGCCTGGATGAGCTTGGGTGTCGACCAGATGGGTCTGCACATGCTCCTCGACGATTTGCGCCATTAGCCCGGCGATGGCGCCGCGCGTGGCCGCCAGCAAATGCATCACCTTGTCGCATTCCGCCTCGCCTTCCAGCGCGCGCTCCATGGCCTCGACCTGACCGCGTATGCGCCGCACACGCGCCAGCAGGCGCTGCTTGTCCCTGACCGTATGTGCCATTTATATACCATACCCCCCTATATTGTTCACAACAACCCCGCAAACCTCCGATACCCACCGGAAAGAAAACCGGCATGGCGGCCCGCCACAGGCGGCGCTTGCGCTTTGCCAGGGCACGGCGCAGTCTGACGTGCCACCAGTTAGGAGCGATGATGAAAGATCCATATCTGCTAACAGCCGGTGAACTCGCCGCCGCCTATCGCGGCGGGGCGCTGTCGCCTGTCGATGCGGTGGAAAGCTGCCTGCAACGCATTGCCACGCTCGATCCGCAACTGCATGCCTTCATCGCGGTGTATGAAGACAAGGCGCGCCAAGCCGCCCGGGCCTCGCACGAGGCTTTGCGGGCGGGATACGACCTGGGCAAGCTGCATGGCGTGCCGGTCGCGCTCAAGGATCTCATCGCCATGGAAGGCGAGATCTATACGGCGGGCTCGAAAATTCACCTCAACCGCCGCGCCACCAGCACCGCGACCCTGGTGCGCAAGCTCATCGCGGCGGGGGCGATCATTCTAGGCAAGGTGCATACGGTCGAATTCGCCTTCGGCTCCTGGGGCACGAACCATTATCTCGGCACGCCGAAAAACCCTTGGAAGCCAGAGGCGCATTACACCCCGGGCGGCTCCTCCAGCGGGTCCGGCGTGGCGGTGGCGGCGCGGCTGACCCCCCTGGCCGTCGGCACGGATACAGGCGGCTCCATCCGCATTCCCGCTTCGCTCAGCGGCGTCACCGGGCTCAAAACCACCTATGGGCGGATCAGCACGCATGGCATCGAACCGCTTTCCGTCTCTCTGGACACCCCGGGGCCGATGGCACGCAATGTCGAGGACGCCATGCTGATGTACCAAGCGCTGCGCGGGCCCGACCCTCTGGATCCCGCGACCCTGGGCCTGCCGCTGGACGATCCGGCGTCAACGCTGCGGCTGGGGGTGAAGGGGCTGCGTCTGGGACGGATCACCATGGCCGATTGCGGCTGCGCGATCCACCCCGAAACCGAAACCGCCTACGAACAAGCGCTGGAAACCCTGGCCCGGCTTGGCGCTAAGATTGTGCCGGTGAAACTCCCGCAGCCCTTGGCGGCACTGGCCGGCCTGTCCGAGGTCATGGCGGGGGAGGCCTATGCCGCCCATGCCGAATATGTGGATGACCCAGCCTCCGCGATGGGCCCGGCGACACGCGCGCGGATGCTCACGGGCAAAATTTCCGTCAAGGAGTATCTGCGGCTGGCCTGGCGCCGGAAAAGCATGACGGAGGCCTTCCTGGCGGCGCTGGAACCCGTGGAGGCGCTGCTGACGCCAAGCACCGCGCATCCCGCCATCCCGGTGGCTGAAGTCGATGAAACAGGCGGCCCGAACACGATGACGCGCGCGGCGAATTTCTTTGGCTGCTGCGCCCTGGCGGTGCCATGCGGAATGACCGGGGCGGGCCTGCCTCTATCCTTGCAAATCATGGGCAGGCCTTATGCCGAGGCCATGGTCCTGCGGGTTGGCTGGGCCTTTGAACAGGCGGGGAACTGGCACAGGCTGATGCCGCCGCTTCCACCCGGTTAGAACCACCGGGGTTTGTTATATGTCTGGTTAAACGCGCCCACGCCCACCCAGACATATATCGCTCTCAAACCTGGCATTATCCCCCGCTGCGGCAAGACCTCAAGGCCGATCAACCGATATCATCGGTCTTTCCGTGGCTGGCGTCCCGTCAATTTATGCCACCGAAACGCCAGCCAACGCAGCGGCGCCGGCAAGCAAGAGCGCTGCTCGGCAATTTGCCGGACCTCCCGCACGGCCTCTTCCAGAACCGTCAGACGCCGTGTCATGCCTTGCATCATGTCCAATTGCCGTGCCATCTCCGCCGCCAGCGCGTCGAGCTTGTGTTCCAGCCCTTCCGTCTGACGGCGCCGCTCGCCAGACGCTTCGTCCAAGGCCTGCAACACGGGCCATAGCACGCCGAGCAAGACCGGCTGTGCCGCCAAAGCCTCACGGATGATATGGTTGCCGATGCCAGCCTTCATCTCGCGGTGGATATGCAACCCCGCCGAGACACTATTGGCGTAAACATCCTCATCGGCCGCCAGACGGTGATGGTAGAAAGCAAGCGGCTCCGGGATCGCGCCAATATCCCCAACCGCCAACACCCGCAGAATGAATTCCCAGTCGCCCAGAACGGGCAGACGCTCATTATAATCGCCGATTCTGGCCAGCACGTCGCGCCGCAAAAGCAGCGCGATGGGTGGAATCTGGTTACGCGCCAGCATGGCGGAGAATTCCACTGGCGGTTTGAAATAGACCCAGGGAAATTGCGCGGTCTTCACGACGCGCCCAGCCTCGATCCGCTCGCGCACGACCTCGCACCCCGTGGCGACACCGGCATAGCCGCAACGCTCCGGCGCGGAGAGAAACGACACAGTGCGGCTGAGAAAATCGGGATGCCAGCAATCATCGTCGTCATGGATCGCGAAATACCGTCCGCGCGCCAGAGCCAGCCCGGCATTGCTCGCCGCCTCCATCCCCAGCGACACAGCGTGATGTACCACCCGCAGCCGCCCGCCAAAAGCCTCCAGATAGGGCGTCAGCACGTCCTCCAGGACCGGCACGGCGCCGCCATCGTTCACCAGATAAAGCCGCCAATCCTCAAATCTCTGCGCCAGCACGCTCTCCAACGCGCGCGGCAGCAGCAAGGCGCGGTCCTTGGTCCGCATGATGATGGAAACGGCCTCAGCGCCTCCGGGCGGATCCCGCCAGACCCCGGGATGATACAGCTTGGGCAGTGGCGCATCAGCGGGAACGGACATTTACCCGCATCCCGCGCGCCGCCAGAGGGTAATCCGCTCGCCACCCGGCAATACCCATTTCGTGCCCGTGTTGGAAAAACCAGCGGCCACGGCTCCGGCCTCCATAACGTCGGGCGGAACAAACGGCTGGAATTGATGCTTGACCCCGTTGGAGACCACCAACAGGCACATGGCGGATGCCTGCCCCTGCGTCAGCCATTTCGTCACACCCTGGGATGTGCCGCCGATGGTAATGGGATCGACTTGCGTCATGGCGCGCGCGGGCTCGAAACCCAAAAGTCTTTGATACAGGGAAATCATGTTCACATTGAACAAAAAGCCCCGCACCCCGAACGCCACGCTCTGGCCACTCAAACGCCGCGCCGCCTGCTCATAGATCGCGGCGAATGCGCGCCCTTCGGCCCGCGGCACCGGCCAATTCCAATCGCCTTCAAAATACCGCCCATTCGTCTCATAATGCTGGATGGTACCGGCGCCGAATGTCAAACTGGCCGTGCCGAAAGCAGGCAACATGACTATCATGGGCCGGCCGAACGCCGGCAAGCCCGTGGTCGGCAAAACGCTCAGACAGGCCACCAGGCAGGCCATGCCGATCAGCCCCCCACAGGATAGCACGCTCCGGCTCAGCGTCTGAAATGCAAGGCAAGCCAGAACCAGCAAGGCGGGGACGGCCGGCGCTATGAAACCATCCCCCTGATTGAGGGTGGAGGACAAAACCACGATGACGCCGCTGGTGAATGCCAAAACCGGCAAGGCCGGCAAGCGCAACACCTGAAGTATGGCACGCCCCACCCCCTCCCGCCGCACGGCGAGGATGAACAAGGCAAGCCCCGCCGCAACCGCCGCCAACAGAAACAGGAATTGCGGCAAGCAAACATAGTACCCCAATTGCCCGATGACGACAAACAAAGAGCTTAGCCCGACTTGGCTTATACCCCCGCTATATTCCACCGCGTGGCGGCCATAACCAAACCCACATTCCCCAAGTAAATCGCTGATTTTGCTGTCAGGATCTCAATATTTCCGATATAAATCATGGTGTTGATGGCCGTGAGGGGCGCGTTTGATGGATCACCCAGAGGGTGCGGGTTCGAAG
>NZ_JBFWIX010000006.1:0-46272 GCF_050253495.1 Acidocella sp.
AGAGCCGTCAGGGCAGCTTGCTCAGCATCATCCAACATGACAGCAACCGCACGACCCTTCGACATCCTAGCCTCCCCAAGTTTAAGGTTTAGCCAGAATGTAGACTACTTTCCGATCAGAACACTAGTAAGGTTTGCGCGCCGTGGCTTATCACCATGCGTTCGGCGGGTTCGTCCCAATCCAGCGGTAGCATGATCTGGCGCATCACCCCCTCCAACGCTGGGTCCTGGAAATAGGGTGTTTCACGGAGGAAGACATGGGCGGGGTCCGCGCCGGTGATTTCCACGACCGCGCGCTGGAATGCGCCCCGCGAGATGTAAAGATGCAGCATGCGCACGGGACCGCTGACTTCCCATTCGGATGTCGCTCCTTCCGGCATTAGGCAGAGGCTGCCGGTTCCAAAGCTGGACATATAGCCACCCTGGAGGCGGCGGCGAAATGCGACGCCGCCTGAAACGTAGAGACTGAGTGTATGATGGTTCGGGTTTTCATATTGGGCGGCCGCGGTTTCATTCCGGTCCCAGAGGGCGCCCGCCAAACCACCGCCAAACGAAGCGGAAGCACGCAGCGGAACGGCGGCGCTTGCCAAGTGGTCATGAACGGTCAGGCCAGCCAAGTCTTTCATAAGGGCATCTTCCAAGAGAAGCATTGGCTCAGGCCGTAGGCGACGGCAAGCGACGTCAGGAGAATGTAGCAAGTTTCCGTCAAAACGAGGCTGGCCATGACAGACGCCGCCATGGAGGACGGCCTACTCGCCAGGGCGATCATGACGGGACTCCAGGCAGAATGAGAATGTTTTTGTTTATAACCGTTGCCTTGGCATGGGGGTTTACTTGGTATGCCATCCATCTTGAGCTTGGCCCGACGCCGGATATTGTCTCAATTTTCTGGCGTTTCGCGGTGGCGTCGGGGATTCTGTGGCTTGGCTTGGCCGTGACGAGGCGTATCGAACCCGTGCCGTTGCGCCAGCATCCACGGCTCGCGCTTTTGGGGCTCACGCTTTTTTCAGGGAATTTTGTTTGTTTGTATGCGGCTGAGCACAATGTGGCGAGCGGGCTGGTCGCGGTGATTTTCAGCATGGCCGGCGTGTTCAACGCGATCAATCAGTGGTGTTTTCGAGGGGTTAGGCCATCTTTCCGGGATCTGCTTGGGGCTTTTGCCGGCGTTCTGGGGGTGGTTTGCCTGTTTGGGAACCAGATTTCGACTGTTGGCCAGGGGCATTATATGCGCGGCATATTGCTTGCCCTGGCTGGAACGTATTTGTTTTCCGTGGGTAATTTCGTTTCCGGGCGCGAAAGCCGTGCTGCTGTCAATTTACCGAATGCCATCGCACGAGGCATGAGTTGGGGTGTGGTCTTTCTTGCTCTAATCGTCATGATGCGAGGACAAAGTGTCTTTCCTCATCTGACGGGAGCATATTTAGGCGGTTTGCTTTATCTGGCGGTTGTCGGATCGGTTGTTGGGTTTTGGGCTTATCTATCTCTGGTGGCGAGGATCGGCGCGACAAGGGCCGCTTACGTGACTGTGGTATCCCCAGTCATTGCGATTTCAGTGTCGTCTGTTTTAGAACATTATTCCTGGGCACCGCTCGCATCGATAGGTATTACATTGATCATTATCGGAAACATCATCATGTTTTCCCCGGTTGGGCGGTGGTGGGTCGGGGCCACAGGGGAGGGGGCAAGCCGGTGATCGCCGCATGGTACCGGTCAAACCTCTGGTGGTAGCCTTGTCAGTCTAGCTCTGTTCAGTAGTATCGCCTCATGGTTGGAGGCAAACCCGCGGCGCGAATCACCGACATGCACATTTGCCCGGCCAGCGATGGGCCGGTGCCGCATGTCGGCGGGGCGATTGTTTCCGGATCGCCCAATGTTCTGATCGGCGGGCTGCCCGCCGCCAGGATGACGGACACGGCAACTTGCGTCGGGCCGCCCGCGACCATCATCAAGGGGATCGTCCGGGGTTTTCATCAATGGCCTGCCGGCCGCGCGCATGGGCGATCAGACCTCTCATGGCGGCGCGATTATCCTTGGCAATCCCACTGTCCTGATTGGCGAAACCGGTGGTGGTGCTGGGGGTGGTGGGAGCGCGGGGACGCCTGCGGTTACGCTGGTATCGGACACCACCACGCCCCAGAACCCGCCGCTGACCCGGGAACAGGTTTTCCGCCGCTTGCAGGACCACACCACTAATGCGGCCCGGAAAATCGACCAGGGGCCGGATAAGGATGTATACTCCGATGGACAATTGCGCGCGATCGAGAACCGCCCGAGCATGCGGTCGTTGTTCCGGGGCTATCAGACCGATAAAGAAGCGCGGCATGCGGTTGGAAAAGATGATGATTTAAACCAGCGCATTGAAGGTAAGTCCAATAAGGGACCGGACTTCATCGACAATCAAACCGGCGATCAGTACGACATGACCACCCAGGGTCAGCTTCAGGCGCACCGGCTGAAATACGGCGATGATCTGATGCATCTGGACACCAGCGGCAAGACGATTGATCCTCAGCCGCCGATGCCACCGCCCAAAATTGCACCGGCTTCGCCGCAAGGGCCGCCAGAGACTGTCATCACGCCCGAGGAACCCGAAGTACCGCTCATCGACGACATTTTTCTGCCATAGGCACCATGACCGAATTTTCCGCATCCAGACCACCGAAACGCTACACCGCCAAACAGTTCACCGCCTGGCGCGAACGTTGGGCTGGCATCGACCCCGACGAAGCCCTCAAGACTCAGCCCTTTGGCAAAACCGAGGAGGGGTTGTTCGACTTTCGTGGCCTGACGGTACGCAAGCCCGGCCTCGGCCCGTTCAAGGTTTTTCGGCATGCTCAATTCAAATTATGCGACTTTACGGCGGGGACTTTGGCAACCACGCACGTAGAACATTCTGTTTTTCAGGATTGTGTTTTCGATTATGCCAACATGAATAATTTCGGTGATTATGGCAATACCTTTACCAATTGTCGTTTTTATCGTTGCGAATGGCAGGCCGGTGCAATTGGCTATGATTCGAACAAGAGCAAGAGAGGCGAGTACCAGTCCCGCTACGTGAATTGTCATTTTGAAAACATGAAGATGACAAGAACCGTCATCGGTGATCCGTATTTTGTTGGCTGTGCTTTCGTGTTTAAAAAGCTGAGGGGCGTGGATTTCGGATGCAGCGGCTTTGTGAATTGCCGCTTCGAAGGCGCGTTCCAGGACCTCACCTTTCGAGGAAAATATTCCGACACGAGTGATACGGCCCGCAAGGGCGATCCGCAGTATGCTGGTTTTACCAACGTAAGCTTTGAGAAGGCCGTCTTGCAGTGGTTTACGCTGCGTGATGGTTTTCCGTTGCGATCCGTTAAGATGCCCGAGGATGGCAGTGCTTTCATCGCCTACATACCAAGACTATACCAGGATCAACAGGCAATCGTGGAGCGGTTGTCGGACCAGCGGTCAAAGACGGCTGTCGCAGATTACCTGAATATAAAATGTGATCCCACGGGGCGCCGACTCGAAGGTATTGTTTCTCGTTATGACCTCTTCGATTGCTTCGGCAAAGGAGAAGAAGCCCTCATTCCGCCACTCTATGATTTGCTCAAACAAGGTTATGAAATCGCCACATAGGCAAGCAAAAGGGACTCCGGATGTTCTTGGCCTGTTCACGCCTGGCGTGCGGAAATGCACTTTTGTATCTGTACTCTTGTATTGATTCTCGCAAGAAGAGCGAAGGAGCCATTCGGAGGCGATGCGATGCCGTCGACAACATAGATTGGCCCTGACGGATGATCTTTTGCTATTGCAATTCGATCTGCCGGCAAACCCAGTAAGGTTGCCGGTAGGCAAATTTTCAGACGCAATCAAAACCGCTTCGCTGGTAACATAGGCATAGTCGCTTATGCCTGGTTGCCAGCATTGCCTGTGTGGGTTTGCAGGCGGGCATGAATGCAGGAACTGGGGGGAGTGCTTCGGTGGCCAAGGGCGTGAGCCAGAAGTCTGGCATATTAGCTATGAAGCCCTGACGAAGTTGGTTGACCTCTGCCTCGGTTTTGCCAATGGCCGCGGCGTTGAAAAAGCGTGGATCGCGGGTGAAGATGAGATAAGCCTGGGTTTCATTCAGCATCAGCTCGGTCAGGTTGGTATCATAACCTTGGCGGCCAAGAAAATTAGTGAACGCCTCGCGGTCGGAAAGAGTAAGGCCGTACCAGAACTGCTCCGTATAGTGGCGATATTCTGGAACAGTATAGAATGCGCCATGGGAAATTTCATGTCGTAAAATCACCGCACGCATTTCTGGTGTGATTGGTCCGCCCGCCGCGGGCACGGTGATAATGGCGCCATTCGTGTCCGGAGACATCCAGCCTAGTTGTTTGAGTAGCTGCTTCAGCCATAATTCTTGAGAATTTAGCCTGATGTTCTCAGCTTCGGCCAAGGCAAAGAAGCGCGCAAGAGCAACGGCTTGATAATCATGGCCATAATAATAGTCGGAAATTGTATCTCCGCTGGCGGTAATCGCGGCGTTCAGCGCGACATCGTCCAGAACACGATTATGTGGCACATTTGCCTTTTCCACGAAGGCGGCCACGCGATCCAACATTAGCCCCTGGGAGAGCAGGGAAGGAAAATCCAGAACAACAACTTTTTTGTCCAGTGCCAGGTACGTAACAATGATGTCGCATGGTTGGGTATTGTCTATGTTCGCTTCCGTGGCGGTGCCCATGGGAATGGGCTTGGGTCGGCGAAACCAGCGAAAGGTGCTGTAGCCCGCCACTGCCAGCAAAGCCGCGGCACCGCCAACTCCAGCATAAAGAACAGAGCGGCGGTGTGGTTTGGCGGCTGGTGGGGGTGGAAGAATGACCGTGTCATCTTCATTTCCCGGACGCTCCAGCATCACGGGTGGTTATTCACCAATATTGATGATCTCAACGCGCCGGTTCCGGCGGTTGGGGGTGTTGGGTGGGGTTTGCACGGCAAGATCCGATTCGCCCACACCGCTGGCTTGCAAACGGTTGTCCGCCACACCGAACCTGGTTTCGAGGTAAGACGCCACGACATTAGCGCGCTGTTCGGAAAGCGTCTGGTTCAAAGCGGCGGTACCGGTGGTATCGGTATGGCCGACGATTTTGAAATGATAAGCAGCAAGTTGCTGGCTGGTTAGCGCTTTGCCGAGTTGGTCTAGCGTGGCCTTGGCCTGTGGGGTGAGCTTCGCCGAGCCCATGGCGAAATCCACCATCAGGTTGGCGGAAGGTTCGGTGGGCATGGCCTGCGGCTTGACGGAGGTGGGGGCCATCGTTGCCGGCATCGCGGTGGGGCTGGCTTGCATCGTGGGCGCGGACGTATCGCTGGGGGAGATCGGCTTGATGCCACGTGTCGTGTCACTCAACGTACCGCTGGGTTTGAGCTGGTTGATAAGCTGCTGGGCGGACGGATTGCTTTGGGCCAGGGCCGGGGGGGCGGCGAGGGTAGCGGTAAATAGCACACCAGACAGGGCGATTTTGAAACTGACGTTGTGCATGGCTTAAACCTCCTCGAATTTGTCGATACTGTACCTGAAAGCAATATGTTTGGCGAGAGCAACGAGCCGTCGGCCGGTGCCAAGCCCCAGCCACGTTAAACTTCATGACCATTGCGTCAAATCCTCGACCAGAAAAAAGGCAAGGTCTTCCATTCGGAAGAACGGTGGGGTTGCGATTACGGGAACTTCGTTGGCCCTGGCCGGCCAGGGGAAAGCCTCTCCACGATTTCGGCGCTGAACATGGTTTCATCGACCATCACGCGGTTCTTGAGAGAGGAGGTGGAGGAGGGGATCCAGCTTGTCCACCCAAGCCGTGCGGCTCCAGGCTGAGCGCCGAGGCTCAGAGGAGGTATGTCTTGTGAATTCAAAATGAGATTGATGGCGAAATCCGTCTCCCAACCGACATAGGCACGAATAAGGGAGACGAGCGCGGGCAAGCGGGGCTTATCCGGTAGTAAGAGTTCGAATTCCGCCCGTGTGAGTGGGCCAATGCGCACAATGAATCGTGCCTGCTGATCCCAGGCGCGGGTGCCGATGGCGGCATCCGTCCCCAAGGCGCAGAAAGCGCCGGGCATACGGCCACGAGGCAGACGGCTCTGTTGGTCGGGGGGGATGGGCAACCACGCGCCCATGAATTCTCGTATTTCGACAGGGCGGCCGAGATAGTCCGAAACCATACTGGCAAGGCGGCTGGAAGAGCGCGGATGGGCGGAGAAAAACCCGGCATAATGGCGCAGGGCGTCCGCTCCCACAGCAAGGCGGTTTTCCAGATTTGGCGCGTTGAAACCGGCAAAGGCGAGGATACCGGAGCCGATCGGTTCGTCAGCTCCGGTTTGGGCCGCTTGCTCGGCGGAACGTGGCAGGCGGTATTTGCCGCCTGCCTGGGCAAAGGCGGCGACGAGACGTTGAGCCAGGAGATCGAAAAAATCCAGCACCGCCCGGGATTTCTGCCGGTAGGACTGAGCCAGGAGTTCCGTGTACCAGCGTGGCATTTCGGCTGAGGGACCGGTGAGGCCAATCAATGTCGTCACCAGTTTGGCACGTTTCCCGGTCCGGGAAGGGTGAGCTTCCAGCACTTCAGCCGCGGGTTGAGCTAAACTGGGGGGAGCTGCGAACTGGATCGCGTCATCCTTGTGGCGGTCCGTGGCGGAGAGGCGTAGAAGCCGCACCGCCGCGTCGAACTGGAACAAATATGGCTTGGCCGCAAGGCGTTCGAGGGGGGATTTCAATGCCATGGGTTAGAGCAGCACTCGGGCTCCGGCCCGGGGTGGGAAGCGCAGTTCCGGCTCCGGTTTGCCGCGCAGCCGCACGGTGCTGCGAACGAAGGAATTAATGCTGGCATGCAAGGCGAGAAACCGTGCCAGCACCGCCGCCAACAGGTAGAGTCCGGAACCCTGGAAGGCACGTTGGTCGAATTCCAGTTCCACCTCCAGCCCCCGGCAGAAAGTGCCAAGCCGTGCGCCGGGCACACGCGCGGTGCACGGTCGGGCGGTGACGGAGAGTAGAGCCTCCATCGCCGCGCGCGTGTCCGCCGTGTCGCGTAGATCATACAGGCGCAAAATCTCCTTCAGCGCCGTCGCCCCTTCTGCCCCGCCAGTGACGGAAAGATGGCCAAGCGAGAGATGCGAGATCAGCCGCCACGCTTTACGTGCGCGGCGTTCTGGTCGCAGCGTTGGCGTGGGGGGGGTGACGCAGACCATGGCGGCCACGCCCGTATGAGGTTGTAACGCTTTCATGCTGGGGCGTCCGCCCCCGAAGGGCAGATCGGATGGCAGATCGCGGTTGAGGCAAAGCGCTTTCACGGAGAGCACGCTGTCCAGCTTCGCGTCCGGGTCGAAACCTGTGTCGAACAAGGAAATAAAACTGTCCGTCCCGCCAATATTGGTAGGGCCATCTCGTCGGGAGACGAGATAGGAGCCGCTCTCATTCGAGGTCTGAACCGCTGTGTGGCTAAGGCGATAGAAGGGATGGAACGGGCGGGTTGTGCCGTCCTGCCGTATCTCCGTCGCGCTGGAGACGCTCCAGACTTCCATGACGCTGGAGCGCCGCGCATCCGGTAATACGCGATATTCCGTGGTGGTGTGGTCCAAAGCCACCGGTTCGCAACGCTGCGGGAAGAGATTGACGATGGGGGTGCAGCCGAGCGCGAACATGTCCGCATCCACGGTGCGCTCAAGCTCAGATGATGTGCGGTTGAGATACAGGAAGATCTCGAGCTTATTGCTCTCCTGCACCAGGGTTTTCGCATCCAGTCCGGTAAGGTCCAGAAACATGAATTTTTGTGGGAAAGCAAAATATTCACTGAGCAGTCGAAAGCCTTCAAAACTGCGGGCTGGCCAGGGAAGCAGCGCGTCCTCTGGGGCAAAACCCACTTCCTGGATCGCGGTTTTGGGCAGTAGCACGGGGGAGAGATCGCCCGGCGTATCCGCCAGCGCGACCCCTATTGTATGCGCGGCCATCAGCTCATAAAGCTGCAACGAGGCGGCTGGGCCTCCCCGCAGGAACAGTCTCAGTCTGTCCATGCCGAGTTGGCTGAATGTCACATCCGGGTTCAGCGTGGTGAGCACCAGCCGCAACACCGCCACCGCGCCGTTGGCAAGGTTGTTCACTGGCGCCGTGAAGGGCAAACCGGTGAGCCGGGCGGATTCCAGTTTCACCGGCCAAAGGGTGAGATGGTTGGCGGTGCGGTACCGGCAGCTCTGGCCGCGCACGGCTTCTGTCTCCAGTTCGAACCCTGGAGGGATATCCACCTGTGTCGCAAGGTCCGGCTTGGCGGTGAACTGGGTAATGGCGCAGGAGGGAAACGGCGCGAGATAATGCGGGTAAAGAATATCCAGCAGCGTGTCGGTCAGTTCCGGGAACTCATCGTCCAGCCGCGCCTGGGCACGGGCGGAGAGGAACGCCACGCCGTCCAACAGCCGTGCCACATGCGGGTCGTCAACCGTATCTGGGCTCAGACGCAGGCGGCCCGCGATTTTCGGGTGCGCCTGGGCGAACTCCGCCGCGAGATGCCTGATGGCCGTGAGTTCCTGGTTGAAATAAGGCAGCAGGGAATCAGCCAATCTCGCCTCCGGCAACCGCGATATCCGTGGTGGCGGCGTTCACCAATGTCTCGAAACTGATCGGCTCGGGTGCTGGGTCCGCCTGCAACAATGCATCGATGCGGAAATGCAGCGTTGTGGCGGTTTCCTCCTTCGCTGGGATGAGCGTGACCGTCACCTGCACAAGCCGAGGTTCGAACCGGCGGATGCTGCGCTCGATTTCCCGGCGTAAAGTTTCACGGGCATTATCTTCCTGCATGGCGCCCGCAGTGAAGTCCGGTAGGCCGAACGTGAAGCTGGAATTGGCGAGTTCCGAGAATTGCGATGGCACGGAGGTCAAGCGTCGGCGGCCGTTCAGCAACGCTTCCAGATCCCGCCGAACGGCGCGGCGCAGGAGGGTAAGTGCGTCGGTGGCCGAAAGCGGGCGGTCGCGAGCGGTCTCTGGGGCATCGTCTAGCAGGCGGTCCAGTACGGAGAGTTTCACCCGCGCGCCGGAATCGCGCATCCGGTCGATGAACAGATTGGCGTTGGCGCCGCGGCTGAGGGTGTCGTCGCTCATTCTTCGAGCTGGAAGGTCAGTTCATTAAGCTGCATGATGGAAAAATCCTCCTCGCCAGCCAGAAACACGCGCTGGCCGATCCCGCGCACCGGGCCATCCCCTTCGCTCCAGCCGGTGGCGCGGCCCAGGCGATGGGCTTCGTCCAACTCACCCTCGGCGAAATAGATCGCGGGGATATAAACATCGCCATCCGGCCCGGCTTTCACGCTCATCGAACAACGCCGCCAGGCAAGGTCGCGCGGGCGTTTGGGTGGGTGGAAATCCATGCTCTCGATGCGGGACACCGGAATCCAGAAATATTTGCCGGTGGTGGTAAGGGTCTCGATATAGCCGGGTATCAGATCGTCCGCATCGCGGAAATCATCGAAAGAGCTTCCATTGACGGTGCCGGACACACGGGGGCGCAGTTCTTCGGCTTCGGCGGCGGCTTTGGCGGCCTCGGCCAGATCGCCTTCGCGCAGTGCCACCAGTGCCTTCATGGAGGCTTGGCCGGTGGGCTCCAGGTCACCCAGCAATTCCGGCACGCGGCCATCACGATAAAGTTGGCGGCGGGCGGTTTCGGCGCGCAGCAACTGACGGAATTCGGAGATGACCACGGCAACCGTTGGGTCGAGCTGGCTCGCGGCGTCCAGGATGACATCCGCGCGTTCCAGATTACCGGAGAAAAGCAGAAGCTCGGCCAGCAACACGCGGCGTCTGAGATCGGTGGGGGCCTTTTTCACCTCTGCGGTGGCAGCGGCCAGGGCATCGGCCAGATGGCCAGCGCGGAACAGATCGGCGGCCTGCAATTCGGTCTCTACCATGTGCGTAAATCCATTTCAGAGGTTACTTGGGTCATGACTGGCCGGGCGCCGCCAGCTCGGTCATTAGCCGGAAGGAGACAGCGACATCGTCTAGCTGAAAATGCGGCTGCAGATGAATGGCGCAGGTAAACACGCCGGGCTTGCCGGGCACTTCCTTCACCTTCACGGATGCGTCGCGCAGGGGGTAGCGCGCCATGGTTTCCGGCCCGGCGGAGGTATTGGCATTGGTGTAGCGCATCAGCCAGTCATACAGGCGGCGCTCCACGTCCGGCGCGGTTTTGAAGGCGCCGGTCATGTCCCGTCCCATGATCTTCACATAATGAGCGAAGCGGGAAACGCAAATCACACTATTGAACTGCGCCGAAAGCCTGGCATTGGCCGCGGCCACGGCGGCGTTGGAGCCGATATAATCGGTGGTGGGGGTTTGCAGGCTGCGCGCGGCGCCGATGAGGGCCTCCCCACCATAAGGCAAGGCGCAGATGGGCAGCAGCCCGGCGGCGACCAAAGCCCGCTCCTGCCGGTCCGTCAGCATGACATCAGGGGCTGGGCGGCCGAAGCCCTCGGTGGGGTCGGTGGAGAACCAGGGTTCGGGCAGATCCTCGATGATGCCCCCGCCGAGCCGGTCAATATCGTAGCCACGAATATCGGCCGGCCAGGAATAAGCATCGAAGGCCCTGATGACGCAGGCGGCGATGAGATAGCCCGCCGTGCTGGTTACATGGCCGGCAGTGTTTCTTGTTTGTTCCTGGTAACGAAAGCCGCGATGGCGGGAGAGATTTTCCTTCCAGGGTAAACGCATGAGCAAACGGGGCAGCGTTACGGCGAGAAAACGCGAATCATCCAATGTGCCGAGGCGTTTCCAGCGCTGATATTCCGCCGCCGCCATGCTGGAGGTCGGATCCGCGACGCCGCTGAGTTCCGAGAATTCATCCACCCCGAACAAAGCGGGGGACGCGCCAATGGCTAGCGGCGCGAAGGCGGCGGCGGCCACGGAGGCGAGTGAGGAAAGTGCCGTGACATCGTCCGTGATGGCGCCTGGGCCAGGGCGGTGACGCACCTCATAATCCGCGACCAGCAGGCCATAGGGTTCGCCGCCAGAGATGCCAAATTCATCTTCATAAATGCGGCGGAAAAGCTGGCTTTGGTCGAACTCGGCGGCGCGTTCGAGATCACGGCAGATTTCAGCCCAAGTGGCGGTGAGCACACGCAGCTTCACCCGGCCTGAGAGTGGCAGGCGCGAGGCCAGCCAAGCCAGACCGCGCCAGCTGCCCTCCAACCGGCGCAGGCGGGAATGATGCAGGATTTCGTCGAGCTGACGGGCGATCATGGCATCCAGTTGGGCGATATCATGGTCCAGCCGCGCCACGAGCGCGGCGCGATCATGGATCAGAGTTTTGGCTTCAGCGCCAAACCAAGTGGTAAGTATGGGGATTTGGCCCGTCAGCATCTCCGCCAAACTGGTGGCGGCGTCTGTATGGGCACCGCCGAAGAAAGCCCCCGCCAGCACGGCATCCCGCAAAGGCGGGGAGGCTAGGTCAGGTTCCGGCTCTGGCGGGGGGGGAAGCGGTTCGGCTTCAGGTTCAAACGCTTCGGCCTGCGGTTCAGGCGCGTGAACTTGCGGGAGACCCTGTCCAGGTCTCCAGACGATGGTCGCGTCTGGATCTTCCTCGTCTCCCGCCATCAGGCCCCCTCAGCCGCCGCGCCGTATCAAACAGCACGGCGGGCATGAATGATCAGGCCTTCTGCGGAATGCGGGCAACCATGCGCATGCTGGTCGTCAGCTCTTCCATTTGCAGCCAAGGGCGCAGATGAGCCACGGCGTTGTAGGAGCCAGGCTTGCCGGGGATCTCCTTCACTTCGACTTTGGCCTCTCGCAGAGGATATTTCGCCTTGGTCTCCGGTCCGGCATCCGGGTTGTCGGAGACATAATTGGTGATCCAGCGGTTCAGCCAGCGTTCGCACTCATTGGCTTCCATGAAGCTGCCGATCTTGTCGCGTGCCATCACTTTGAGGAAGTGGGCGAACCGGCCGGTGGCCATGATGTAGGGCAGGCGCGCGGAGATGGCGGCGTTGGCCGTGGCGTCCGGGCGGTCGTATTTCTTCGGCTTCTGTACCGTTTGGCCGCCAAAGAACACGGCATAGTCCGTGTTCTTGTAGTGACAGAGGGGCAAGAAGCCGAGGTTGGACAGCTCGAACTCGCGCCGGTCGGTAATGCCAACCTCGGTGGGGCATTTGCCGTCCATGTCCCCATCGTCGGACTGGAAGATATGGGTGGGTAGATTTTCCACCTTGCCGCCGCCCTCGGCGCCACGGATGGCGACGCAGAAACCGGATTCCGCGAAGGAGCTGGTCATCCGCACGCCCATCGCATAGGCGGCGTTCATCCAGCAATATTCCTTATGGTTCAGCGCCTGGGCGGCGCCGGTGGCGTCGTACGGCGCTTCCTCATAAGCAAACTCCTCGATCGGCTTGGTGGCGGCGCCATAAGGCACGCGGGCCAGCACGCGCGGCATCACCAGGGAGACGAATCGGGCATCCTCCGTGTCACGGAAGCCGCGCCATTTGGTGTATTCGGCCGTATCGAAAATCTTCGCCAGATCGCGCGGCTTGGTCAGCTCCGTCCAATCGTCGAAACCAAACATGCTGGCGCCGGCAGCGGAGATAAAGGGGGCGAAGGACGCGGCGGCGACGTTGGAGACGAGGCGGAGTGATTCAATATCATCCGGATGGTTCGTCCACTCATAATCGCCGATCAGCGCGCCATAAGGTTCACCGCCTGGCGTGCCGAACTCGTTTTCGTAGATTTTCTTGAAGAGCTGGCTCTGGTCGAATTCCACCGCCTTGGTGAGATCCTTGTTCAGCTCGCGTTTGGTCATGTTCAGAACACGGATCTTCAGGCTGGTGCCGGTTTCCGAGTTCATCACCAGATGATTCAGGCCGCGCCAGCTACCCTCCAGCTTGGTGAATTTCTCATGATGCATAATGGCATTAAGTTGCCGAGACATTTTTTGGTCGATGGCGGCAATGGCCTTGTCGATCGTGCGAGTTAGGTTCTTGTCGAACGTAACGGTACCGGCCAGAGCCTGCTCGATCAGGTTTTTGACGAGATCCTGCGCGCGATCCGGCTCGGTCTGCTTGGTGGCGGAGACGACCTGATCGAGAAAGCTTCCGCCCTCACTCGTGGCGCCGGTTGCTCCTTGCGGGGTGGACTGGGTCTCGGACATGGATCAACCCTCCTTTTTGTCGAGACCAAGCTGGGCGGAGAGCCCCTGAAGCTCGGCATCGTTCTTCAGCACTTGCTCCAGCAGATTTTCCAGCTCTTCCGAGCGGTCGGCCTTGCTCAACAGGTCGCGCAGCTTGTTGCGGGTTTCCAGCAGGGATTTCAGCGCGGGCACCTGATCGACGATGCGGGCGGGATCGAAATCGTCCATGGAGCTGAATTTCAGGTTCACCGCCATTTCGCTGCCATCGTCGGCCAGCGTGTTGTCGACCTTCATGTTCAGGCCGGGGGACATGCGAGCCATGATGTCGTTGAAATTATCACGGTCGATCTGTGTGAATTTGCGCTCGGCCATTGGCCGGAGCGGCTGGGTTGGGTCGCCCGAGAAATCTCCCATCACGCCGACCACGAAGGGCAGCTCACGCTGGATCTCCGCGCCGTCGGTCTCGACTTCGTAGGTGATGTGAACACGGGGTTTGCGGACCCGGTTCAGTTTGCTATGTACACTGCCACTCATCTTTTAGGTCCCCCGTAGAAGCTTGCCATCCACTTCAGTATGGAATGGTCGGCGGTGGAGTTGCTCCGGATCATCTACTGCCGCGCTGGATATATAATCATGTCCCTGTTTTGAGGCCGAGGCTGTTCAGAATACTGTTGCGAACTTGATCGTCCTGCACCAATTCGGCAATCAGCTCGGGCCATGTAAGTCGTCCGCGGCGGATTGCTTCCTCGATTGTATAGGCCAGGGGCGATTGCGGTTCTGTCCGGCGGAAATATTCGGCGATTTCTGCCAAGGTTGCAAGGGCATCTTCGCGGCTGGCCAGACGCCTGGGCTTGCCCGGCTCGGTCTGCTCCGCTTCTTCCGCCGCGGCGGAAGCTTCCATGGTCCTAGCTCCAGCCGCAGCTACGGCGATGTCCGGCGGAGCATAGCGCGCGACGAATACACCGATCTGATTCAGCGCTTCGGCGACACGGCTTGTGGGGGGGGCGTCGGGTCCAGCCAGACGGTCAAAAACCTCGCCCATGGCGCGCCACGCGGCCCGAGCCTCCTCAAGATCGCGCCGCAACGCGGCATAGGCGCCGGGCGATGCCGCGCGCGCCGCGCTTTGCATCGTCTCATACGGCACCACCCCGGCTCCGAGACGCGCCTCCAGGCGCTTCGCATCGGCGATGGTCTCCAGTTCAGCGGATTGCTGATACTGATAGAACATCACCATCTCCCCATTGGGATCCGTGAACAAGGGCAGTTTTTGAAGGGGTTGGCTCAGCGTGCCGTCTCCGCCTTCGCCATTCAGGCCGGTAACGGGCGCAACGCGGGTTTCCATCCCGTCCTCATCGGGCATTGGGAAGAGGTGATCCCAATAACGTTCAGCAAGCCCACCCAACAGCTTGGCGCCAAAAGTCAACCCGGCCAGCCCGTTGCTGCGGACTAACGCCTCTGTCAGCCAGGCGGCGACCTCAAGGTCCTTGGTTTGCCCACTGAGCATTTCAACAGCCAGGGCGCGCACCTGCCGCCAGCCTTCGGGAGAGGCGATTTCGCCCGGATTCGCATCCGCGGCGCGTTCCGCGGCGCGGGCATCGGCTCGTGCGTCCCGTAGTCGAAAATAAGGTGAAGACGGAGAAAAATCGCTGCGGGCATCCGTGCCTGAGGGAGCCTCCTCGCTGATCGGCGTCAGCAAGGTTTCGACATCAAAACCTTCAATGGCCACGCCCGTGTCTCTCCCTAACCGTTTCGATGTAAAAAATAGCGAGGCAGTTCGTTATGAATAAACAAATATTAAAAACTCGTAAAAAACATCAAAAATACACCTGCTCGCCAGCGCCCTTGAGCTTGTATTAGCTGGACATTACCAGTAATTCAAGCTAACAAACGCATCAAAATTATTGCGTTAGGAGATACGCGTCGTTTCATTTCTCGAGTGTGTCCGGTGGCGGATTTACTCACCAGTAAACACCTTTTCTGATGCGAGATGTTCTTTAGGGGGAAGCCTTGGTCACACTCGACCTCAGGTCGTTAATTGGTCGCCTAGATGAGCATTGTCGCCGGGCGCTGGAATCTGCCGCCGGGTTGGCAATGTCCCGGACGCATTACAATGTTGAAGTCGAACATTGGCTGGTGCGGCTGGCGGAGGGCGCGGATACGGATTTCGCCGCCATTTTCAGGCAATATGACATTGATCATAGCCGTTTCCTGACGGATCTGAACAAAGCGCTGGACAAGCTGAAGGTCGGTAATTCCCGTGCTCCTGGCTTGGCGCCGGACGTGGTGGACGCCGTTAAGCAGGCTTGGCTGCTGGCTTCCATAGAGCAAGGGTTGGCGCGGGTTCGGTCCGGCCATGTGCTGCTGGCGCTGCTCTCGGATGAAACGTTGGCCCGCAGAGCGCGAGAAGCATCCGGCCAATTGCTGAAGATTCAGCCGGATGTGCTGAAGCGCGACCTTGCCGTCATCACCGCGGGCAGTGTGGAATCCAGCACTCCGATGGCGGCCGATGGGGCAATGCCCGTAACGGATGAAAATGGTGTACCCCGTCCGGCAGGCAACGGCGCACTCGATCTGTACACCTACGATTTGACCGCCCGCGCGCGTGACGGCAAGATCGACCCCATTCTCGGCCGTGATTTCGAGATCCGGCAGACGATCGACATCCTCACCCGCCGCCGCCAGAACAACCCGATCCTCACCGGCGAGGCCGGTGTCGGCAAAACCGCCGTGGTTGAGGGGCTTGCGCTGAAGATCGCCGCCGGTGAAGTGCCTGACGCGATGAAGGATGTCACGCTGCGCACGCTGGACCTTGCCTTGTTGCAAGCTGGTGCGGGCATGAAAGGTGAATTCGAGCAGCGTCTTAAATCTGTCATTGACGAGGTCAAGGCGAGTCCGAAACCAATCATCCTGTTCATCGATGAGGCTCACACCTTGATCGGTGCGGGCGGCCAGGCTGGACAAAATGATGCCGCGAATCTGTTGAAACCCGCCTTGGCGCGTGGCGAACTGCGCACCGTGGCCGCCACTACTTGGGCCGAGTATAAGAAGTATTTTGAAAAAGATGCGGCCCTGACGCGGCGTTTCCAAGTGGTGAAGGTGGAGGAACCCTCCGAGCCCATGGCCATCGCGATGATTCGCGGCCTCACCGCTACGCTGGAACGACATCATAAAACCCGCATTCTGGATGAAGCGATTTCCGAAGCCGTGCGTCTGTCCGCCCGCTTTATCCCTAGCCGCCAACTGCCGGATAAAGCCATCAGCCTCATCGACACGGCCTGCGCGCGCGTGGCGATGAGCCAGGCCGCCATTCCCGCACCCATCGAAGACAAACAGCGCCGCATTGAGCTCATTCATACCGAGCGCGATATCCTCGAACGCGAAATGGCCGCGGGCGGTGACCATGAGGCCCGTCTGGCCGAGCTGAAGATCGAGGAAGCCAAGCTGCAAGACGCTCTGGCCGCTTTGGAAACTCGTTTCGCCGAAGAAAAAATTCTCGCTGCCGAGATCGGTGCTGTCCGCGCCAAGATCGAGGACAACGAGAACGGTGAAGACAAAGCCGCGCTCAAGGACCGGCTCAACAATCTGCATGAGGATTTGCGGACCTTGCAAGGTGAGAGCCCGCTGATCTTCCCGGTGGTGGATGGTCAGGCCGTGGCCGAGATCGTGGAAAGCTGGACCGGCATTCCCGCCGGACGCATGCAGTCCGACGAGATCAACACCGTATTGAACCTGAAGGAGGCGATGGAGGAGCGTGTCGTTGGCCAGCCGCACGCGATGGAAGCGGTGGCGCAGGCCATCCGCACCAGCCGTGCGAAGCTGACAGACCCGCGTAAGCCGATCGGCGTGTTCATGATGGTCGGCACCTCGGGTACCGGCAAAACGGAAACAGCATTGACGCTGGCCAATCTGCTCTATGGCGGCGAGCAAAACATGACCACCATCAACATGACCGAGTTCAAGGAAGAGCATAAGGTCTCGCTGCTGATGGGCTCCCCCCCGGGCTATGTCGGCTATGGCGAAGGTGGTATCCTGACCGAGGCCGTGCGCCGCCGTCCTTATTCCGTGATCTTGCTGGATGAGATGGAAAAAGCCCATCCCGGCGTGCAGGATGTGTTTTTCCAGGTGTTCGATAAGGGCAACATGAAAGACGGCGAGGGCCGCGATATCGACTTCAAGAACACCGTCATCATCATGACCTCCAACGCTGGCACGGACCTGATCGAAAAGCTCTTCGCCGACCCCGAAACCGCCCCCGATGCCGCCGGGCTGGCGGAAGCGCTGCGGCCGGAATTGATGAAATATTTCAAGCCCGCCTTTCTGGGACGTGTCACGCTGGTGCCTTACTTCCCGCTTTCGGACGATGTCATCCGTCAGATCGTGCGGTTGCAGCTCAACAAGATCACGAAACGTGTGAAGGAGGCTTACAAGGCCAACTTTACCTATGCGTCGGAACTGGTGGAAACCATTGCCGCGCGCTGCAAGGAATCCTCATCAGGCGCACGCAATGTGGAGAATATCCTCTCGCGTGGCCTGTTGCCGGAACTCTCCACCGAGGTTCTGGCCCGCATGGCAGCGGGCGAGGGAATTTCTGACATATCGGTTGGCATCGGGCCGGAGGGGACGTTTTCCTACGCGCTCAATTAGTGATTTTCGGTTTCCAGAATAGGAGCACGACATGGCGATTTATATTAAATACACGAATCCCACGATCAATGGCGACGTTACAACACAAGGGTTTGACAAGCAGTTCGAGGTTAACAGCTTCCAGTGGGGCGTTGGCCGTGGCATTGGGTCGCCCACCGGTGCATCTGGCAATCGTGAAGCCAGCACGCCGAGTGTGTCCGAAATCACCGTGACCAAGAACCTGGACAATGCCTCCGGCGGTTTGTTGAAGGAAGCGCTTAGCAGCGGCGGCAAGTCCGGTCTGGTAATCTCTTTCGTGCGTACCGATGGCACCGGTGCCGATGTGTATCTGGAAGTCACGCTGACCGACACGATGATCAGCGGCTATAGCCTTTCCAGCAGCGGCGACAAACCGAGCGAGAGCCTCTCCTTTAACTTCACCAAGATCGAAGTGAAGTTCACCCCGATGAATGCTGACGGGTCCAAGGGCTCGCCCTACCCGGTTACTTATGATCTGGGCCTGCAGAAGCTCAGCTGAGCCATCCTGACCCGCCATTAACTTGGCGGGTCAACCCGGCATCTCAGGAAAATTAGCAAATCATTAACCTTCTAAGGGTTCATTTTTGACGAAATTGAATAGGCCCCGTTACGATCAGATTTCTACCGCGATCAAGCAGGTTGGCAATAATTCGCCGAGCACGGAGGAAGCTGTCCTGTTCGTGGCGGATACATTGTCAACGGTTTTTGATTCTGCAACGGGTGGTGTTCTGAGTACGCTGAACACAGCGGCGCAAACCCTCTATAGCATAGCGAAAGCCAACCAAGAGGGTGGGGACGCGGTTATTCCAAACCCCTGGTTTGTCATGAATGGTCATGATGATCGCGCCAACCCGCGTTCCGCCCGTTATTTTCAAGGTCGGGCCTGGAAATCCATTGGCTCTTCGGCATTCAGCCTAGCCGGAACAGCGGCATCAGCGCACACGGTGGGGATCAACTTCGCGGATGTTGTGACAAACGCCAACGCTCTCGGCTCCACGACCGCTCATATTACCAAACTCATTGCCATCGCGGCGGATAAACGCACAAGTCGATCGATCACCGTCCAGGACTGGCTCAAAGTTGTCCTCGCGATGAAAACGGCAAAAGCCGGCATTCGTACTGGTAGCCTTATCGGCGGGCTGGTTCCCGGCGCCTCGTTGCCCGCGGGTATTGCCACGACCGTCACCAAGATGGGGATTCGGCTTTCGATGAATTCCGCCTGCCTGACCACGGCCGCCGCAATTCATTGGCGTGCTTTTCAGGAGCAGCAAATTTCCGGAGGTCTGAGCTTAGGAAAGGGTGGTAAAATTGGCCCTGCCTCGCGGATTTTCTGGGAAATCTTCACGCGGCGCGGTATGACCCGCATGTTTGGAAAATATGATATCGATGCACTTGTGCATGAGCCAGCTGGTTGGTTGGCGCTACACGACAAGCTGATGCTGCTTTAGCGCCTGGCAACTCCTGTTGCGCCACCTCATGGGCGCAGCAAGAGGCCCAATGCCATCCATGTCATCGATAAATCCGGGGCGGTTCACTCGACGTCCGCCTGTCGGATTAAACCTCCACCACCACAGCCGTTACATTGTCGTTTACATGATGTGCCAGTGCCGCGTGGATTAACAGCTCCGTCGGCGGCGTGCCGTCCGGCGCGCTGAGCAGGCCCTGGATTTCCTGTTCGCTGAGGGTTTTGCTGAGGCCATCGCTGCAGAGCAGAAAACGGTCTCCCGGCTGAACTTGGCCAATCACCTTGTCCAGCTCCAATGAATCGTCATCCGCTCCCACGGCGCGGGTGATGACATTGGCGTGCGGGTGGTGTTCCGCCTCCTCTGGGAGAAGGCTGCCAGCATCCACAAGCTCCTGTACCAGGCTATGATCATGGGTGATTTGTTCAAGATGACCGTGGCGTAGCAAATAGGCCCGCGAGTCCCCTGCCCAAAGACAGGCAAAATGCCGGTCTCGGATCATTAATCCCACGAAGGTCGAGGCGATCATGACATTGCCGCCCCGCCGCGTGGCTTCCTCGCGCAGGGCAGTATGAACTTTGGACACTCCTAGGCGGATGCTGGATAATAGCTCCCCGGCGCTGAGATGTGTGGGCAGGAGGGAGAGGGCGTTCACGATCATGCCGGAGGCGACTTCGCCCGAGGCGTGGCCTCCAGCACCGTCCGCCACCACCCATAGGCCGAGGTCCGGCCGGGCGAGCATGTTGTCTTCGTTATGTTTGCGCACGGCGCCGACATCTGTCAGAGCCCAGGAGCGTGGCATCAACATGGTTCCTCCGCTGTCTGATGGTCGCGCAGCATCGCACTGGCATGGGTGGTGGCGGGTAGCAGATTTGGAATGTCGTAACGTTGTGGCAGGACGAGCGGGCTGCCTTCTGTCCACCAGCCGGGCGGAGGTACGGGGGCTGTTGTCACCGGGTTGGTTAAAGCGGCAGCGATGGCCTCGTGTGGTTTGTCCTCCACCACGCCGGCTAAGCCTTCAGCCTCCGCCAAGGCCAGCCAATTGCCGCCTTGGGCAAGGGCGTCGGGGTCAGCCGCCATGGCGGCAAGAATAAAGGGGTAATGCCGCCCGACCTTGTCCATACTTGGCAGCCAGACGCCCAATACAGCCCTCCCGCCGCATGCGCCGGGCGGGAGCAGGAAGCGCCAGATCGGGGCGGTCATCCAGGCTTGTTCCCAATCCATGCCCATGGCCGCGCGTGAGCGGTTCAGGCACTCCCGGCACCAGAGGTCGAGTGGTGTCACCAGATCTTCTGGCAACCGCGCGCGCAGAAAATCTCCGTGTGCGGGCAGCTTACCGAAAAAACCCGTCAGACTGGGCTGGAAGATGCTCATCCTTGCAGGCTGGGACAACGAAAATTGGCTAGTATGCCGGGTGCGAACGGGTTGAGGACCGAATTCGCGCCAATGCTGTAGCTGACATTATGCCCGCCGACGGAGAATGTCAGCGTGTATTGGTCGGACGATCCGGCCTGGGTCAGGGCGCCCTGTGAGAAGAGATGGAACAGGGCCCATGGGCCGGAGGCATTCAACTCCACCGGGTTGCCACCGCTGGTGGGGGTTATGATCAGCCGGGCCGTTTGCATGCCATCCGTGCCAGGCCAGGAGATCATGGTGGGTACTTGCGGGCCATGGGCGTAAGAGACGTTGAGCGCTCCCAATTGCAGGACCGCCTGTGCCGACCCCGCGTCGAGCGAGGTGGGAGTAAGGCTGAACTGTACGCTGGGCGTGGGGCCCGCCGCGAAGAAAAGCTGCTTGATTGTTTCCGCGCGTTGAAACTCGGCCAGGGCGCCTTGGCTGATGGGCGGGGTGACGCCGTTCACAGCCTGCACCCGCCAAGTCCGCCCGGACATATCGACATAAGGCTGCACCTGCTGGGTAAAGAAACCATCGAGTAGCCCATTGGGGGCAAAGAGATGTGCAAAATCCCCCAAGGGAATGTCGGTGGTGGAAGCGGGCACGAACGGGTAGCGCCCGGCCACTGCTTGCTGGCAGAGTTGGCCTGGTCCGGATGCGCCGTTAAATGCCGCCGCCGCCGCCTTGGCTGCGCTGCCACCACGTAAGCCGTTGGCGTTCACCACCAAAGACTGTACCCAGCGGGCAACGGGCTGAGGGTCTGTCGCGGCCTCGCCTTGCAGCAAGGAGGCCGGATCGCCACCGGCGGCCGGCGCGGCCGGCGCGGTGCCGGGGGTGGCGGAGGCCAGGGCGGCAAGCTGTTGCTGCAGGCTGTTGATAAGGTTGAGCGTGAGGCTCAGTGGTGAGCCTGCGCCACCGCCAACATAAGTGATCAGTGGCGCATAATATTGATCCACTTCCGAGCCGAGCGGTGCGGTTTTGCTGTCGGCGTTGGCGGTGCCCATCAGCCCTTGCAGGGCCGCGGCATCGGCGTTGACCGCGGCCGCTCCCGGAATTTTCGACGTGGTCGCGGCCTTGGGCGGCTCCGCTCCCTTGGAGAGTTGAAGCTGCGTGACGATGCTGGTCAGCAGCCGTTGCATCGGCGATTGCGGGGAGCCGATGATATAAAGTGTTTGCACCGCTTGGCTGATATTGGTGGCGGGCTTTAGATTCAGGTCGCCCAGCATCGCGTTCCACTGGGCCTCGTAATCGGCCTCGTAGAGTTTAATGACGTTCTGCTCCAGATTCTTCATATCCGGGCTGGAAGGATCGACTTGCTGGCCCGGCCCGAGCACCCAGCTTTCATCCGCCACATCTTTAGCCGCATGGGTAAGGGCGGGCAGCAGCACCAGTTGAAAGCCCTTGACCGTATAAAACCCGGGAATGCCCTCGGTCAGAGGTTTGCCGGAGGCACGGGAGAAAAGGGGCACGCCCGCCGCGCCCATCGCCTGCGCGGGCACCCAGGCGGGGATGGCGGCGGCCTGCTGGGAGTCGCGGATGCGGGAATAGACGCGCTCCGCCACCGAGACGCGGCTGAACGTGGCGCGGGCTGCCTCGACCAGCGCGCCGTCCAGTTTCACTTGCGGCAATGGTGCATCCAGCATGGCCACCAGATGTTGCATCAGGTCGTTGCGCGTTGTCTGGTTGGTGATGCCGGGGTAGAGGCGCTGCCAGTCCAGTTTCATCCAGGCTTCGACAAGGCTCTTGTCCATCGGTCCCTGCCCGCCGAGCATCAGATAGACGCGCGTGGCCTGATAGAGGAATTCCGGCTTGTCGAACCCGCCGCGCATCTCAGCTTCCAGCTGCAAAATCAACCGGGGCAGGAAGATATTGTCCAGCGCGTTGATGTAGAGCGTGTCGGCTCCAGCTTTGAGTTGCGGCCCCTGGTTCAGCCCCATGCCCATGGCACCGTAGCTGGCGGTTCCGCCCGGGCCGAAGGGTATGGCGCGCGCGGCATTCAGCAGCGGCAGAATGGCGGGCAGGTTGGAATCCTGCACGGGGTCCAGCGTCACCCCCTTGGCGGCCTTTTGATAATCCGCCACCGCTTTATCGCTGGCGGCAATGGCGGTTTCATTGTGCGAACGGCTGGTCAGGAAACCAGCCAGCAGGCCCAGGAACACCAGGGTCACGCCGGCATAGCCCGCCGATTGCAGCAGAATGTGGCGCCGGCGCTGAGCGGGAGGATGCCCGGCTAGCATCGCTTCCCCGAAGATCACGTCTCGGAGCAGCCGGGAGAGGAAATAGCTACGGCCAGAGGTGGGGCGGAGCGATGGGATTCGGCGTTGATCAATACCGAAGGAGCGGGAGAGCGCGCCGGTTAGCCGGTCGATCGGCGTGCCCTCCTGCGTGCCGGAGGTGAAATAAACGCCGCGCAGATAAGAGGCGGGGTCCAAGGCCGAGCCACCGAAAGCCTCTGTCAGGAATTCGTTCAAGGGCGTTTCCAGGCTGGCTACTTGAGTGGGAAACCCGGCGATGAGCGCGCGTCTGTCCGGGCTACGCTCACGTTGCAGCAGATCGATCAGCCTTTCATTCAGCCGCTGCACGAGCAGCTTGAATTCGCCATCGAAGGTTTGGGCCGGGTTGGTCTCCTGCGCCGGGAAGGTGGCGCCCCAGACCTGGGCGCGTTTTTCCTGGTCCAGATCGTCGAAGAATTCCGTGAAGCCAGCTAGCAGATCCGCCTTGGTGAGTAGCGCGTAAACCGGCAGTTTGAGGTCAAGCCGGGTGGTCAGCTCCTTGATGCGTTTACGGATGGCGCGAGCATGGGCCAGCCGCTCCTCCCGTGGGGCGGCGGCGATGTCCGCCAGAGAGATCGCCACCACCACACCGTTCAACGCCTGGCGTTGACGGGTCCGCTTGAGCATGTCCAGGAAGCCTTCCCAGCCGGCCTTGTCGGTTGCGGAGTTGGAATCCTGAGTGGTGTAACGCCCAGCGGTGTCTATCAGTACGGCCTGCTCGGTGAACCACCAATCGCACAGGCGTGTGCCGCCCACGCCCGCCACCGCGCCTTGCCCCATCTCCGCCGCCAGCGGAAACTTCAACCCGGCATTCAGCAATGCCGTGGTCTTGCCCGCCCCTGGCGGACCAATGATCACATACCAAGGCTGCTCGTACAGATAACCGCGTGAGCCGCTGGCCTTGCGGAGCAGGATCAGGGATTTTTTCAGTTTCTCGCCAAGTGCCGCGAGTTCTTCAGCCGCCGCATTGTCCTGTGTCGCGGCTCCCGCATCGGCTGCGCCCGCTGCCAGGGCGGCGTCACGTTTCTTGCGTCGCCAGTCCAGCAGCAGATTGGCGACGAGCCAGACCAGCAGGATGACGAGGATGACGACCAGCCGGATAACCACGCCAGACAGAGCATGAATGAACGGCGCGAAGAACCAGACCAGAGCCGCCGTCACCATGGCGGCGATAAAGCTCAGAAACCAGCGTGAGGCAAAAAAGCCGAGTATCTTCTTCATGACAGGCTCAGGTTCCCGAAGGATGGTTCAACACGATTTCGATGCGGCGATTCTGCGCGCGCCCGGCGGCGGTGGCGTTGCTGGCCACGGGGTCGGCATCGCCCATGCCTTTCGAGGTGATGCGGCTCTCATCTCCGATCGTTTGGTCCAGAATTGCCGCCGCCGCCTGGGCGCGGGACTGAGACAACACGAAATTGGATGGGAACTGCAATGTATGGATGGGCTGGCTGTCAGTATAGCCCGTTACCACGATGTTGCCGGTTTCCTTCGCCAGCGCCTGGCCGATTTTCTGCAGTAACGGTATGTCGGCACTTTCCACGGTGGCGCTGCCAGAGCCGAACAGCCCCTGATTATTGATGCGAATGATGGGTTGGTGTGTGGTGCCGAGCACACTCACCTTGCCCGCCGTGATCTCCGGTTGCAGGAAGCCGGAAAGGCGGTCCAGAATGGTGGGGCCGGCTGGCTGTGGCTCGGCTGGTGCCGCCACGGGTTGGGCACGCACGATCTGCGGCATATTAGCCAGCGGGGCGGTAACCAGCGCCTGAAAGGCGCTGTCCGATTTGCCGGAGAGCGAGAACAGGCATCCGGCATAAACCAGTCCCAGCACGCCAAGTGCCACAATGCCCGTCACCCAGACCGGTACGCCAAAGCGGCGTGGTTTATAAGGGGCATCCACGCCTTGCCAATGCGGGGAGAGCGCCGGGTCGCCGGAGGGGGGCTGGCGCCGCAACACTGCGTAGGTTTCCTCGCGCAACCGGTCCATTTCCGCAGGGCCCTGTGGGGAGAGCCGGTAGCGGCCCATATAGCCGAGCGACAGGCAGAAATACATCAACTCCAAAACCGGCATAAAATTTCCCGGGTTTTGGCGGATTTTCGCCATCACGTCGAAAAAACGCTCACCGGAGCGTACCTCCTGATGGAACGTGGAAACCAGTGAGCGTTGCGCCCAAACCCCCTGGCTGCCCCAGGGCGTGGCCAGCACCACGTCGTCCAGGCTGGCGCAGAGGGCATAATGGGCGGGGCGCAATTGTTCCATGGGGATATTGCGCGCGCGGGCGGTTTCCTCGAAACGGCGAATTTCACGGACCGCGCATTCGCGCAGATCTCCGGAATCAGGTGCTTGTAGTGTGTTGCGCAGGCGGGCCAGCAATTGCAGTAGCGGCCCGGCGGCGGCAATGAGCGGCGAGCCGCCCATGAAGATCGTTTCCGGTGCGTCGGTGGGCAAGGCGGCGCCATGGTTTGCCGGGCCTTGCGGTGGCATATTGCCCGTGGGGCCGTTGAATGGAGAAGGTGGAGGTGCCGCCGGGCGTTTGCCCCCTGGGATCGGCCGGATGACGGTGCGGTCCGAATCGTCCGGTTCGGAGAACGGATTGTCGCTCATAAGCTCTCTCCCTATCGCTGTCCGCGATTACCCCTTGATGGCCCACAACTCCATGCGCAGGCCTGGAAACTCTCCAGAAACATGGATCGCGAAACCGCCTGAGGTCTGCATTTGCTGCCAATGCGGGCTGTTGCGATCCAACTCAAAATAGGATCCGCCCGCATAGAACGGGATTTGCCGTGGCGCCACCGGCAAGGGCCGCACGGCGATGCCGGGCAGTGCCACATTGACCAGTTCGCGAATATGTTCCACCGCGCCAATTTTCACCTGGGCGGGGAAGAGGCGGCGCATCGTTTCCGTCGGCACATCCGCCTGCACGGAAAGCACGAAATTCGTGGCGCGGAGAATATTGCGGTCGTTGATGGGGCCGACATGCACGCCGTGCCGGCGCTCCTGCAACGGGATCGCCACCGCGTTGGTTTCAATGACCGAGGAGAGCGAGCGGCGCAAATCCGCGATGACCGGTGCGAAACTACGTTGCAGATCCTCATGCCGGTAGCCGGGATATTTGTTGGGGCGGCGCTGCTGGTCCGTGAAGGTTGCGAATTCGGCGGCCATCTGCACATAGGCGGTGTAGAGCGTTTCGGGGTGGATATTGGCCGCGTCCGCCCAATGTTGCAGTAAGGCCTGCCACCGGTTGAGAGCCTGGAGCAACATGAAATCCGCCACTTCCGCCACGCCACGCGCGCCGGGTGCGTTCACCCGTGCCGCCAGCGCCTCGCCACGCTGGTTGATCATGCCCGCGAATTCCGTCACCAGCCCGGCCAAGGCGGATACGGCATGGCACATTAGTGCCGGGGGCAGCCAGTTCTCATCCAGCGTCACCCGTTTGTCGGATGAAACTTCCATGATGCGGGCAACGGGAATGCAAAGATAACCCGCGCGGTCGTCGGTATCGAGCAGATAGCGCAGCTTCAGCCTGCCGATCAGCAGTTCGGCGGACTGGGGGGATGCGGAATGCGTGTCGTAGGCCTCGAAGCTCTGCGCCTTGTAACGGCCTTCGGCGCTGCCATCGGCGGCGGCGATTTCCACCGCGCCAGCCTGCTGGACCGGCAAGGCCAGATGGATCAGCACACCGCGCGTATTCTCAGGCACTTCGAACGGGGCGGGGTGTTCTGTTTCACCGGGCAAGGCGAAGGGGGTGCCATCCTCGAATACGCCCGAGGCGGTGGAGACCGCGAAGCGTCCAGTGCCGAGCAAATCACGATCGAGCGTCATCTGCGTGAGACCCCAGCCATGGGAGCGCACCCCCGCCAGACGCCCGCGCAGACAAGCTTCAAGCCAGCGATCCTGTTGCTGAAAATGCTGAGAGCGCAGGAACATGCCTTCCTGCCAGATGACACGGTTGGTCCAGCTCATGGCAAGGCTCGCATAATCTTCAAATCTCCCAAGCTCCGTTCCCGGATGTGCCGGGTCATTATCGCGGTTTGTGTATCAACGGCCAAGAGTTGCGATCAGCCCGTTTATGTGCAGCGTCAGTTTGGTTGGTCCGTGGGCGGCGACGGGTGCCATGAGTTTCCATGTCGAGTGGTTGATGTCACGGAACAACACCGCCACCCCCACGCTGCTGGCACCGGGGGTGAGATTGAGTGTTTCCGTCTGCGTTTGGCTGGGTGAAATGATATATTGCGCGGAGCTACCCAGCTCTTCCGTGCCTAGAGTGGAATTTTCCTTGCCGATGAGCGTGTACACATCCGCCGCCTGGAACTGGCCGGTGGCGGCGAGTTGATAGATCCGCACCGCCACGGAGGTGCCTTGGCCGCCAGGGTTGGGGTTTTGTCCAGCGCTGCCCACGATATTCAGCGTGAGCACGGGCGGGGACGGTGTTGAGGCACACCCGGCCAAGACCAGACAGGCGGCGAACAAAGCAGATCGTTTCATGACATCTCCCCAAAGCCGGTTTCACGGGCGCTGATGTCGCGCAAGGCGGTTTCATAGGCACGGGCAAAGGATTTTCCGAACACGCTGTCGAAATCGTCAGTCAACGCACGGGTAATGGTTGCGTGGAGTTTCTCGTAGGCTTCGAAGGCGCGGGCCTTTTTTTGCGCGGGGAGCAGGGTCATGCCGCCATCCATTTGCAGTTTTGCGGGGGCGAGCTGCGCAAGCAATGTGCGTACCGCATCCTGCATGGCCGCCATGGTGGCCAACTCGTGCAGGCGCATGTCGCGTAGCGCGTCGCTCACCGCCGTGTCCGGTCCCATATCCACCCGTCGGCCCAGGCCGAGCAGCGCGGTCAACGCATCGTCGTCATCGGCGGAGAATTTCAGCGGGTTGTTGCCACGGGCGCGGATCATGGTCTGTTCGATACGGAATTCGCCTTTGATCGTGGCGCGCGCGATAAGTGCCTGGCGGATGCCAGAGACCAGCACGCGGAATGTGCTGCCCAAGGCTGTCATCAAGGCCTCTGGATTGGCGGGCATGGCGGCATCCAACCCGGCACCTTTTAGGAAAGCGGCCAGCAAGACATCGTCCCCTTTCGGTGCGGGCGGCCGGTTGGCGGCTTCGGTAAAAGGGGGGGCTGCTTCTGGCGTGGGGCGCGGCGGCAAAGGGGCCGCGGGCAAAAGGGGAGATGCCGCGGCCGGTTCGTCGAAAGGGGATGACGGGGCCGGCGTGGGCGCCGGCGGTGGGGCGGAAGGTTCGGGTGTGTGCTGGCCAGGCAGCGGCGAAAGATCCCAGGCGTCATCCTCAGGCAAGATTTGCCGGGAGGCGGGGGGGCGGAAGGCGTCGCTGAAGGAAGGGCTGTGGTCTGGCTGGGTCGGCCCGCCCAGGGGGGCGCCTTCCGGTTCGGCGAGCGGGTCGAACAGCTCAGGCAATGTCGGTGAGGGCGGCCGGGCCGGGTCGCCAAAGAGCGGATCGTCAGGTCCAAAGGCGGCGTTGATGAAGCCGCTGGATGAAGGAGGCGGCTTGGGCTTGAACACATCGTCGCCGAACGGGTCGTCGAAGGGCGAAAGGCCCTTATCCAAGCTGGATGTACCGAAATTCCGTCCATCCTCGATCCGTGCCTCAATCTCATAGGCACCGAAGCAGATTCTGTCTCCATCGTGCAATGTGCGGATTTGGCCGTTGCCGACTGGGTCCGGATCGTGGTTCAGATAAGTGCCATTGGTACTGATATCCGCGATGGCCCATCCGCCATTACGGAAAGCGATCACGCAATGACGCTTGGAGAGGAGTCTTTCCGGATCGGGCATGATCCAATCATTGTCCGGTCCGCGCCCAATGCGCAGTTCACCCCCGGACATTCGCCTGGTTTCCGGCGGAACCGCATCCGGGCAGCGCAGGACTGTCAGGGTAAGGGTCATGAGGCCTCCGGTAGCAGGCGCCCAGGGCCGCCGCCGGCAATATCCTGGGCGGATTGCAGGAACATGGCCAAGCGTTGAGGCTGGCGCGACGTATCGGCGCGGACAGAGGCCAGCGCGACGGCACCCGCCACGGCCACGCCGGTGAGATGCGCCGGCGGTGTTATGGCGGGGACGTCCATGGGAGCCAGGGACTCACCGCTCCAGAACGCACCGACGCCCGTCCAGGCCTCGGGACTCTGGAAGCCGGTCCGTTTGGCTTCATCCATTGCGGCGCGGGCGGCCTCCATGCTTTGTTGGCGAACCCATGTTTCGGCCAGTTCACGCACTTTGCGGTCTATGTCCGGCAGATTTGGGGGGGCGGTGTGGGCGGCGCACATGCATGCCCACCACACGGCCTCACGCTTGGGTAAGGCGTGGGCCAGCACGCGCGTTGCCTCGATGCCGAAACCGGCCTGGGCCAGGGCGGCGACCACCGCTTGCACGCTGTCCAGCCCGGCGATCTTCTCCAGCGCGGGCTCCTGCATGGCGGCATGCTTCAAGACCAGGGGCAGGGAGGCACCAGATAATTTGTTCTGAGTCACGGTACTCATCCCGCTTCCCTTCCCTGGTTCACGAATTGATCATGGTCATGGCGCCCTTCAGTTCCAGCATGCCATCGCCGGTGACCTGAACAATAGCGCCCTTCACGGCTGTTTGCGTCTGACCGGTGACATTCACCTGCATGCTGGTCACATCCACCTCCGACGCGGTGAGTTTCACCGTGCTTTCTCCCACCGTGAGGGTGATGGAAGAGGTGTCGATCTTGATCGAATTGCCGCCGACCTTCAGTGTGATGGACTGCCCGGCGGTATGGGTGATGGTGCCTTCCGTGACATCCAGGGATTCATTGCCCTGGCTGACCGTGGTGGTTTTGTTGCCTTCCGATACGGTGGTGGCGTAATCCTGTTTCACCGTGTCGGTTTTTTTGCCGTCTATCTGTACCGTTTCGTCCTTGGTGACGGTGACATTGCGGTTATTCTCGACCTCTATGTTCAGGTCTTTTTCCGCATGTAGATAGACGGCTTCGCTACCCTTGGTGTCGTCTATCGAGAATTCGCTGAAATTCGCGGTGCCGCCTTGCATGGTGGAGCGTGTGCGCAACCCGCTCTTGTTCTTTTCATCGGCGGCGAAAACAGGCTTGTTGTTGCCGTTGAACAGGCAGCCCACCACCACCGGTCGGTTTACGTCCGCTTCCAGGAAGGCAACCACAACCTCCATGCCGATACGCGGAATATATTGCGTGCCCCAATTATTCCCCGACCAGCCCTGCATGACGCGTACCCAGAGTGTTTTGTCCGTGGTGATGTCGCCCTCATGATCGAAGGGGAATTTCACTTGGATGCGGCCGAGATCGTCCGTGTAGATTTCCTCGCCATCCGGTCCGATGACGATAGCGCTGTACATGCCCGCCATCACCGGGGGCAGGAAGAAGGGCTCTTCCTGATAGGTGGTTTTGGAGGGAAAAGCGACGATGCCGGAGGCGATGGCGGCACGGTGCCCATGGCTGCTGCCGGCCCGTGAATTGGTAATATGATAGGATAGGGACTGAATGACATACTCCATGCCCGATCCGGTGGTGGGATCGTTCATCAGCATGAATTTACCGCCCGCGACGAAATCCGCTATCTGGCCGGAGCCGGTATAAAGTTCCGCCGCCACTTCTGCCGCCAACATATGGGTGGTCGCCAGCGTTTTGGCGTTGCCGGTGGCATCGCGCACGGCGGGCCAGGCATAGTGGGTACGCTGGGATGCCGCGGAAGCTTTCAGTACCGTTGTTTCCGTACCGGAAACAGCGCCCGGCTGAAGTTGGTCCGTCGCGGGGTTGTAGTCGTCTGTTCGTACACTGCCTAAGGCGGTCCGGTCCGTCCGGTGCCAGCTATTCAAAACGCCGAAGCCGGAGTTGGTTTCGTCCAGGTAAATTTGTGGCTGCGTGATGTCCTGGAAGGCGGTGTTGGTATTGGCCAACACCATCGTATGCGTACCTTCGGCATGGGTAAAAAAATAGAAAATACCCGCATCCTCCATCAGGCGCTGGATGAAATGCAGATAGGATTCATTGAATTGCACAACATAATCGCGCGCGGGGAAGGAGCCCGAGGTCTTGTCGCTGAAGGTGACATTGAATTTTTCCAGAATCGTCTTGATGATCTGGAGTGCGCTTTGCTTCTGGTAGAATCGGCAATCCTGAGTCTGTTTCAGAAACCAGAGCTTGGGGACCAGGCTGATTTCATAATGCCAAAGCATGGTCGATTGCGACGGCAGTTGCCTAACGGCGTTAACTATGCCCGAGACATAACGCTTGGTCTCCCCTTCCTCGGGCGAACAGATCGTAACGGTAATGGCTTTGTCGAGCAGGCTGTTCGGGTCGAGCAATGCTGTCCCGGAATGAAGCTGGATATTATATTGGAACGGGCGGCTTATCTGCTCCGTGCCGTTCATGGCGGCGATTCCGAAGCTTGTCTCAGGCAGCGGAGTCGTGATCGTTAATATATCCAGCTCGCCACTCATGGCCTATCCATCCGATTCCACGTTTCCTGAAATGGCGTTAACATGTCCCAACCAGAATGACCACGCAAGGTTCGGCGAGACGAAGTTCAACGTTAATGCCGTAACGTGCGGGTGGTACAAACACCGGAACAGAGGTCCGGGCTTAAGGCGCGGCCTATCCGGCGCCCCTATTGCTTTCGCCCACCGGACACTGGCGGTGGGCCAGATCCCATCGCGACTGTAAAGCTTTGCGCTGTCTAGCGCCGGTATTGTCAGGCGCGGGGCTGAGAAGCTTTTTCCTGGGTCGGTCCAACCATATTGGTTGACTTGTGGACATAGGTATGATGAATACGAATGCAACAATGCATTCGTATTCAAAATTTGTCCAAGAGGTAAAAGATGGAAAACTGGTTGAAACGCGGCGTTGACCAGAAGCAGAACGAGGTGGCCGACCAGCAGGTTCGTGACATCGTTGAGGCCATTCTTGCTGATATCGCCGCTCGTGGCGACGCCGCCGTGCGCGAATTGATGGTGAAATTCGACAAGGTGGAGCGGGATGATTTCCGTCTTTCGGAGCAGGAGATCGAGGCCTGCCTATCCCAGCTCACCAAACGCGACCTGGCGGATATTGCCTTCGCGCAGGAGCAGGTTCGCAATTTCGCTACTCACCAGCGCGCCGCGCTCAAGGACATAGAGGTTGAAACATTGCCTGGCGTGGTGCTTGGTCACAAAAATCTGCCGGTGAGTGCCGCTGGTTGCTATGTGCCCGGCGGAAAATACCCGTTACTGGCTTCGGCCCATATGTCGGTTATCACCGCCAAGGTTGCCGGTGTGCCGAGGGTGATCACCTGCGCGCCCCCTTTCAAGGGCAAACCGGCTCCTGCCATCGTCGCCGCGCAGCATTTGGCCGGGGCGGATGAAATCTACTGCCTGGGTGGCGTGCAGGCCGTGGGGGCGATGGCGCTGGGGACGCAGAGCATAGCCCCGGTGGACATGCTGGTTGGTCCTGGCAACGCCTTTGTGGCGGAGGCGAAGCGCCAGCTCTTTGGGCGGGTGGGCATTGACCTCTTTGCCGGCCCGACCGAGACCCTGGTGATCGCCGACGATAGTGTCGATGGCGAACTCTGCGCCACCGATCTGCTGGGGCAGGCCGAGCATGGCCCGGATTCGCCCGCAATCCTGCTCACCACATCCGAGGCGCTGGCGCGCGACACCATGCGTGAGATCGAACGGCTGCTGGAGATCCTGCCGACCGCCGCCATTGCCCGTCAGGCGTGGGAGCGGCATGGCGCGGTGTGCGTGACCGACAGCAATGAGGAGATGGTGAGGATCGCGGATTTCATTGCTTCCGAACATGTGCAGGTCATGACCCGCGACCCTGATTATTTCCTCACGCATATGCAGAATTACGGCGCGCTGTTCCTCGGGCCGCGTACCAATGTCGCCTTTGGCGACAAGGCGATCGGCACCAATCACACTCTGCCGACCAAGAAGGCGGCTCGTTATACTGGCGGCCTCTGGGTTGGAAAATTCCTGAAGACTTGCACCTATCAGCGTGTCCTTACCGACGAGGCTTCGGCGATGATCGGAAGCTATTGCTCCCGGCTCTGCGCGCTGGAAGGGTTTGCCGGGCATGGGGAGCAAGCAAATATCCGTGTGCGCCGCTATGGCGGTCGCAATGTAGCCTACGCGGGTATCGTTGAATCCTGACGATATTTGAGAGGGGCGCCATGCCCCTCTTGCTTATCCTTCGTCCAAGTTAAAAAATAAGGAGAAACGCCATGCAAATGACGAGAGTCCGTTGGAAGGTCATGTTCCTGGTCTTCCTGATCGCGACGGTCAGCTACCTTGATCGTACAAATCTCTCTGTCGCGGCGCCGAATATCCAGGCGGAGTTACACCTTACCCCAACTCAGCTCGGCATCATCTTCAGTGCTTTTTCCTGGGCCTATGCGATCGCGCAGATCCCCGCCGGCCTGTTCGCTGGCCGACTGAAGCCAAGACGGACCTATTTCTTTGGCCTGTGGGTCTGGTGTCTGTTGCTGGTGGGGTCCACCAGTGCCGCTTCTTTCGGGGCTTGGGTGTTGTTTCGCATTCCGTTCGGCCTGGCCGAGGCGATTACCTGGCCGGCTGCGTCCGTGCTGCTTGCCCGCTGGTTTCCGCGTGTTGAATATTCGCAAGCCATGGCCTTGCAGAATCTTGGCCTGGTGGCGGGCGCCGCGGTGGCGCCGCCCATTGTTGCCGCCATCATCGCCTATTCCGGTTGGCGTGTTGCCTTTATCATTACGGGTTTCATCGCAGGGATCCTTGGTACCATCTTCTATATTTATACCAAGGATGATCCAGCCGAGGATAAGCGCGTGTCTGCTGAGGAACTGGCCTGGATCCAGCAGGACAAGTTCGTTGAACCCACCAGTCGCACGCCAAGGGGGTTTGCGTCCGTGCTGCTTGGCCGCTCTTCCATATGGGCTGTCAGCATCGCCAATTTTGGGCTCGACTTCATTAATTTCATGTTCCTGACTTGGTATCCAACCTACTTGACCGAGCGCTATCATATGTCGCTTAAGCAAATGGGCGGGTGGGCCATGGAGCCTTATATTTTCGGTATCATCGCGGTGCTTGGTTCCGGACGGCTGGTGCGGGCAATGACGGATTCAGGCTTGGATTCGACCATGGCGCGGCGGATCGTGATTTTCGGTGGATTGTTGCTCGGCACTCTTTCTCTGTTCATCGCGGCCTACACCGCCAATCTTTATGCTTCAGTCACGGCAATGTCTTTCGGATATGCCTTTGTGATGTCCATCCTGGGGCCGTTATGGTCCACGCCGGCGGAAATCGCCGGGCCGAGAGGTGCTGGTTTTGCCAGCGGTTTCGTGAATTTCATCGGCAATATCGGCGGTATTCTCTCGCCCCTGCTCATGGGCATCATCCTGCAGAAATTCGACTCCTTCACGCCGGCGATTATTGTTTCCGCCGTGATCACCTTGGTCTGCGGTCTGCTTTTCCTGGTGCTCTACCGGGTGCGGAAGGATCGGGTGGTGCTCGAGAATTTTATGAAGACCGTTTGAACTGATAAAGGGGAGCCCAAAGGCTCCCCTTTTTTTCATGTCGTGGCATGTGGCAGCTCAGTCCGCTGTCCATCCGCCATCGATGACCATCGACGAGCCGGTCATCAGAGCCGCCGCCTCGCCGGCGAGTAGCACAACCGCGCCCATTAGATCCTCCACCTGGCCGACCCGGCCAAGTTTGATCTTGCCAAGAACATTTTGCAGAAACTCAGGCGATTCGAAAAACGGTTTGGTCATTGGCGTTTCGATGAAGGTGGGACAGATACTGTTGACACGAATCTTGTATGGCGCAAGGTCGATCGCCATCGCCTTGGTCAATCCTTCGATCGCGTGTTTGGACGCGCAATAGACCGAACGTTGCGCCCCGCCGACATGACCCATTTGCGATGACATGTGAATAATCGAGCCTGGCCTTCCCTGGGCGATGAGTTGTTTGGCCATCTGCTGGGCCACGAAAAAGGCCGCCCGGACATTCAGCCCCATCACCGCGTCAAAATCTTTCTCCTGCACTTCATGGAAGGGCGCTGGCCGGTTGGTGCCGGCATTATTCACCAGGATGTCGAACGCTTCGGTGGTCGCCAGCATATCGCGCGTGGAGTCAATATCCGCGATGTCCATCTGTAACGTTTCCGCGCTGCCGCCCTCGGCTCGAATCATGGTGGCGGCTTCAGTGATTTCATTCAGGCTGCGCGCGGCCAGCACCACATGCGCGCCTTGCTGTGCCAGCGCCGCCGCCGCCGCCAAGCCAATGCCCCGTCCGGCACCTGTTATCAGAGCCCGTTTGCCGTCCAGCCGGAACGAGGGGGTGCGCGGTAATGCCATCGTCTATGTATCCTATTTAATATTGGAATTGGAGCATTCTTTTTCGGCGAGATCCATGTCGCGTTTGTGCTTGGCCAGCGCCATCAGCCTACGGTCTCGCCAAGCGGCTCGCGCGGCGAGTTGATCGGCGGGCAGCACGGTGCGCCTTTGCGCCTCCACCTTAGCGATCAGTGTTTCGTCCCAAGGCCGGTGTTCCTTGGTGGCGCTGGCGATGTTGTGATATAATCCCCCCAGCCTTCTGGCATAATCCGCAACGCCGCCGGAGGCGTTGAGGTCTATGGTCTCGAATGGCCCCATGAAAGCCCACCGCAACCCCAGCCCTTCCGAGATGGTCTTGTCGACATCCTGGGCCGTGGCCAATCCAGCCTCGACCAGACGCCAGGCTTCCATCAGCAATACGCCCTGTAACCGGTTGAGAATAAATCCCTCGATCTCGCGCGTCATTTCAACGGGGCTCTGACCGACACGCAGCATCAATGCGCGCACCGCCTGCATTGTTTCCTGTGTTGTCCAAGGCGCGGGGACCAGTTCGACGATCGGGGCCAGATAAGGCGGGTTGAGTGGATGCGCCACTAAACAGCGCTCCCGGCAGGTGACATGTTCGGTATAAAGCGAAGCGCCGAGCCCGGAGGAAGAACTGCCGACCAATGTCCGCGGACCGATTACCTTGTCGATCTCACTCATGAGCGTGGTTTTCACCTCAACACGCTCCAGCACGCTTTCCTGTACATAAAGAGCGTCGTTTAAGGCGTCACTCAAGCTGGGGGCAATGGAAAGCCTGGCTTGAATGGCATCAGGCGCCTCGATCAACCCAGCCGCTTCCAGATCCCGCAAACGTTCGGCAATCCAGGCTAAGGATTTGTCCGCGTTGCCCGGTGCCGTATCGTACAATGCGACCTTATACCCGGCGCGTGCGAACACAATTGCCCAGCCGCTGCCTACAAGCCCTGTTCCAACAATGGCGACCTTGTCGTCGCCCGTGGCTGATGCGTTCATCCCATTCCCTTGGTGGTTATCAATGGCTCAGCCATTTTATCTGCCCGGCTGGCCTTCACGGGGAAATGCTAAGCTTTGTTGAATACGAATGCAATAAGCTGGCAAAGATTACGCGGCCGGTGGTTTCCAATCGTTTCCTGGGCGGCGGGCGGAGCGGCGGATCATGAGTTCCCCCGCCACAATGTCATGGACCGGTGTGGTCAAGCGCCCTTCCACGAATGCCTGAACGAGTTGAACAGTGCGCTGGCTCATTGTTTGAACGGGTTGAGAATAGGTGGTCAGTTGAAAGCTCGGCCAAGCGGCCAGGGCCACATCGTCAAACCCGACAATCGAAACCTCCTCGCCAACCCGGAGCCCGAATTCGGATTGCGCAACCCCCATGACCGCGATGGCGGTATGGTCATTGGCGCAGAATACGGCATCTGGGCGTTCCCGGCTGGAAAACAGCCTGCGCGCGGCGGTTTGCGCCGCGCTGAAATCGTAATATCCCACTTCACGCCGATAAGTCTTTTTCCCGGCCGCTTGCAGCGCCGCGCCAAATCCTTCTTCGCGTTCCTGGCTTGTCGAAGAATCCTCCAGTCCGGCGACAAAGGCAAAGCGCTCATGTCCACCCGCGAGCAGGAACGAACCAATAGTCCGCCCACCTACGATATTTTGCCCTGTCACGCTGGAGACGGCCTGATTGCTGGTGCGCCGGTTAAACAACAATACCGGCACATTCACCTGTGCGCATTCCTCCGCGAAATGGGAGGTCATGCGGACGGAGGCCAGTACCACGGCGGCAACTTGAAAACGCAGGATTTCATCGAGCAGAGGGTCAGGATTGCCATCCGCGCCGGGTGTGAACAGCAGAACCCGATAGCCATGGACGGCGAACTCCCGGGAAAGTTCTTCCAGCACAGTCGGATAAAACTGGTTTTCCATATATGACATCGCCACCCCGATCAGCCGTGAACGCTGCGTGATCAATGAGCGCGCGATCATGTTCGGCCGGTAGCTAAGGCTTTTGGCGACGGCCAGCACCCGCTCCTTGGCTTGCGCAGAGATGCTGGCGCCGTCGGTAAAGGCGCGCGAGACCATGGACTGCGACACACCGGCAAGTCTGGCGACATCGTAGGCCGTGGGGCGTTTACGCTCCATTGCTGGGGCCGGTGGTTTGGGGGGCTTTCGCATCACAGGGTATTATAGCTTTGACGACCAGTGGCTGTCGATCTGTTGTCCAGACATGCGCTCTTTATTTTATGGCCGCGGCGGAGCAAGGACGGTCCTTCGGTCGCTTCTTCAGCCTAGCTTCCATTCTTTGGCAGCGTTATCACCGGAATTGCCGCCACGGCGATCTTTGCCCCGTTGGAGGCCGCGTTTTGCAGTGCCTGGCGTAATGCGGATAAATAGGCGCTCGCGGTTTCGTCCTGCGGGCGCAGCGTGGTGAATAGCGGTACAGAAGAGGCGATGGAGATGATCATATCCGTCCCGAATGGCGCGCTCACCTGCCAACTGGCGCCGCCATTCGCCGGGTTGCCAAGGGTTTTGGTGGCTTTGGCGGCAAAACTCTGCATCGCATCGGTGGCGGTGGGATAGAGATGCAGCACAGAGCCGTCGCTGGAGAAATAATCCGTTTCCAGGTAACCGCTGAATTTTGGCATGGTTTGATCAATGGTGATCAAATCGCCATTGTATAGCTTGGTTTTTCCACCCGCCAAGGATAGTTTCAACCCGGCATTGATCGCCCCGGCGAACAGGGAATGATACGGGCGGATGGTGTCCAGAACCGCGCAATAAGGGCCATCCACGGTCTGGATCTGGTTGGAAAGCGTTTGCCCATTGGGCAGGGTTTCTATCGCCGCCGTCAGCGCGGCTTGCGGTGCGCCCGCCCCGGCTAGGCCGGTCAGGGTGGGGATTCCGTTCTGGAAATTGGCGCCCAGCAATGTGCAGGGCAGAGAGTCGAGCGTCGCCACGAATGCGGCTTGGCGCTGGGCGGGCGTCATGGGCTGTGGCGCGGGTTGGGTTGCGGGCGTTTGCGTTTTTGTGGGTTGGGTTGGCGCCGCGTTGACCTGGGCCACCTGTTTGTGCGCGCCATGGAGCAGGAAATACGCCCCCCCTCCCAGCACCGCCAGCAGCAGGATCGCGCCTCCGCCCAGCAGCGCTGTCTTGGAGCCTGTCTTCGTTGCGGGCGCGGGGATGGGGGGCGGTGTTGGCGTGGGCGGCGCGGCGGCAGCTTTGGCCGGATGGCGCGGCGCCACCATCGTAGCCTCTCCATCCTCGAAATCGTCCGCGCCCAGACTAAAGTTTTGCTCAGGAGCAGGCTTTGCCTCATAGGCCTCGCGCAGCGCCTTGGCAAATGCCGTGGCGGAAGAAAAACGATCGTCTGGCCGCTTGGCCATTGCCTTTTTCACCACGGCATCCAAGGCCGGCGTCACGGTGACGGACAGGGCGGAAGGCGCTGGCGGCTCTGTATGCAGCACCTTGTGCATGATCGCCGTCAGTCCGCCATCGAAGGGTTTTTCCCCGGTCAGCAATTGATACAGCAGCACCCCAGCGGAATAGAGATCCGTGCGCGCATCCACCGTCTGCCCCATGAATTGTTCGGGAGACATGTAGGAAGGCGTGCCCAGCATCGTGCCCGCCTGGGTCATTGAACTGCTTTCGATCCGCGCGATGCCGAAATCGGCGATCTTCACTTCGCCCGCCTTGGTGAGCATGACGTTGGCGGGCTTGATGTCCCGGTGCACCACCCCGCGTCCGTGGCTGAATTGCAGGCCGGTCATCAGCCCTTCCATGATCCAGACAATCTCGGGGATCTTGAAGCGTTCGCCCTTATCCAGCACATGCTTCAGCGTCATGCCGTCGACGAACTCCATGACGATATAAGCTAGTTCGGGCGTTTCGCCATAATCGAACACGCCGACAATATTAGGATGGCTGAGCCGCCCCGCCGCCTGCGCCTCACGCTTGAAGCGGGCCAGCTCCTCCTGCGCCTCTTCATCCTCCTGGTTAGGCAGCTTCACGGTTTTGATCGCCACCCGCCGGGCGATGATGGGGTCGTAGCCTTCATATACGGTGCCCATGGCGCCTTTGCCCAGCACCTGGCGCAGTTCGTATTTGCCCAACATTTCGGTCATGGTTGGTTTATAGACGTCACTTACCCTCGCCGGAAAGAGCTTCCACCCCGCCATCGCCGATCACGGTGAACGCCGCCCAGTAAAATGGATCCGCTATCTGTGCCGGAAAGCCCTTGCCCGCCCCGTCGATCAGCGCCAGCTGTGTCGCCCGCAGGCTACCCGCCGGCCCGCCGGAATGGCCCGCATGCAGACGCGACAGCGTATCCGCCACCAGATAGGCCGAAACCTGATCATTCACCGACCATTGCGTCACCATCATGGCCCGTGCCCCGGCATAGAAGAAGCTGCGCGCTAGTCCGGAGAGCGCCTCGCCCCCTTCCTCGCCGCCGCCCGTGTTGCAAGCCGAGAGCACCACCAGATTCGCATCCAGCTTCAGCCCCATCACGTCGCTGGTGCTCAGCAGCGCGTTATTGGCGGATTTTGCCCCCGTCGGGGCGGAGGTTACAATTGCAGGTTCCGTTTGGCATGGCAGGTCGGTGGGCAGCAGCGCATGGGTGGCGAAATGCAGGATCTGAAAATTCTTCAGATCGGCTTTTTCCACATCCGGCACGGTGAAAGCCGCTCCCAGCAGCTCGTCCTGGGGCCCGGCATGGAATGTCGCGGCGGCGGCCTGCAATTCCAGCCGCGCGTATGGCAGTTGCGGCAGCCCGGCGAACTCGGCGGCACTGTCATGGCAGGTCGCGGTGTTATAGGTTGCCTGCGCCTGGGCCAGGGTGACCGGCTGGAAATCGCCAAAACCGAACCAAGGCTGTTTTGCCGCCGAGGTGCCTTGCGCCCGCCGTAGGGAAACGAAATTCGCCGCCGCCGGAACATAGGCCAGAGCCGCCTGTCGGATCAACCAAGGCACGTGGGCCAGCTTGTCCGCGTTGGCCGGGCCGGTGGGCAGCAGCGCGAAGGGCAATGCGAGCAGCGCGCCGGAGGGAGCGATGACCAAGCTGTGCACATGACCCATCTGCGCCGCGAAGGGCCCCAGCGTATCGGCATAGATTGTCGCGGCCCCTGTCATGTCGAACTTTGGCAGGCCGTTGGCGTTGGGTTCTATGCTGGCACGGACCTGCCGCACCAGTTTTGCCATCCCGGCCTCGCTCACATCCGCTTGTGCCACATCCACCCGCTTATTGTGCAGAAAGAACAGCCAGCTGTGGGTAGGCGTCAGTGTAATTCCCAAAAAGGCTTCATCAGGGTGCAGCAATTTCAGCACTGTGGCGGCTGGCACCACCTGTTGCACCAGCTGCCCATAATTTGGGGCGGCGGCCTGCTCGGCCAGCCCGGCCTGTTGCAGGGTGTCGTTGGCGGCGGCAATTTGCCGGTCCAGCCTGCTCAGCGCGGCATTGTTGTTGGCCCCGCGCGCCACCTGGTCGCGTTGCTGGTACAAACGCTCCAGCTGACGCTGCGCATCCTGTTGCGCGCGGATCGCCGCCGCCACTTGCGGGTCCGTGGTGCTGGAGGACAGCCGGGCCGCAGCCTGGGCAATTTCCCGCGCCGTGACGCTGCCTTGGGTTAACTCGGCGGCCTCGAACATTTCGGCATGCAAGGCTTCCGCCTTGGCTGGGTTCGCCATGGCCATGTTCGCATACACATCCAGGCACGGGCCGATCAATGAAGCCGTGCTGCCCAGTCGCAACGTGCGCAGCAACGCCATGCCCTTGCGGCAGGCTGCAAGCGCCTTCTGGTTGTCCCCGCCCTGGGCTAGCGCCGCCCCGCGCAGCAGATAGGTCTGCGCCACGGGGCGCGTGCCCGGCAGGGCGTCATTGAAGGCCGCCGTGGCGTTGGCCAGCTCCGCCGCCGCCGCCAGAGGTTGCCCATTGGCGGTGGCCAGCACCGCGCGGGTGCGGTCCAGCCGTGCATCCAGCGAGGGTGGTTCCAGTCCATTGGCGCTGGCGATGCGCTTGGCATTGGCAATGGCAATATCGCTGCCGGGTTTTTCACCCAGTTCACTCAGCACGAGAGCTTGGTAGCGCCAAGTCTCGATCACGCCGAGCAGGGCCGCCTGTGTCACCGGGCTGTTCAGCGTTACCTGCGCGGCAAGCAATGTGTCCGCCCCAGTGGGGGTGCTGATCGAGAATAACGCGTTATTCTGCGCGGCCAGCGGTTGCGCGCGCAGCAATTCCGGTGGCACCAGCGCGGTGTAAAGCTGCCGGGATTGCCGCAATAGCGTCAGGGCTTGTTGGTTTTGCCCCTGATTCAGCGCGTTTAGTGCCTCATCATAGAGCAATGTGGCCGGGATGGTGGGGTTGCTGGCATGAGGCGCCAGCTTGGCGGCCGCCGAGAATTGCGCCTGGGCCTGCGTATAGAGCCCCTGGTTGGAAAGATTGAGTCCCAGCGCCAGCATCGGCCCCACCGTGCCAGGATTGTCCGCCCCCAGTTTTTTTTGCTGCAAGGCCAGTGCGGCGCGGTAGGCGATGACCGCCGCCGGAAAATTCTCGGCTTGGTTGGCTTGTGCGCCCAACGCCATCAGCGCGTCATATTGTCCCACATCGCCGGAGCTGAATGCATGAGCGGCTAAACGTTGGGCGAGCAACTGGTCGGAGGCGGCCACATCCGCCTGTCCGGCCGCGGCGGCGGGAATTTCGCCGCTGATCACACCGATCGCGCGCTGCATCACCGGCAAGGCTGGCTGCACGCCATCGGCATAATAGATATGGCCGTTGACCTCCGCTACCAGCGCCACATAGGGCCATCCGCCAAAGCGCTGGGTGCAGGGCAGAATCTCTGCGGGCATGTCGTCCAAAATCTTGGCCGGGTGCGGCGCCTCGCAGACATTGCCGGAATCCAGCCCCGCGCGCCACGGGCTGCTGGTGGCCAGCGTTGCCAATGCCGCTTCGTCGCCCGTCCCGCCTTTCTGCACATGGGCGCTCGGCTGGTTCCAACCGCCGCAATAAATATCCGCCCGTCCATCGCCGATCTGTTGCAACGTGCAGGTCTCTGCGGCGCTGTTCTGCCCCACCGGTAGGCCGGCGCCGTTAAGGGGCCCGGTTTGGTCATAGGCGCTGGCGGGCGGTTTGGCGCAACCGGCCATGGTCAGCAGCAATGCCAAGACGGCAGGCGCGTGGATGAAACGTGTACTCCTCATAACCTGCCTCTTTTAAAAATCCCGAGCCGCCACGCCGGGTTGAATCACATTCTTGTTCAGCTTCTTTCGTTTGCTGGGCGAGAGGTCGAAACTCTCCAGCGGACTGCCTTGTGGCAGATTGGCGATTGGCAGGATGATGCAGTTTACCGAACCGATGGGGCAGGTATTGAAGCGGTAATCCGGCTGCGGAAACGGAAAAGCCGAGCCGTTTCCCGCCGCCGTGGGACCGGTGGTGTTGGCGATGGAGCCGGTCATGTTCACGCTATAGGCATTGAGCACTTCCAGATGCAGGACATTCACATTGCCGGTGATCTTCCCCGCCGTGCCGCTGGCCAGCACCAGATCGGTACTGGGTGCCTCCAGAATTCCTGGCGCGGTCGCCAGGTCGATTGTGCCGCTATTGGCTAGGCTCAGGAACAGCGTTGCGAGCGGGCTGGCCGTGCCGAGGTAAGAGGCCAGTTGCGGTCCAGAATCAATATTGAACGTGCCGGTTTGCACGATCGAGGGATTGTCGCCGGTCACCTCCAGGATGGAATCCACGCCGGCGCGCGGCTTGGTGGCGGTGCTGCTGACGGTGTCGCCGCTTAGGAAGAGTCCGCCATTTGTGTTGCCATCCAGATAGAGCGCGCCCGTGGCGGTGATGCTCACCACATTCGCCACCAGCGGGCCGATCAGCGTCAGCGCCTCGCCGTCATTCAGCAGAAAGCTGCTATCCTGCATCAGAAAGCTGCCCAGCGTGGCAATATCGCTCGTCCCGGTGAAATCCGCGAGCTGTCCGGCTGTGCCGGTCAGCGTGCCTGCGGACAAGTTGCCGGATTCATGGGTGATATTCCCACTCGCTCGGAGCGCCAGCACTCCGCTTATATCCGTGGCGCCTGAAAGGGTGATGGAAGGCGCGGTGATCGTCGCCGTGGCGGCGCTAATGCGTCCGCCGGTCTGCGTCATGGGGCCGCCTGAGGTCAGGGTTAGCCCGTCGCTCAGGCGCGCGGTGCCACTGGAAGTGAAATCGCCGTTTGCCCCCAGCGTCGCGTCGCGCGCGGCCAGCGTCCCCGCCAGCCCGCCGGCATTGGCGATGTTCACATCCCCGCTTGTCGTCACATCGCCCAGTAATCCGATCTCGGTGCTGGTCAGATCGATGGCATTGGCGCTGGCATTGAAACGTTGAGCTGTCACCAGCCCGTTGCTGTTTTGTGCGATTGTCCCGCCGCTATACAGGCTGAGCGTGCTGCCGGAGAAGAGGTCGCCATTCAGGCTCAGCCCACCACCGGTGCGCAATAGCACATCGCCGGTGGCGGCAAAGGCGCCGAGTACCGGAATGTTGTTGCCGGTTTGTCCGAGTGAAACATTGCCGCTGATGGTGCCGCCATCGCTGGTCAAGGCAGCCGCGTTGATACGCCCGCCCGTCTGGTCGATGCCGCCGGCATCCCAGAGGGCCAGCGTGCCCCCCAGGGAGACCGGTCCATTGATGGAGAGCGCTTCGCCATCCGCCAGGGTCAACCCGCCGCCAGCGGTGAATGACCCGAGGTTATCGATGCGGTTGGCGCCGTTATTCAGCACGGCGTTGCCGGACAGGCTGCCGGTTCCTGTTGTCAGCAGAGACGTGTCGATCGCGGCATTGCCTCCTTCACGGATATTGCCGCCATCCAGTTGCAGCATGTCCGTGGTGGTGAGCGTGCCATCCAGCGCCAGGCTTGGGGCCGTCAATGTTGCCATGTTGGCCGAGAGGGTACCGGTTTGTTCCAGCATGGCCCCGCTTGTCAGCGCGATCTCCCCCGTCGCCGACAAGTCATGCACGGAGGACAGTAGGTTCCCCGCCTGAGTCATGAGGAGATCGCCCTGCACGGTGCCGGTGCTTGTCAGCATTCCGGCACTCACGCTGCCGCCATTTTGCGTGACATTGCGGGTGCTCGCCAGTGCCAGCGTGCCAGGTATGGTCACGTTGCCGGTGAATGCCAGCCCGTTTGTGTTCAACGTGGCATTGGTGGCGGAGAGGCTGCCCGCCTGGGTCAGATACGACATGTCCGTCAGCCGCAACATGTACCCAGCGGTGAAATTTGACAACGTGCCGATCTGGTTGTCGGCCCCATCCAGAATCGCATTGTCGGCCACGCTGCCGGTCAGCACATCGGCATTCAGTTCGCCAGTCTCGTTCACGCCCTGGCTGGCGGTCAGCGCCAATGTTCCCGTCGTGATAGTCCCCGCCAGGGTCAGGCTGGTACCGGAAATGTCCACGCTTTGCCGTCCATCCGCGTCGCCGGTTGAAACCGGCCCGGTGAGCGTTAGCGCTTCGGCATCCACGAGGCTGAAGTTGCCGGTCTCCAACGCGAAGCTGCCCAGCGTGGCGATATTGTTTTGTCCTTGGCTGAGATTGACGTCGCCGCTGATCGCTCCTCCCGCCCGTAACAGGCCGGCGCTGAGATGGGCGGCCGAGGTCGAGGTTACCCCCTTGCTGCTGGTCAATGCCAATGTGTCCGGCGCGGCCAGCGTGCCCGCGAAAGTGATGCCTGCGCCGGCAAGAGAGAGAAGTTGTGCCGAGACGCTCGCGGATCCATCGGCGATAATGCTGCCGGCGGTCGAAACATCCAGCGTTCCCGCGGTGATCGTTTTCAGCAATGTGCCGGAAAGATCCAGCCCGGTCGCGTTGCCGCCCAGATCCACCGTGAGGGTCGCGGTGCGTGGCGCAATGCGTACGGTTCCCGTCCCCGCGTCGATTGCTCCACCGGCGTCGACGATGCTGTCCGCCGTCAGGTCCATTAGCGGGCTGGTCAGCGTACTGGCCAGAGTCAGGCTGGGGGCGGTCAGATCCAGGCTGCTTGCGGCGCTGATCGTGCCTGCCACGCGCAGGGCTGTCCCGTCTTGCACGTCGATCGCGCCGTTCGCCGTCAGCCCGTCAAGCGTGGCGATGCTGTTGGTGTTGCCCGTAAGCAGGATGCTGTCGCCGGAACCGGTGAGGGTGGAAACATCCATTATTCCGGTATTGGCCTGGGTGATGGTCCCGCTGGCGTTCAAATGCAGAGTGTTGGCGCTCAGCTGACCATCCAGCGCGATGCTGCGACCTTCAATGTTTAAGATGGTCCCCGTGAGCGTGCCGTTCTGGGTAATGCCGCCCGTGCTGTACAGATATGTCAGTTGATTCGCGAAAGAGACGTTGCCTTCCGAGAGGATGGAATGAGCCGAGACGTTAGCCGCCGTGCCCAGGATCACCGTCGCCGTGCTGTCCAGTGCATTGAGTAAGGCTTGCGACAGTTGCAGCCCGGTCACGGAGCTGCCGCCCAAATCGATGACACCGCCGCTATAGGGAGCCAGCGCGATGGTGTCTGCTGTCAGGCTGCCATGGCCTTCCACCAGCCCGTCCGTTATCAGCGCCAGGCTGGTGCCGGCACTCACCGCCCCGTCCAGCGTCATCGTTCCACGATTCGAGATTAATAAATCCTGAGAGGCATCCAGATCGCCGAGCGTTGCGATGGTGTTGGCGGTGCCGTTCAGGGTCACCTCGCCGCCGTTGGCGGTCAGGGTGGAGGCGTTGATCGCGCCGCTGGCGCCTTGCGTGAGGGCTCCGCTCCCGGCGTCCAGGCTTAGCCAGGCGGCGTCGACGACACCGTCCAGCGCCAGGCCGGTGCCGGAGAGGTTGACGGTGCCGCCGCCGAGGGTCCCGGCCTGGGTGAGGGCGGCGGTGCTGGCGAGGTCGAGCTGGTTGCTGGCGGTGACGACCCCGTCCAGGTCCAGGCCGTCGGCGCTCAGCGTGACGCCGGTGCCGCCGAGGGTCCCGGTCTGGGTGAGGGCGGTTGCGTCTGTCAGGGCGAACACGCCCTCGGCGCCGCTGGCATCCAGCGTTGCGATGGTGTTGGCGGTGCCGTTCAGGG
>NZ_JBFWIX010000006.1:46282-179388 GCF_050253495.1 Acidocella sp.
CTCAGCGTGACGCCGGTGCCGCCGAGGGTCCCGGTCTGGGTGAGGGCGGTTGCGTCTGTCAGGGCGAACACGCCCTCGGCGCCGCTGGCATCCAGCGTTGCGATGGTGTTGGCGGTGCCGTTCAGGGACACCTCGCCGCCGTTGGCGGTCAGGGTGGAGGCGTTGATCGCGCCGCTGGCGCCTTGCGTGAGGGCTCCGCTCCCGGCGTCCAGGCTCAGCCAGGCGGCGTCGACGACGCCGTCCAGCGCCAGGCCGGTGCCGGAGAGGCTGACGGTGCCGCCGCTTAATGTTGCCGCGGGGCTCGATGTGCTGGCGCCGTCGATCTCCAATGAGCCGGCGGCGTCGATTTCCAGAGACCCTGTCACGGAGATATTGGCGCTGATCGTCAGATCCCCGCCGGAGGAGAGTTCCAGCAGGTCAGCGGTGTCGTTGGTGATGGCGCTGGCCACTGAGAGCAGCGACGTGGCGTCTAAAATAACGGTACCGTGGAGATGGGCAAGAGAGTCCGGATCGACATAGGAAACCGTGCTGTTATCCGTGCCGAAAGTGGTCGAAACACTGTGCCCCTGGCCGGAGCTGGCGGTGCCCGCGCTGGTGGTGGTGGCGCTGGTGACGATGAGGGTCTGCGGGTCCAGCAGAATCTCACCCGCCTGACCATCGATCGCGGTGTCGAGCACTGTGCCGCCGAGGCTGATGGCCCCGTCCGAAGAGATTTCGACATCCCCGCCATTGCCGCCCAGCGTACCGCCGGTGGCGGAGATGGTGCCTTGAAGCGTGGTGCTCTGGCTGCTCAGCAGCGTAACCTTGCCGCCGTTACCCTTGGTCGTGGAGTCCGCCTTGATCTGTGCGCCAGAGGCGATGCTTACGGTCTTGGCGCGTGGGGCGGCGGTGTCCTTTGCCCCTGTCGCCGCGCGTTGCAGATTGGTGCCGAGGGCGATGGTGCCGCCGCCAGCTTGACCGGACGCGTCGATGTCGGCGGTGGCGGCCACCGCCACCGTGCCCGTGGCTACCGCTTCCACTTTCCCGCCGGTACTGCCCGCCACCGTGCCCTGCGTCAGTAGATTGCCCGCGATATTGATGCCGCCACCCACAGCCTGCAAGGAGATGGTGCCTGGCTGTCCAGCCGTGCTGTTGGCGCGCAGCGTGCCCCCCACCTGCAATAGTTGCGAGACCAGCGCGTCCGCATCCGCCGCGGTGAGGGTGATTTTGCCGCCATCAGCGAGGATCAGACCCTTATTGGTGACAAGGGCGGGCACGGTCTTGCCGTTCAGATCCACTTCCCGCACGGCCTTGGTCACGTCCAGCGAGATTAGCTTGTCTCCGTACAGGTCCAGCGTGAAGGCATCCGCCCCGGCCAGCACCACCTGGCCCAGCCGGGCCGTGATGATGCCGTCATTGGCCACCTGCGGGGCCACCAGCCCCACAAGCCCAGCCTCGCCGGCGGTGATTTTGCCGTTATTGATGATTTTGGCGCCGGGGTTGGGTGTGCCGGTGAAGCTCATCTTCCCGGCCATGAAATCCGAATTTTTGATATTGGAGGTGGAGACGATGACGGATTGCGCCGTCACTTCCGCGCCCTTGGTGAACACCACGCCGGACTGGTTGATGAGCACCAATTGCCCGTTGGCGCTGATATGCCCCGCGATCACCGAAGGGTCGGGGGTGACAACCCGATTCAGCGTAATGGCGCTGGAGGAGGGTTGCACATAGGTCACATGGGCGTCGCTGCCGACATTATAGCTCTGCCAGTTGATGGCGGCGCGGTTACTGCTCTGGGTGATGGTGGTGCTGCCGGTGGATTGAGCGATGCTGGCATTGCCGCCCACCACCACGCCGCCCTGTGGGGTGGTGGTGGAAGAAATATTCTGTGCCCGTGTCGGCAAGGGATGCAAGGCCACGGCGCTCAACGCCGTGCTGGCCAACAGCCAGGAGCCGCGCCAGACAGGGCGGTGCCTCCGGGGAGAGAAGGGTTTTGTCGGCCGTTTCATCGCTTTGTCCTGTCTTGCGGCACGCTTTAATAGCGCGCCGTCACGCCCCAATAGATGATGGTTTCAGACAAGGGCGCCACGTCGGTGGAGCCCGGTACGAGCTGCGTCACCAGCCTGTGTGTCACCTCACCGTCGAGTTCGAGATTGCGCGTCAGCCCCAGCCGGATGCCGCCACCGGCGGACTCGATTTTATGGTTCAGATCCGTCGGCAGGTTGGACCAGGTTTCACCCCAATCGTAGAAGCCGTAAAATTGCGCTCCCAGGTCAAACTCATGGTGGAACAAATTGAAGTCCGTGCCCGTATTGAGCTGCAATTCCGCGGTGGCGTAGGCGGCCTTGTCACCCACCACTTGGCCGGAATAATACCCGCGGGTGAAATGGGTGCCGCCGAGGTAGAACTCCTCCGCCGATGGCAGCACGGCGTTGGTATATTGCCCGCCTGCCTCGGTGCGCAACGCCACATCGGCCATTGGCCAGGGTGAGAACAATGTTTGCACGCGGCTGATGGAGCCAGTGAGCTTCCAAAAATCGAATTTTGCCCCGGCCCGTCCGCCGGGGGGCGCGGTGCGGCCATCGGCCGAGCTGCCAAGAATGGGCAAGCCTTGTGAAATTTGGGCATTCAGCACATTCACCGCGTTACGGGTATTGCCAAGCCAGAGGTCCTGCCAGGCATATTGCCCGCCAAGCCGGGCCACGCGCAGACTGTCCGTGCTGGTCACTGCGCCGGCGGTGGAGATGATGTTTTGTTCCGCGTCCAACCGAAGGTTCGCGGTGAGCGACTGGTTGCGGCGCAGGATAACGGGATAGCTGAGCTGTCCGCCAAAAACGCTGACCTGGCTTTGATAATCCACCGAGCCCAGCACGCCGCTGGGATTGGCCCGGCCCGAACCGCCATAGAGCTTCAGCCGCAGCCCCGAGGTGCCGATGAAGAAGCTTTCGGAAACCTGCCCGAAATTATTCGTGTTGCCGCTGGTGTGGTAAAAAGAAAATTCAGTCTGGTCGCCATGGGAGGTGAGGCTGTTCAGGTCCGCCACCATCAGCCCTTCCGCCGGGCCGGTTTCATCGAAGCTGCGATTATCCGCCGTCAGCAGGCCGGAGAGCGTCTGTTTGGACACTTCCGCCACCAGTGTCAGCGCGCCGGGGTCGCCATTATCGGCTTGCAGCACCGCATGCACGGATACGCCAGGCACCTGCTGGGCCAGCAGCAGCCAGCGTTCCAAAGCGGCCTCGCGCAATGGCCGGGCATTGACGAGATGTTGTAAAAACCCCAGCACCATCGTGCCCGCCGGGCCGATATCCCTGGAAAGTTTCACCGTGGTGATGTAGCCCTCCGTCACCACGAAGCGGACATTTCCAGCAGCGTCCACATCGAGTGTCACGGTGGAGAAAATATAGCCGTGGCGGCGGTAGAGGTCGAGCAGCGCGCGCCGGTCTGCCTCCAGTCTGGAGAGTTTCACGCGCTGCCCCGCCAGCCCGGTGATCATTGCGTTGAGTTGCGCGGCCGGAAAGGCCGTGGCGCCGACGATTTGGGCTGAACGCACCGGAATGGAAACTGGGGGCAACTGCGCCTCATGCCCGCTTTGTGGAAGGCTTGGCAGCCCTTTGCCCAGATTGGGAGGCTGGTTGGGCATGATATGGGGCAGGGGCGAGGTGGACAGGCTGGGGACTGATTGGGCCATCGCGCCATGGGCGGCTGTCACCATGATGGCAGCCAAAAATGCGGCATGCGCCCTGCGCTTGGCCGTGAACGTCGCTCTTCGTATCATCTTCCCATGACAATCCCTGTGCGGAACGGTTATAGACGGAAAACTTTTGCCGTGCGAACACGCTCCCCACGGAAATTTGGACATTTCAAGGTTAAAACTACATCTCTTTTGGGGTTGTTCCGGTTTATTAATGGATTTTTAGAGAATGGATTTTTGTTGCAGCATTGGGGATGGCGGTCTGAAGATCGTTTCCATGTCGATGCCCGCCGTCCGCCTGACCGATATGCATGTTTGTCCCATGGTCCCGGTGTGGTGCCGCATGTCGGTGGCCCCATTACCGGCCCTGGCACCCCAACAGTGCTGATCGGCGGCTAATGCCCCGCCCCCTGAAATCCATCGGATTTGAGAGCCAGGATGCGCGCGGGCCCGCCATTCTACGGATAGCGAGGGGTTTTATGTTTGTGTTTTGTTCTTGCGTTAAGGGCTGCTCAGTTGGCTCTGGGTGGCATGTCTCGTTCAAGGGCAATTGATAATTTTCGCATGATCTGGGTGGCTATATGATGGGTTGACCGGGCGCGCGCGGGGGGCGCCGCGCAATCCAGATCGGCAATAATATGAGCGGGCTTTCCGCCTAGAATGATAACCCGGTCCGCCAAGGTCGCGGCCTCCATCGGGTCATGTGTCACGAGAATGGAGGTGAGGGTCCGCGCATGGGTAATGTCTTGTAATGTTTGATATAAATCCACCCGCAATGCAGGGTCCAGGCCCGTAAACGGCTCGTCGAGAAGCAGCAATGCCGGCTCTGTCGCCAGGGCGCGGGCAATGGCGGTCCGCTGGCGCATGCCCCCTGATAAAGCATGAGGATATTTGCGCAGATCCAGATCGGAAAACCCAAGCCCTTGCAGGATTGCCTGGGCGTGCCGCCGCGCCTCTTGTTTTGGCATGCCGCGGGCCCGGAGCCCGAAGGCCGCATTATCGAGTGCGGTCTGCCAGGGCAGTAACCGGGCATCCTGAAACATCATGGCGACGTTTCCGGTGCATTGGCGGTGTCCTGCGCCGGGTGGCAGCAGGCCGGCCATGATCCGCAGCAGAACGGATTTGCCTATGCCAGACGGCCCCATGATCGCGACGAGACCGGGTTTGACGATTTCGAGAGTGACCGGCGCCAATATGTCTTGATCGGCAAGACGCGCCGTAACGGAATGCAGGAGTAACGCCATCTCATCTGCCATTCATCGGCAATGCGGACATCAGCTTTTGTAAAAATATATCTGTTCCGAGCAGAAGAGCGAGAGCGGCCATAACCCAAGCCATCGTTCCAACTGTGTCGAGATAGGCCCGCATGGTCGCAATCTCTCCGCCAATTCCGCTATCGCCGGATAGAACTTCCGCCATTAACGCCATTTTCCATGAAAGTCCAAGGCTGGTGGTGAGGGCGGGCAACAAGGTCACCATGATTTGCGGTAGGCGAATTTCCCAAAAATGCTGCCATTGCGTCGCCTTGAAGGCAGAGGCAAGTTCGTCCAGCTCTGGCTGAGCGGCCTGCATGCCCGCCAATGTTCCCGAAAATATGATTGGTGCAATACCGATCGCCACGGTGAATATGGCAACCCTTCCAACCGGGCCGAACCAGAACAAGGCCAGCACCACCCAGATGATGGGCGGCACGCCAAGAACAAGCCTCGCCATGCTGTTCAGCACCACACCAAGCCCCTTGGCGGATCCTCCGGCTAAGCCGAACATAAATCCGGTCAGACAGCCCAGAACATAGCCAGCAAGCGTTTGCCATGTCGTCACGAGGGCGGGAGCCCACAGCGTACCCGCCCTTGCCAACCCGATGAAGCGTTTTGCGACCTCAAGCGGCGGGGGTAAAACAAACGCTCCCCCCATTGCGGCGCCCAATTGCCAGAGCAGGATCAGAACCAGAATGCCAAGCGCAGAAAATGTCCTTTGCCCGAAGGCGGGCTTAGGCGGAGAGATAGAAACTGTCATCGGGCAATCTTCCTCCCAAGATATCCGGTGAAAGTTTCAGAAGGGTCTTATAGAATAGCTCTAGATCGGGCCGTGCCTCGGCGGCGGATTTGACGACGATCTGGGAATGCTTGACCGCTTCGGTAAAGACCGCCGGAGAGATTCCCAAAGTGCTTCCCGAAAGTTCCGCTGCTTGGCCGGGATTTTTTGCGATCCATCCTTGGGCCTGCTTCAAATTGCCAAGTAAGGCTATCGGTAGATCCGGTTGCGCTGTCAGCAGGCTGTTTTCAATTCCCACCCCAAGCATTGGAATGCCGTCGCCGCCCAGATGCTGGATCCATACATCTTGCAGATTGATGGCTCTGTATAATATGCGCCCATGCTGGGCCGCCGCCAAAATCGCAGCGCTTGCCCACGGTTCGGAGAGCAGGGCGGTTTCAACTTGTCCAGAGGCAACCATCTTCGCGGCTTCCATGGGCATGCCCACGGCAGATAGATGCATATCCTTGATCGGGTTCATGCCCTCCATCATCGCGCAGGCCCGAAATACAAGGGCGGGCATGTCATGAGGAAAAAATTCCAGAATCTTCTGGCCGGCCAGATCGTGGAAATTGCGAATATTGGGGTTGGATGTGACGATAATGAGATGTCCCATGCCAATCACCGCGGCAAGTTTTACGGGAACGCCACGGTTGGCGAGGTTGGCCGGCAGATTGGTGGGGGCCGTGAATAATTGGCTCTTCCGCGTGACAATGGCGGCGCGCAGCTGATCCGGGCCGCGCCATAAGCCAAGATGCGCGTCGGGAAACAGGCCTTGCTGAACCAGCCTGGCCAGCAAAATGCTCGCCGTGGTCGGTGCTAGCAATATTTCCAAACCTGACGGCATGGCCGCGGCCGCGGTTCCAAGGCCAGCAACGGATATGCAACCCGCCAGTAAAGAACGGCGTGAAATTGAATCGATCATATCAGAACATCGCTCCTAAATTAACGCCAATCTGCCAGGCGCGGCCAAGTTGCGGGCCGTTCAGGTTTTGATAAACAGGGCCGCCCGCGACGATGGACAGCAAAGTTCCCTTCGCTCCAAACCGGGCTCCGGAAATTTCCACCCCTCCCAGCAGGCTGACCTGCTTGCCGCCATAAAAATTTGGATTGGTGCCTTGCATCAGCCCGTTGATTTCCGGGTCGGCGCCATGAATTCTGCCCTGCGTGGAGGCGTCGATTTCAAAACTAGTGGTTATACCGGGAAGCCAGCCATACCCGCCCCATCCCGTCAGTTCATTCAACGCCCCATAATGGTATCCGTGGGAATTATCCCCAAGCGCGAACCGGCCGCGATAAGCCGCCCCCCAGGACCATGCCGCCCATTGCCCGGTATAGGTGATGCCGGGAAGAAGATCATAGGTGCCGGTTCCAAGCTGCATGCCGTAGCTGGCCCGCATGGTCATATATTTCCCAGAAGGGCTCAGCATGGTTGCTGTTTTGGTTGTGCTGCCCGTTGGCAGGCTTATGCCGAAATTGAGATGCACATGATTATGGCGGTCCTGATGGATCCGCCATAGCGCGCCAATGCTCGTGTCGCCAAATCCGGATGTTTGAGCCGCGCTGGTTCCCAGCACATTGGCGCCGGATTTCCCCGCGAACGTGGTCATGCGCATCCATTTTTGGATGTATTTCGCCATGATCATCAGGTTGAGCCGGTCCGTGACGCCATACATCGCCTTCAACATATGGATCTGTGCGGTCATGGAGGTCGGAACAACGCGGTATTTTTCTTGTTCGCCATTGCTCAAGCGGGTGGAGGAAGAGATCGCCGTCACGATGTCTTCCGGGGAGACACGCGAATCGCCAAGGTAATTTCCGGACATGTTCATATTCATATAGGAATATCCGACCATGAATTTGCCGGCGGGAATCATCGTGGCGCCCTGTATATTGGCCGGCGCGGGGCTGTGTTTCGCCGTCATGCTCATGCCATGCACGCCAAGATCCATGCTTAAGGATGCAGCGGAAGGCTCTAATGTCGGAACATTGTAGGTGCTGGTGCCGCCGGTTGATGTTTGCGACCATGCCTGGCCGCCATGAAAAGCAAACGCAATCAGACCGGCGCAAAAAATCAGATGGTTCAACCGGTTTATGTTTTGATCTGCCGATCGAATCGATGTTTTTTGTTGAAACCTCATTCCTGTCTCTCCGGACAGATCCTTCAGGAGGACATACCCCCTCATGAACCTGATCTATATTCGAATGTCTGTTTGATCAGACGATTTCGAATAATGTTCATGGAGACAGGCGCTGTATAGATTGTCTTTTGTCGTTCCGCGCTGCATGATGCCTGATCTTCAGACATGTTGCATATTGATCGCTGAATTCGGCTAATCGGTCACAAGCAAATCCGCATGATTGTTTGAAATACGACAATTATTCTTTTTAAGAAATAAATTAAACGATTTGGAACGCCATGGCAGCCGCATGCATGTTCATGGCTCTTCCAAATCACGGCCATGTCCGAAACCTTGGCGGGTATATTGTTTTTATCGTATCCGCCAAGGCTATCTTGATAGGGGCACTTTCCATGCGCCTTGTGGGCCGCCGCGTCTTCACAAGGCGGCTTGCTCCTATATCCTCAGCACCGCTTTCACGCAGCGTCCGCTTTCGGAGTCATGCACGGCTTCATTGATTTCGGAAAAATTATAAAACCGCATCATTTTCTCGGCTGGAAAACGGCCTTGCGCATGCAGTTCGATCAGTTTCGGCAGGAATATGGCAGGTTCCGCGTCGCCTTCCACGATACCGCGCACATGCTTGCCGCTGGTCAGCAGGTCGATCACCGGCACCGGCAGCGTTTCATCGGGGCGGGATGCGCCAATGATGCCCAGCGTGCCGCGCGGCGCCAGGGCCGCCAGAGCCTGGGACAGTACCGGGATCAACGCTGTCGTGTCGATGGCATAGGCAACCCCGCCGCCGGTGATCCGCTGGATCGCCTCAACAGGGTTGTCCGTCCCGGCATTCACCGCATGGGTTGCGCCAAGCTCCTGAGCCAGCGCGAGCCGCGCCGCATTGCGATCCACGGCGATGATGCGTGTGGCGCCGACAAGTTTCGCCGCCATCACCGCCGAAAGTCCGACCGAGCCCGTGCCGAAAATGGCGACGTTCTCCCCCACCCCGACTTTCAGCGCGTTGATGACCGCCCCAGCTCCGGTCTGGATGCCGCAACCAAACGGGGCCAGCACGGCAAGGTCCGCTTCCGCCGCCACCTTCACCACATTGCTGTAATGTGCCACCACATGGCTCGCGAAGCTGGATTGGCCGAAGAAATGGCTGTGTACCGGTCCTGAGTCGCAAGTGAGCGAGGTGCTGCCATCCGCGCGCGCGCCGCTGAAATTCAGCGGAAAGAAGGCATGGCAGTAGCTTGGCGCATGGGCGGCGCAGGACGGGCAGGCCCCGCAGGCGCGGTAGCTCATCACCACCTTGTCGCCCACCGAAAAACCGGAGACATTGGCCCCCACCTGCTCGACAATGCCCGCTCCCTCATGCCCCAGCACGATCGGCTGGGGCACGGGAAACACCTGGTCGCGCATCGCAAGGTCCGTATGGCAGATGCCGACGGCGGTGATGCGGATCAGCATCTCATCCGCGCGCGGGGCTTCGAGGCTGAGTGTTTCGAGGTGGAATTGACCGCCTTTTTCACGGGTGACGGCTGCTTGGATATGCATCGCGGCGCTCCCTTCAGAACGGCTTCATCGGCGCGTCGGCCTGCACGGTCATCCATTGCCACATGGAGAATTCCTCCCAGCTTGCCGGGCCGCCCACGGCGGTGCCGTTGCCCGACGCCCCGCGTCCGCCGAACGGGTTGGCCACATCGTCCGCCACGCTCTGGTCGTTGATATGGATCAGGCCGGTTTTGAGCTGGCGGGCAATCTTCATCGCCCGGCCAACATCCTGGCCGATGATCCCGGCGGAGAGGCCGTATTCCGTTTCATTGGCGAGCGCGATGGCTTCCTCGTCGGTGTCGAACGGCACGATATTCACCACCGGGCCAAAGATTTCCTCATCGAAGCAAGGCATGCCGGGGCGGACATTTTCCAGCACGGTGGGCTTATAGAACAGTTTCTCGTAAGTGCCGCCCGCCGCCAGCTTCGCGCCCGCCGCCACGGTTTCGGTGACCAGCTTGTGCACATGGTCCAGTTGCCGCTGGTTGATGAGCGGCCCCAGCGCCACCTGGCCGGAGACCGGGTCGCCCACCGGTAGATGGTTGGCTTTGTCCACCAGGGCGGCGGTGAGGGCGGGTGCCAGCGAGCGCTCGACCAGGATGCGCCCGGAAGCCATGCAGATCTGCCCCTGGTGGAACCAGGCGCCGAAGGCCACGTTGGAGGCGGCGGCGGCAAGATCGGCATCGCCCAGCACGATGACGGAATTCTTTCCGCCCAGTTCCAGCGAGACTTTCTTTAGGTTCCTGCCGCAGGCCTCGCCCACCTTGCGCCCGGCGGCGGTGGAGCCGGTAAAGGCGACCATCTGGAGGTTCGGGTCGGCGCAGAGCGCCTCGCCCGCCTCCACATAGCCGGGCACCATATGCAGCAAGCCTTTCGGCAATCCGGCCATCTCGAAGATCCGCGCGATGATGACGCCGCCGGAAACGGTTGTCTGCGGGTCCGGTTTCAGCACCACGCCATTGCCGATGGCCAGGGCGGGCGCGACGGCCCGCAGACCCAGGATGAGCGGGAAGTTGAAGGGGGAGATCACGCCCACCACCCCCAGCGGCACACGCCGCGCGATGGAAAGCCGTTCCGGCGTGGAGGGCAGAACCTGGCTGGGGATATGGTGTAGCAGGGCGGCGGCGGCCCGGCAGATTTCCACGGCCTCGCGCACCTCATGCTGGCCTTTGGGGATGATGGCGCCGGTTTCGCGGGCGATCCAGAGTGCCAGCTCCTCGGCATGGGTTTCGAACAAATCCGCCGCCTTCAGCAGAATCGCCTCGCGGGTGCGTTCATGGGTGGCGAACCAGGCGGGCTGGGCCGCCTTGGCCGTGTCCGCCGCCGCCGCAATCGCCGCCGCGCCGCCGATGCCGGCGTGGGTGAGCACGCCGCCGGTCGCGGGCTCCATGACGTCGGCCGTGGCCGGGGCGGCGATCCAGTCGCCATTGAACAGCTTGCCCTCCCAGGCGGTGCCTAGAAATGAGCCTTGTGTCGCTGCGTCCAACATAGTGGTGACTCCGTGTCTTGGGATGAATTCAGGATTGTTCGGAAACCCGCATCGCGGCGGGCGGGGGAGGGGATGGATGCCGGGCCCGGCCGCGGCTTGGCCCGGCATCCGTTTCCTGTAGTTTCAGCACATAGCCGACAGGCAGCAGCCGCAGCGCATAGCGGCGTTCCAGCCAGCCCCAGATGCCCTGGGGCAGCAACAGCGCGAAACCCACGGCGGCGGCGCCGATACCGATGAGATACCACACGCCTTCCGCGCCGAAGGCGGCTTCCACCGCGAAGAACAGGATCGCGCCGAGGATCGGGCCCTCGAACGTGCCGATGCCGCCGACCAGCGTCATGAAGATCATATAGGCCGTCCATTGCACGCCGAAATAAGTATTGGGCTGGAAGGAGATGGAGGTGGCGAGCCATACGGCGCCCGCCATGCCGGCGCCCAGGGCGGCCAGCACGAACATGATGCGCTTGGCGCGCTGCACCCGCACCCCGACGGAACGCGCCGCTTCCTCATCGTCCCGGATGGCCTGCATCGCCGCTCCCAGGCGGGAACGCAGCAGCAAAAACAACAGCAGCGCCACACCCGCCATGGCCACCAGCCCGAACCAGTATGTGTCGGCCCGGCGCGCGGCGGGGGCGAAGCCGTTGAGCGCCAGCAGCGAGGTGCCGGTGGCGCCCTGGACGATGGGGTCAAGGCTCACCAAGAGCTGCACCAGCGCGGCCAGAACCCACATGCCGATGGCGAATTCCCCGGCGCGCAGCTTCAGCATGAAGCTGGAGACGATGAGGGCCAGTATGGCGCTGGCCCCGCCGCCCAAGGCCAGTGCCGCATAGACCGGCACCCCCGCCTGGGAAAGCCTGATGGCGGCATAGGCGCCGAAGCCGAAGAAAAGCTGCTGCCCCACCGAGACCAGCCCGCCATAGCCCGCCAGAGCGTTCCAGGTGATGGCCAGCATCACATACACGAATAAGGTGGTGAGATGATCGACCGCATTGGCCGAGAGAAGAAATGGCCCGGCCAGCAGGGCCAGTTGCAGCACGCTGATCAGGGCGCTGCTGGCGATGGACCGGTTCGTCCAGCGCTGGACTTTGTAGGCTTGCGTCATGCGACCCTCACGCGGAGACGGCGGAGATAAGCGCTGATCTCACCACCCTGGCGCAGCCGGGCGATCAGCACGATGAGAAACACGGCATGGCCCGCGATCTGTGAAAGATGGGTGTTGATGGCCCCGCCCACGCCCTGCGCCACGCCCAGCACGATGCCGCCGATCAGCGTGCCCCAGAGCGAGCCGGTGCCGCCAATCACCACGGCTTCGAAGGCGTAGAGCAGCTGGGGGCCGCCGGCATAGGGGTCGAAGCTGCCGCTGGCCCCCAGCGCCGCCCCGGCCAGTCCGATCATCACCATGGCCAATGCCGTGGTGGCGGCGCGGATCCGGCGCGTGTCGATCCCTGAGAGGCGTGCCGCATCCTCATCCTCCGCCGTGGCGCGGATGCGTCGGCCGATCTGCGTGCGCGAGAGCAGAAGCTGCGTGCCGCCCAGCACCAGCAACGCCACGGCAAAGACCAGGCAGGCAAGCTGGCTGATATAGATGCCGCCGAGATTCCAGCTCCCATAGGAGAGCGTGCCGATATCGGCCGCGAAGGATTGTGTGTCCGCGCCGAAGATGCTGAACAGCACATTGTCGCAGATCAGCGCCAGGCCGAACGTGGCCAGCAGCGGCACCAAGGCCCCGCCCTTCAGGCTGGGTTCGATGATCAGAAGTTGCAGCGCGACCCCCAGCAGCGCCATGATGGGCAGCATGAGCAGCAGCCCGGTGAGCGGAGAGAGGCCGAGCGCCTGATAGATCACCATCATGATGAAGGCCCCCAGCACGGCCAGCGAGCCATGAGCCAGGTTGATGACGCGCATGACGCCAAACAGAAAGGACAGCCCCGCCGCCAGCAGCGCGTAATAACCGCCGAGCAGAACGCCTTGCAGAACCTGATTAAGCCAGAACAATGCCGCCCCCTTTCAGTGCGTTTGCCGGTTGAGGCCGAAATAGGCATCCATCACAGCCTCGCGTGTCAGGCTGCCCGCATCGCCGGACAGCACGATGCGCCCTTCCAGCATGCAGATGAGCCGCGTGGCGGTGGCCATGGCGCGGCGCAGATCCTGCTCCACCAGGATGATGGTGGTGCCGGCCTGGCGCAGTTTGGGGAGCGCCTCGTAAACGCCCTCCACCGCCACGGGGGAGAGGCCAAGGGACAGTTCGTCCAGCAGCAGCAGCTCCGGGTTGGTCATCAGCGCGCGGCCGATGGCCACGGCCTGCTGCTGCCCGCCGGAGAGCAGCCCCGCCTGGCGTTTGAGGATGGGTTTGAGCTGCGGCAGAGCCTCCAGCACATTGTCGAAATTCCATATGCCCTTGCGGCAGGCGGCCAAGCGCAGCGTGTCCTGCACATTCATGCCGGGGAAAAGCCTGCGCCCTTCCGGCACCAGGGCAATGCCGCCGCGCACGCGCCTGTGGGCGGAAAGCCGCGTGACATCCTGCCCACGGAACATGATACGTCCCTGGGCCGGGCGGTGCGCGCCCGCGATGCTGCGCATCAGAGTGGTCTTGCCCGCGCCGTTGGCGCCGACAATGGCCAGAACCTCGCCTTGTTCCATGGAAAAAGACAGGTCGTGCAGCGCCACCAGCAAGCCGTGACGGGCCTTGAGATGTTCGATATCCAGAAGGCTCATGCCGCGTCCTCCGCGCCGAGATAGGCACTGATCACGACAGGGTCTTTCAGAACCGCCCGGGGATCTCCCTCGGCAATGACGCGCCCGGCATCCATGCAGACCAGCCGGGTCACGACCTTGACGAGGATATGGACGATATGCTCGATCCAGACGATGGCGATGCCGCGCCGCCGCAGGTCGAGAATCACCTCCACCAGTTCCAGCGCCTCGCCATCGGTCAGGCCCCCGCCGATTTCATCCAGAAGCAGAAGCTCCGGGCCGGTGGCCAGGGCGCGGGCCAGTTCCAGGCGCTTGCGCTCCAGCAGGCCCAGCGCTTCCGCCGGGCGGTTGGCGGTGGGCAGCATGCCGCAAAGCTGCAAGGAATCCACGGCGCGGTCATAGGCTTCGTGCTGGGCGAAGCCGCCGCCTTGCGTCGCGGCCACCAGCAGATTCTCGAACACCGTCATGCCGCCGAAGGGTTTTGGCACCTGGTGGGACCGGCCGATGCCGTGGCGGCAGCGCCAAGCGGCATCCTGCCCGGTGATGACGGCGCCCCGCAGCGCGATGCGGCCTTCGCTTACCGGCACGGCGCCGGAGAGCAAGTTGAGTAGGCTGGTCTTGCCGGCCCCGTTGGGTCCGACAATGCCGACAGCCTCATTCTCCGCCATCCGGAAATCGACGCCATTGACAACCGCCAGCGCGCCATAGCGCTTCACCAGGCCGGTTGCTTCCAGCAGCATGGTCGTGGAGGAGCCAGCGTTCGTGGAGCCAGCGCTCGTGAGGGCAGTACTCATGGGGCCAGCAGGTGGCCGCGCAGAAAGAGGGCCATCTCCTCGATGGAGGCCATTCCCTCCCGCAGCAATGGCGCATAAAGCTGCCAGGAATGGCACATGCCATCCCAGATCCGCAGCTCGGCCCATACATTCGCGGCGCGCAGCTTGCGCGCGATGGTGACGGAATCATCGCGGAGCATCTCCCGTGATCCGACATGAATGAGCACTGGCGGCAAACCGGAAAGATCCGCGAACAAGGGCGTTACCGCCGGGTCGCGCAGGTCCTGGCCCGGCAAATACGCCCCGAGGAACAGACCGATCAGCTCCTTGGAGAGGATCGGATCGTCGGCGACATTATGGTGGGTTTCACCATCCGCCGCAAAATCCAGGGCAGGTGACATGAGGGCCAGGGCCGCCAGGGTCTGGTCCCCAGCATGGCGTGCCCGTATGGCGGTGGACAGGGCGAGATTGCCGCCGGCGCTGTCTCCCGCCAAGGCAATGGCCTCGTACCCTGCGGCCACGGCCCATTGGTGGGCGGCCAGGGCATCGTCATGCGCGGCGGGGAAGACATGTTCCGGCGCGAGGCGGTAATCCGCCGCCAGTACCGCGATATTCGCGGCGTGGGCGAGGTTGGCCGCCACCGTGCGGTGAGTTCTGGCGGAGCCCAGCACGAAGCCGCCGCCATGATAGTAGATGATCAGTCTGCCGGGTGCCGCGCCGGCGGGTAGAATGAGATCCGCGCCCGCCGGACCTGCCGCGACGCGCCGAATCTCCACCCCCTCCGGGACCGGCAGGGCTTCATGCATGGCCTCGAACCAGCCGCGCAATTCCAAGGGGCCGCCGTGCGGCGGGGGATTTGCCGCCATCATTTCCAGCAGGGTATCAAGTTCAGCCAGAGACATGTCCGGGCCTTCCATTACATTTTATAGGGCTCAAGCGGGCCCTGGATGGGCACGGCGGGGTCTTCCACATGCTCAAAGGTGCGGTAATCCAGCTTGTATTTGCCGGATTTTGCCTTCAGCCATTGCGCGCCGATCAGGTTGGTGGTGGCCACATTCGGCACCGGGCCGTTCACGAAATCGATCTTGCCCAGTACCGTTGTGGTTTGCAGCGTGCTCATCGCCTTGGCGACGGCCGCCTTGTCTTTCGGATTGCCAGCGGATTTCAGCGTGGCGACCATGGCGTCGAACAAAGCGAGAGAGGGGCCGAGCTGCTGTTCCCACTGCCGGCCTGTCTTGGTTTGATAGGCATTGGCGAGTTGGGTGGAGCTGAGCCCCGTGAGCGCGGAACTGTATGGAAACACGGGATGCCAGTAAGCGCCCGCGTTGATGCGGTGGCCGAGCGGCCCCAGCGCTTCCATCTGCGAGGGAAAGAGCCCGGTTTTCGCCACCGTCACGATCTTCATCTGGCGTGTGAGGCCCTGCTGCGCGGCTTGCCGCCAGAAGGTGGTGAAATCCGGCGGGATGGGAAAGGTGCAGAACACCTCGCAGCCCGCTTTCTTGAACAGGGCGATCTGAGCGGAATAATCGGTTGTGCCGTCCTGATAACCGCCAGGGTCCACCATGTCGAACCCGGCCTTGGCGAGGTCGGGCAGAAGATGGGCGCGGATGGCGTTACCGTCCGCGTCGTTGGGGCACAGCACCGCCACGCGCTTGTTGCTGGAGACGGCATTGTTCCACGTGGACAGGTAAAGCTGCTTGAATTGCTCCGTGCCGAAGCAGAAATGATAGCTCCATTTGAACGGCGAAGGCTGGCCAGGTTTCGCGCCGCGCCCGAAATACCACGATTCCCAGGGCACGATGGTGGACAGGCAGGGCACGCCCGCCGCTTCGCACGCATCCGCCACCGGGTTCACCACTTCCGGGGTGGAGGTGGTGAGCATCAGGTCGATTTGCTGGCCGTTGATCAGATCCTTCGCCAACTGGCTTGCCCGGGCCGGGTCGGATTGTGTGTCGCGGTCCAGAATGGTGACGTCGTAGGTCGTGCCGTTCAGTGCCAGGCCGCTGGTCAGGGCTTGGCGGACAAGGCCGAGAATGAAAGGATCCCCCTCGCCGAATCCGGCCAGCGGGCCCGTACGCGGGCTGATAAAGCCGACACGCAATGTATTCGTGGCGCCGGCCCGTGCCGGGCGCCAGCCCGGCGCCAGGGAAAGCCCGGCGGTGGCGCCGAGCATGAGGCGGCGGGAGAGCCCGGGACGACGGGTGGAAACATGATCGTTCATGACGTTCCCTCGAAATTTTTTTGAGTTTCAGAAGGCGTGAATATAACGCAGGATCACATTGAACCCGTTGGTCGTGTTTTTCTTCACCACCGGCAGATAGACGTTCAGAAAACCGATATTGTTCTGGTTGAACATATAGGTGGCGCCAGGCCCGAGGGAAAGACTTTCCGTTTCCGTACCTTTCTGGACGATGCCGTTGACCTGATCGTCGGTGAATTGCTTGAAGTAATATCCGTTGAGACCGACATTGAGTTTCGGCAGGACTTCATAGGAGGCGGTGAAATTCACCCACCCCGCGTCGCCCGCCTGGGTCGTGGTGCCGGCGGGAAGGGGGTCGCTGGAGGCCGGGTGGCCGTTGGTGAAATTATGCAGGTAGTTGAAGCGCGCGGACATTTCGGTTTTGGCCGTTGGCATCAGGGTCACCGTCCAATATGGGTTGATGGACCAAAAGCCGGAACTGGGATTGATGTCTTTCGAGGTATCGTAGGATCCCGTGGGAGAGATGATGTCGAATTCCATGCGTTGGGCAAATACCGGGCGGCCATTGCGGATGACCGGCGGAAAGGCGATGAACGGCCCCCAGGTGATATCCCCGATCCCCATGCCGCGATTGGCCACCAGTTTGGCCGGGCTGTCATGCGCGAAGGAGGCGTTGAGGTCTGTCAGGGGCACGATGGCCATCGCGCCCAGCACCCCGCCGAACAGATGGTAAGGCGAGACATAGATGAACTGGTTCAGCGACACGATGGCGGTGATGCTGGTGTTCTTGAAGACCGGTAAGGCGTCTCCATTGTCGCCATTGACGCTGTTGAAGTGCTGGATCTGGAAATATTGCTGATATATGAGGCCGGGCGTGTACTTGCCTAGCGCGTCGAAAAAGCTGGTGCCGCCCAGATTGATGCCGGATGGCTCATTGACCGAGACGGCCTGGGCCGCCGTGAAGCCGGAGGCACACGCCAGCACCATCCCGAGGACAGCGTGGGACAAGCCACCGCGTTTGTTGATTTTCATTGGATGCTCCCGTTTCACCCCTGGCAGGGTGTGTGTTTTGCACCGCGATTTTTGACATGACCGCGATGTTTAATTGATTGTTATATAACATAATAATCAGAGGAGGGGGCAAGCCGCTCCACCGGCCAAAACAGCGGCCGTTCACATTGGTCTGAAAGTGCCAGTCCAACTGAATGGCCCAGCGTTCTGGCGGCGATCAGGACAGGGCGTTAAAGCCGGAACATTCCCGGATTCATGGCTTGATCCTCATCGCGGATTTCCTCCTCTTTATTAGTGTTTCTTTAACCGTCATGTTTCAAACGGTGTTTTACTGATCGCATATTCATGCCAGCCCCGCTGTGTCGGGAGAGACCTGAATATTTATCCGAAAGGGACACAGGCCTTGTTTCCGCCGTCAGCATTTTTCCTGCCGGTAGAGGCTGGGCGTGCACCCGAAATGCCGGTGGAACATCCGGCTGAAATGGGAAAAATTGTTGAACCCGTGCTGAAAGGCTATCTGTCCGATCGACATCCCCATGCTCCTTTCCGCTTTCAAGGACATGGCGCATCTTTCCAGCCGCGACTGCCAGATGAAATCGGACAATGAAAGATCGTTGCCGGAGAAGGCGCGATGCAGATGACGCTTCGAACAGCCAAAGCGTTCGGCTAGCCGCTGCACACCGAGTTCCGGATCGTCGATATGCGCGCGGATATATTGCTTGACCTGAAATGCCAATGTCTCCTGCGCGGGAATGCCGGCCCGCTCGCGTACCGCGCCGGAAATGGACAGGCGCAAGAGGTTGGTCGCGATGTCGCCCAACGTTTCCGCTTCTTCATCCGTGGCCGTTTCACCGTCCGACAGGATGGTTTGGATGTAGTTTGGAAAAATTTTCTCAACCCCGGCATTGACGCCAAATTTTCGCGTGCCGTGGCGGTCGAGATGAAGAGGGGACAGAAAAAGATCCGCTTTTGGCACCAGTAGGACAAATTGATGGACCGGGGTGAAATTCACCACCCGGTAAGGGCGCGCGGTATCGTAAAACGTCCATCCCGCCCCGTCGAGAATCACCTCGCGTCCCGATTGGATGAAGGCGCTGCGTCCGGAAATCTGAACAGTGATCTTCACCAGGTCCCGGTCCTCACGCTTGGCGTTGGCCGCATCCCGTTCGACGGTCACGGGTGAGGACAGCAATTCGCATAATTTCACCCGCCCCGCGGATTGAAACCGCGCGCGCCCAAAAAAAGGCGTCTCGTCGATCGTGCTTGAACGCAGCCCGCCCATGACTTGCCAAAGCGCATTGTCCCAGACATGCATCTGCTCGGCCCCGGCGGCCTCTATGAACCGGCTTCGTTGCTCCTTGTCGGGCATTCGTTTCCACCCCCTCCCTTGTTGCCGCGCGCCTTATCTTTGTTTCGCGGCGTGTGTCCGGGCGCTTCCCCGGGTTTATTAAAGATCCAGAACCAGCCTTTTTGTTTTTGAACGTGAGCAGCAAGGGGTGAATTGGTCGTTCATGGCCCGCTCCTCATCCGTGAGGTAACTGTCCCGATGTTCCGGTGTGCCGGACTTCACGCCCAGCAGACAGGTTCCGCAAATACCCTGCTCACAGGAAACGGGCACGGCAAACCCAGCCTGGTCCAGAACCCGCCAGGCCGTGACGTCGGCCGGCACGGTTAAAACCTGGCCGGTGCTGGCGATTTCAATGTCGAATGGCTGGTTTTCCTGGTCCGTGGCTTCCTGGGCAGAAAAATATTCCCGGTGCAATTGCGCTTCATCCCACCCGGCTTCCTGGGCCGTGGAGAGTAGGTGGGCCATGAACCCACCCGGTCCGCACACATACAGATGCGTTCCGGCTTGCGGTTTGGCCAGCAAGTCATGGGTATTCAGCTTCTGGCTGGCGTCGCCATCGTCGAAATGGGTGAAGATATCCGCCGAGAAGGGCGCTTGCGCCAACCTGTCCAGAAACGCCGCCCGCGCCGGGCTGCGCGCGCAATAATGCAGCTCGAAGCACCGTCCCAGATTATGGAGCCTGCGCGCCATGGCCAGAATCGGCGTAATACCGATTCCGCCCGCGAACAGCAGGGTTTTGTCGGCCGTCTCATCCAGGGGAAATAAATTGCGCGGGGGGCTGATGCGCAGCCGGTCGCCTGGCTTCAGCGCATGCATCGCGGCCGACCCGCCTCGGGAGGCCGGCTCGCGTAGGACCGCGATCCGGTAATCCTCGTGGGCGTCGGGATCTCCGAACAGCGAATATTGCCGCACCAGCCCGCCCGGCAGATGCACATCCACATGCGCTCCCGCCGTGAAGGGGGCCAGCCCGCCGGAACATGCGGCAAGCTGGAACGCCCGCACATTTTCCGCCTCGTCCTGTATATCCGTGATCTCGGCTTCGGTCAGCGGGTCGTTCGGCCTCACGCCGCCACCTCTTCCATCAATTTCCGTTCGATGATCCGGCGCGACTGCACCCCTCCCGCATCGATGTTCAGTTTCAGCAAATGCCGCTCAGGCCAGCGCAGCAGGTTCTGCTGCTGCTGTTCCAGCATTTCGCGGTCCTCGTTGAAAATCTTGCCCTGCCCTTCGCGGATTTGCGTTGTCAGGGCCGCGTCTCCTGGTTTGAAGCGCCGCGCCATGCCCCAGAAATACCAATGGGACGTCTCGGTTTCGGGGGTGATGAAATCGACCACGATGCTGGACGCCTTGACCGCGTCCGGCGCGTGATATCCACCTTGCCCGGCATGGGCCACGCCCACCTCGATCAGTACGTGAGAGGGGGGATGAAAATGGCAGATCTGCCAGCGATCCACCTTCACATCGTCGGCCAGGTCGTTCATGCGCAGGGCCATGCGCCAGAAAGGCGGGGGCTGTACCCCGTCCATGAACCGGCTGGTCATCACATGCTCCCCCTCGGTCTTGGTGGAAACAAGTGCTTCGTCGATCTCTTTCTGGCCAATGCTTCCCGTATGCACATAGGTCTCATGGGTCAGGTCCATGAGATTATCGATCATCAGCCGATAATCGCATTTGATGTGGTACAGGCCCCCGCCATAAGCCCATTCCGCCTTTTCCGCCCAGTCCAGATGATGAATCATCGCTGGATCCGCTTTTTCCGGCTCCCCTGGCCAAACCCAGATAAAGCCGTAGCGTTCTTCCACCGCATAGGATTTGATGGCGGGGAACCCACGCACACGCTGGCCTGGCATGTCCAGCGCCTTGCCGTCGCACCCCATGGCCAACCCATGATACCCGCAGACAAGCCGCCCATTCTCGACATAGCCAAGCGACAGCGGCGCGCCGCGATGCGGGCAGAAATCCTCCACCGCCACCGCTTTTCCATCTGGCCCGCGATAAAATACCAGCTTTTCACCGCAAACCGTCCGGGCCAGCGGCGCTTTTCCCACCTCTTCCGGCATGGCGGCCACATACCAGGCGTTTTTTAGGAACATCGCGTTCACTCCGGTGTTATTATTTAATAATGTATCCAATAAGCACAAAACTAGGTATCGGAGTCAATAATATTCAAATTATTGGATCCAATAAAGGACAGATCAGTGAGCGGTGAAAGGACAGGTCAGCGCGTTTTGGTCACACTCCGGCGTATGATCGAAGCTGGGGATCTGGCTGCGGGGGAGCGTCTGGCGGAAATTCCCCTGGCCGAGCGCCTGGGTGTGTCGCGCATGCCGGTCCGCATGGCCTTCCGGGAACTGGAACAGGAAGGGTTGCTGGTTCGTGCCGGGGCGCGTGGTTTCGCCGTTCGCGCCGTGTCGCCCAGCCAGATCGTGGGCGCCGTGGAAGTCCGTGGCGTGCTGGAAGGGTTGGCCGCGCGGCTTGTGGCTGAACGCGGTGTTGGCAAGGAGGTGCTGCGAGAGCTTTTCACCTGCCTGCGCGACGGTGATGCCCTGTTGGAAAAGGGCGAACTGACCGAACCTGGCATCCCGCTTTACTTGGACATGAATCTCAGATTTCACGCCGCCATCATCTTCGCTTCGGGTAACGACGCGATCCAGGAGGCGTTGGCCCGTAACGATCATCTGCCCTTCGCCTCGGTCAAGGCATTGGCGGTCGACCGGAACAATCTCACGATGGAATATAAGCGTTTAGCCTATGCGCATATGCAGCATCACAGCATTGTCGAAGCCATCGCCGCGCGCCAGGGCGCGCGGGCGGAAGCGCTGATGCGTGAGCATGCCAATGTCGTGTTGCGCGGCACAGAACTCGATCCGGCGCGCGCGGTCATGGCGTGAGAAGCGCCTGACCAAGGGCCGCGATTGCCGGCGGGCGATGGCCAGTCCACCGTGAGCATGGGGCGCTGGCGGGTTCAGCCCCTGCCTGCCGCGCCGCGGTCGCCGGCCGTGGAGGCGGCGGTTTTCTCTGGTCATGCCGGCTGAGGGTCAGCCATGGCGGCTTTCTTTCAGCCACCCCGCCCGCCGGTACCATGCCACCGTTTCCGCGAATCCCGCCGCCAGGGAGATGCGCGGCCTATAGATCTCCCGGGGTAGTAGCTCCTCCATTGGCACGGACCAATCCGGATGCAGGATTTCCCGGGCCTTGCCCAGTGTGAAGATCGGCGGGGCGCGGCTCACCTTGCCAGCCAGGCCGCTGAAAAATCCAGCCGCCAGAACCAGCGCGCCAGGCAAGGTCGGTAGATATGGATGCCCGCCCGTGGCCCGCGCGGCCGCCATCATCAGCGCGCGCATCTCATAGCCCTCGGGTGTATCGTCCGCCAAGGTGAAGCAGCCGGGCCGGAATCTTTCACCTGCCATGGCGGCGATCGCCCCAGCCGCGTCCCGCGCATGGATCACGGCGGCCCTGCCCCTGCCTGGCAGCGGTGCCACGGGGCGTAGGCTGGCTTTGAACAGGGCCAGGGTTTCGCGGTCCCAGGGGCCGTAAATCGCGGGGGGGCGCAGTATGGCAAGCCGTTCGGGCGCATCGCCGAAACTCTGGCGGGCGGCGGCCTCGGCGGCATGCTTGCTGAACCCATAATCGGACAACCCGGGCTCGCGCGCCGCCAGGGATGAGATCAGCAGGAAACGCGCTTGCGGTGCCAGGTGCTGTGTCAGCCGCGCCAGGCAGGCCGTGCCTTCCATGTTGCCACGCAAGAACGAAGCCCGGTTGCGCGCCTTGATCAGCCCCGCCGCATGCACCACCACATCGGCACCGCGCACCAGCCGGGAGAGGGCCTCCTCATTCTCCAGCGCGCCGGGGACGGTTTCAAAAGAGAGGCCAGCAAGGGCCGGGTGCGCCGGGGGGCGGCGGGCCAACAGCCGCAGCCGGAAGCCCGCGCGTGCCAGGGCAGGTACCAGATGCGCGCCCAGAAACCCCGTTCCGCCGGTCACGGCGGCCAGTGGCGGGTTCATTCGGCGGCGGTGGCGGCGGCCCGAGGCTGAAAGGCGCCGTCCAGATACATCATCCTGGCGCGTGAACGGCTGAGTTTGCCAGAAGAGGTCTGTGGCAGGCTGTGCGGCGGCACCAGCACCACGCGTGTTTCCAGCCCCTGACGGCCACGGAAAAAACGGGTCAGTTCCAATGTCAGCGCCTCGCGCGCGGCGGGGTCGGTCAGGCGGCACTGGACCAGCACGATGACCTCCTCCTCCTCCTCGCCATGATCCACCGAGAACACCGCCACGTCTCCGCTGCGCAGGGAGGCGATTTCCGCCTCGGCGGCCCATTCCAGATCCTGCGGCCAGACATTGCGGCCATTCACGATCACCAGATCCTTCGCCCGGCCGGTGATCACGATCTGCCCGTTGATCAGATAGCCAAGATCGCCTGTATCCAGCCAGCCATCCTGGGAGAGCACGCGCGCCGTTTCCTCCGGCGCGCCGAAATAACCCAGCATCAGGCTTGGTCCGCGCACGAAGATGCGCCCGACCTCGCGCTCGGCCAGCAAGGTGCCGTCTTCGCCGCGCACCTCCACCTCATGTTCGGGCAGCATCTGGCCGCAAATCACGAAATGGCGCGTGCGTTCGCTGTTTTCATTGGCGGGCACGGCGCGATGCTCACGCTCCAGCACCAGCCCGTCCACCGAATCTTCCTTGGCGCCCTGACCATCCGGGCTGAAGCTCAGGGCCAGCGTGGCCTCGGCCATGCCATAGCAGGGGATGAAGGCGGTTGCCTTGAAGCCATTGGCTTGAAAACGTTCGGAAAAACGAGTCAGCACGGCGGGGCGGATCATATCTCCGCCGATTCCGGCCCTGCGCCAGGAAGACAGATCGATCCCCTCCGTCGAGGCTGTTTGGGCGCGCCGCGCGCACAGCTCATAGCCGAACGAGGGGCTGAAGGAGATGCTGCCCTTGTTGCGGGTGATCAATTGCAGCCAAAGCAGCGGCCGGCGGGCGAATTCGCGCGTGGGCAGAATATCGACCGAGAGCTGGCAGGCCATCGGCATCAGCAGGAACCCGACCAGCCCCATATCGTGGTAATAAGGCAACCAGGTCGAGCAGCGGTCGTCCTCATTCACCTGCAACCCGTATTTGGCCATGTAATGCGCATTGGCCATGAAGGCGGCTTGTGTCACCGCCACGCCAAGCGGAAATCGGGTGGAGCCGGAGGAGAATTGCAGATAGGCGAGCGATTCCGGCGCGGGTAGGCTGTCTTCCGCCACCATCGGCGCGTCGTCGAGCGCGCGGATCATGCCCGCGCACCGCAACTCCAGCCCTGCCACCGCCTCTCCCAGCCAGTCCGCCAGCACGGCGGGGCCGAATACGGCATGGGCCTCGGCGCGCTGAATCATCCGGCGCAGGAAAGAGATATACCCATCCTTGCCGCCGAAGGCCGCGGGCAAGGGCAGGGGGGCTGGTACCAGCCCGGCATATTGGCAGGCAAAGAAGGCGCGGGCGAAATCGCCGTCGCTTTCGGCCAACAGCCCCACGCGCTCGCCGGGTTTCAACCCGGTGCCCAGCAGCCGCCGCGCCAGCGCGATGGCCTGCGTCCGCAGGGTGGCGTAAGGTAGCGTTTCCGTGAGAACGCCCTTGCCGGAATAGAAATTCAGGCCCGTCGGGCCCTGCGCGGCATAGTCCAGAGCCTCGGCGATGGTTCCGAAATCGGCGAAACGCTTGACCAGCCCTGGATGGTGAGTCGGGGTTGGCTCAGTCATATTGCCTGGAATTTACCATTGATGCCATCCGTTGGCGCTAACAGACTCACACGGGAATGGCAATGGCTTTGCCGTATGGCGCGGTTGACAGCCAAGCTGTCCGCCGCCTAGCACCAGCGCAACCCCGCCATTTCCCCGCCGTCTGGATTACGAATTCTTCATGCCCATTCCTGGAACCCTGCATTTTTGCTGGATCGGCCCCAGCCTGGCCTGGGCGCACGGATTTGCGTTGCTCTCCGCCGTGGCGCGCTCCGGGATGGATGATGTGTGCCTGCATCATACCGACCCGCTGGCCGATGGCCCGGTGGTGCGCGCCCTGGCGGCGGCCGGTGTGCGGTTTCACCATGCCGATGCCCCCGCGCTGCTCCTCGCCGCGCAGGAGACGCTGGGATTGGATGACGCGCTCACCCGCCTTTATGTCCGGCTGCAAAGTCCGGTGCAGCGGGCGGACATGCTGCGCGCCGCCATCCTGTATCTGCATGGCGGTGTTTATATGGACGTCGATACCCTCACCGTCGCGCCTCTCACCCCCTTGCTGGGGGCGAGCCAGTTCATTGGAGCGGAGCGGATCGTCTGGCCGCATTGGGTCTATCGGTCGCGGTCGCCCCTGGTCTGGGCGAAACATCTGGGGCTGGATGTGTTGCGCAAGGGGCTGCGCCGCGCGCCTGGCGGCTGGCGAGGGTTTCGCTTCGTGGAGGGCTGGTATGTGCCCGCGGTGAATAACGCGGTGATGGGCTGTGTGGCGGGCGCGCCCCTGCTCGCCGCCGTGCTCCGCGCCATGGCCGCCCTTCCGCCGGACGAACCGCCAGGCCCCTATGCGTTGGGGCCTGATCTCTACCAGGCATTGCTGGAGGCCGACCCGTGGCCTGGGCTGGTGGTGCATGAGCCCGCCTGTTTCTACCCGCTGGCGCCGGAAATATCCGAGCATTGGTTCCGCCCCTGCCGCAATGCGCCCGCCGCGCTGGGGAGGGTGGTGCGGCCCGAAACCCGGGTCGTGCATTGGTATGGTTCGGTCCGCACCAAGCCCTATGTGGCCCGGATCAGCCCTGATTATGTGCGCGCCCACCGCCGGACCCAGCTCTACAGCGCCCTGGTGACGGAGATTCTGCCGGATCCTTCGGTTCGGGCATGATCGCTGTGCGGCCGCGGCTAAATTACATGTCATACTTGCGACATATTGCATAAAGAGGTAGGAGCCTCGCTTAACCTATTGCGCAGTGCCCGGACTCACCCAAATTCTCCCGTGGCCCATCCGGTGCCACGGCCGTGTGCATGAGGCTCCGGCGCCGTTTTCCGGCGTGGCTGCGAGTGGCAGGAGGCATTGAGTTGCGGGGTTGCGGTACGAATACGACTCACGGGATGTTTTCGGACCATGGCGGTCATTCCGTCTTGGCTGGGTTGCGTCCGTGCATCTGTCCGGATGCCCGGCGATAATGTCCTGTCCTGCTGAAGACTTTAGAGATAGACGAGGTTGATTATGGCGAAGAATGGCGGCATCCGCATTGCGATCGCTGGCATCGGCAACTGTGCTAGCTCCCTGATCCAGGGCATTTATTACTACACGCCGGAGCGCTGCGCCGAGGGCGTGGTCGGTCTCATGCACACCGAGATCGGCGGCTACAAGCCGTGCGACATCCGGGTCGTCGCCGCGTTCGACGTGGATGCCCGCAAGGTCGGTCAGGATGTGAACCGGGCCATCTTCGCCAAGCCCAACTGCACGAAGATCTTCCAGGCCGAGATCCCCGATTGCGGGGTGAAGGTCAGCATGGGGCAGGTGCTGGACGGGATCTCCGAGCATATGGCCGATTACGACGAGGACCGCACCTTCGTGCGTTCCGGGGCCAAGGAACCGACCAAGGCCGAGATCGTCGCCGAGCTGAAAGCCAGCCGCGCCGACGTGCTGCTGAATTATATGCCGGTGGGTTCCGAGGCGGCCGCGCGCTTCTACGCCGATTGCGCCCTGGAGGCGGGCTGCGGCTTCGTCAACAACATGCCGGTCTTCATCGCCAGCGACAAAGCCTATGCGGACCGTTTCGCCGCGGCCAAACTGCCGATCATCGGCGACGACATCAAATCCCAGGTGGGGGCGACCATTACCCATCGCGTGCTGACCGACCTGTTCGCCAAGCGCGGCGTCAAGCTGCTGCATACCTACCAGTTGAACACCGGCGGCAATACCGACTTCCTGAACATGAAGAACCAGCAGCGTCTGGCTTCCAAGAAGAAATCCAAGACCGAGGCCGTGCAGGCCGTGACCAAGAAGCGCATGCAGAAAGAGGACATCCATATCGGCCCCTCCGACTACGTGCCCTGGCAGAATGATAACAAGATCGCCTTCATCCGCATGGAAGGCCTGCAATTCGGCGATGTGCCGATGGATCTGGAGCTTCGCCTCTCCGTGCAGGACAGCCCGAATTCCGCTGGCGTGGTCATCGACATGATCCGTTGCTGCAAGCTGGCGCTGGAAGCGGGCGTGGGCGGCGTGCTCGCTGGCCCCTCCGCCTATTTCTGCAAGCATCCGCCCGCCCAGTACACGGACGATATCGCTTGCGAGATGACGGAAGAATTCATCCGCACTTGCCGTCCGGCCTTGGCGGTGACCGCCGCCGAATGAAAGGTCTGATTGTCGCCGCCGGTCAAGGCACGCGCCTGCGTGAGAAGGGGGCGCTAAAGCCGTTGATCCCCATCCGTGGCGTCCCGCTGATCGAGCGCGTCATCGCCAATGGCAAGGAAGCCGGGATCGACGAGTTTCTCGTCGTGACCGGCTACCGCGCGGAGGAGCTGCAGGAGCGTCTGCGGGATTTTTCGCGTCGTTCCGGCATTCACGTGACCAGCATCCATAACCGCGCCTGGGACCGGGCGAACGGTGTCTCCGTTCTGACCGCCAAGCAGTTTCTGGATGAACCTTTTCTGCTCACCATGTGCGACCATCTGGTCGATCCGGACATTCTCCGCCGCCTGATCCAGGCGCGGCAGGAGCCCGGCACGGTCACGCTGGGGGTGGATTTCAACATCGACGATCCGCTGAACGACCCCGAGGACGTGACCCGTGTGAAATGCGAAGGCGAGCGTCTCAGGCATATCGGCAAGGTTATCAAGGATTTTAATTGTTTCGATACGGGTGTGTTCCGTTGCACCCCGGTGATGTTCGACGCGCTGGAAGCCTCCCAGGCGCGCGGCGACGACAGCATCTCAGGCGCCATGAACGTGCTGGCGGAATGGAACAAGGCACGCGTGTTCGACATTGGCGACCGGCTTTGGGTGGATGTCGACGACCCCATCGCCTTCGGCAAGGCCGAGGCGCTGCTGGATGAGGGCCGGTTGTAAAAGAGATCGATGGCAGTGAGCGACGCAGCCAGCCTGGGCGCGGCGGACCCCGTCCGCCGGACTTACGAGATCGAGGATCCGACGAACCTCTATTTCATTCACCCCTTATCAGCCCGGCTGGTGCCGGTATTCGCCAAATACGGTGTCACGCCCAACGCGGTGTCGCTCATTGGCATGGGATGCGGTGTGCTGGCGGGGGTGGCCTATCATTTTTACAACGCGCATTGGGCGGCCGTTCTCGGTTTCGTGCTGATGCTCGCTTGGCATGTGATGGACGGGGCGGATGGCCAGCTTGCCCGCCTGACCAAGAGCTATTCCGAGCTTGGCAAGGTTCTGGACGGGGTTTGCGATTACGTCACCTTCACCGCCGTTTATGTGGGGCTGGCCATGGCGATGAGCCGCTATATGGGCGGTTGGGCCTGGGCTCTGGTGGCCTGCGCCGGCTTGGCCCATGCCGTGCAGTCCGCCGCTTATGAGATGCAGCGCCAGGAGTATAATTTCCTGGGGTGGGGGCGCCAATCCGCCGCGTTGCCGAAGCTCGATTCCCGGCCGCGCGGCGTGGCTGGGCGCCTGCATCATCTCTATGCGCGGGTACAGCTCTGGGCCTCGGGCGGGGCGGCGGCGTTCCAGGCTGAATTCGCGGCCAGACTGGCGGCCGACCCACGGCAGGACGCCACGCTGCGCGCCGCCTACCGGGAAGCCTTCGCCCCGGTCATCCGCCGCTGGGGCGTACTCTGCGCCAACTACCGCACGCTGGGGTTGTTTGTCGCGGCGCTGATCAAGTTACCGGCGCTGTATTTCGTGTTCGAGATCGTGGGGTTCGGCGCCATCCTGCTCATCCTGCTGGAAGCGCAGAAAGTGCATTACCGCGCCTTCCTGGGCCTTAAGACCATATAAACGCCGGATGCGCGCTGGCCCTGTGCAGGCGCGCGCCGAACGCCATATCGTTCAGAATTGATCCGTTTGGTCCGTGTCTGAGCGCCAACTCACTTCGTCAGGCGCGGCTTCAGTTTGATATGGTTGCGCTCCAGCAACCACCCGCCCAGCAGGATCAGCAAAATCGACGGCGCCAATGCCGAGAAGGCCGGGTTGACCGCCAGCAACAGCCCCAGATAGCCGGTGATCTCCTGCACCAGCAGGAACACCATGCCCAGCAGCGCGCCGATGACGATCTGCTTGCCAGCTCCGCCCGAACGTTGCGGCCCGAATATGAAGGGGGCGGCGATGAGCGCCATGCCAATGAGCGAAAGCGGAATGGCCACCATGCTCCAGAAGGTCTGTTCATAGACCAATGCCTCCTGATGCTGGCGTTTGAGCTGATGGACATAGGCATAAAGTGCCAAAGGCGGCATGGTTTCCGGCGGAATCGCCAGTAATTTCAGTTGTTTGGTGGACAGGAAGGGCCGCCAGGTCAGGCTGGCGGGTTGGTCGGTTTCGATCTGGCCGTTGATCACCCGCTCGCGTGTCACGCCGGAGAGAGTCCAGTCGCCATCGGGTTGCGGCCGCGCGGTATCGGCCTGGATCAGACTGCGCAGCGCGCCATTCGCTCCGAAGGAGAAAACCGCCACGCCATGCAGTTCCGCCCCGTCGGCAAAACTCTGCACATTCAGGAAAACCCCGTTTTTCTGGGCCCAGAATCCGCCATTGGAAAGGCCAGGCAGCGCATCGCCCAAGGCCGCCGCCTGCTCGCGCTGGGCAGCTTGCTGGGCGGGGGGAATGATGAATTGCGCGACCAGGAACAACGCCAGGATGATCGGCGCGCAAAGTTTGACCACCGCGCCGATGATGCGGGCCTGCGAGATGCCGAAACTGCGGAAGGCCGTCAGTTCCGAATGTTTGGCCAATGCCCCCAGCCCCAGCAGCGTGGCCAGCAGCATGGCGATGGGGGCGAGCTGGAGCAGCTTGTCCGGCGCGGTGAGCAAGGTATAGAGCAGCGCATCGCGCAATTTATATTGCCCCTGGCCGACCAGACCGAGCTGCTCGACAAAACCGAGCAGGCTGAACAAGGCGGTGAGACCGGCGGTGATGAGCAGAAAAGCGCGGAAAACCGTCCAGCCAATATAGCGGTCAAGCAGCATCGTGGCTGCCGGCGGGCCGTAATTTCAAGGGGGCTGGCCGCTGTGCCCGTGGCGTGGGTGGTGGGTCCTTGGGCGTGGCGCGCCAGCGCCGGCGCAGCGCCGGCGCATACCAGATGAGCGCGATGGCCAGTGCCAGCGCCGCCGGCGCCCACCAGAGCCCCGGAAACCACCCGACCTCGCCATGTTGCACCCAGGTCCGCGCCGTGGTGCAGAGCAGGTAATAGGCGGAATAAGCCAGAATGGCGGGGCCGAATTTGGCATAGCGGTTTTGGCGCGGGCGCCCCCGGCTTAAAATCGCGCCCAGCACCGCCAGCAGCAGGGTGGAGAGCCCGGTGGAGAAGCGCCATTGCCGTTCGGCGATGTCCGCCGGCTTGTCCGAGGTCATGAGATGCCCCGTGCTGGCCGCCACCGGGCTGTAGCTGGCCGCGCCGGGCAGGGGCCCGTCCGGGTTCACATTCAGCCCCGCCGCCTCCAGGGATTGGTTGCTGGCGGGATGGTCCTTGTCGAACTGATAGACATGCGCGTCCGAGAGATGCACGCTGCGCCGCCCATCGGCGTTCTGGGTGGCGGGCGTGCCCTCCTTGGCGAAGATCACCTCGATATGTCCGCCATCGCGCTTGGCCACGAAGATGTCGCGCGCCGCCGCGTGCGGCCCGGCTCGGCTGCCGAGGAAAATGACCCGGGAACCGTCCTGGCTGGCATAAAACGTCCCGGCCTCCATCGCGTTCACGTTCAGCATCACGGCGGCGCGGCGGGAAATCTCGTGCGAGACGGCATAGGCCCAGGGCCGCGCGAAAAGGGAGAGGCAGGAGACGCACAGCGCCAGCCCCAGCGCCAGCCCCAGCACGGGGCGCAGAATCTGCCTCGGCCCGATGCCCAGCGCCAGCATGGCGGTCACCTCGCCATCGGCCTGCAACCGGCCAAAACCCGCCACCACCGCGATGAACAGCGAGATGGGGATGAGAACATCCAGCGAGATCAATAGCTTGAGCGCGGTGAGCGCGGCGATGGCGCTCATCGGCAGCAGGCCGCTCACCGCGTCCGAGAGGATGCCGGCCAAGCTGTATCCCGCGAACAACAAGACCAGAATGCCCAGGATCGCGGTAAAGGGCCGCAGGATTTCGCGGGTGAGGTAACTGTCAGTCTTCAAGGCGCCAAACCAAATGTCTCCGGCGTCATCTAGGGCGGCCGGTCCCGCCGGACCATAGCCGTCAGCGCAAAGGCGCCATAAGCTGCCCAGAAGGCCCGTGACAACGCGCTGCCCGCTCTTTAATAGAGGGGCTGGTGAATTGTATAGTTTTTCTTGCACGAATGCCATGGCCCTCCCCGAGGGGGAGGCTTGTGGCCGGGCGGTCCGTGCAACAGCAAAGGAGCTGCGCGCAGCCATATGTCTGATCAAGCCAATGAGATCCGCGAGATTATTTTCGGCACGCTGCGCGCGGCGCTGCCGCAGGAACGCCCGCTTTCCGACGCGACGCACATCATCGAGGATCTGGGGCTCGATTCCGTTGCGGTAATGGATTTCGTGATGGAGATCGAGGACAAGCTCGACATCTCCGTGCCGTTGGACAAGATCGCCGAGGTGGAGACGCTGGGCGATCTCATCGCCACTGTCCAGCGCCTGAAGGAAGCCGCGTAACAACCATGGCTTTGCTTGATAAATACGCGCCGCTGGCGGAGCAGTACCGGCGGCTGGAAGAGGCTGGGGCAAACCCGTTCAACGTGCCGTTCGACGAGGTTCTCTCCCCCACCGAGGCTGTCATCGGCGGGCGGAAAACCCTGCTGCTTGGCACCAATAATTATCTTGGCCTCACTTACGACCCGGCCGTGATCGAGGCCGCCAACACGGCCACCAGCGCCATGGGCACCGGCACCACCGGCTCGCGCATCGCCAATGGCAGTTATGGCGGGCATAAACAGCTGGAAGCCGCCTTGGCGGATTTCTACGGCCGCCGGCACGGCATGGTATTTTCAACCGGCTATCAGGCCAATCTCGGCATCATCTCCGCCCTCGCGGGCAAGGGCGACCATCTGCTGCTGGACGCGGACTCCCATGCCAGCATTTATGACGGTTCGCGCCTTGGCTATGCTCAAGTCACGCGCTTTCGCCATAACAGCCCGGACGACCTCGCCAATCGCCTCCGCCGCCTGGCGGATGAGCCAGGGGATAAGATCGTCATCGTCGAGGGGATTTATTCCATGCTGGGCGATACCGCCCCCCTCAGGGAGTTCGCCGCCGTGAAGCGCGAATATGGCGCCTGCCTGGTGGTGGACGAGGCGCACTCCCTGGGGGTGCTCGGCGCCACCGGCCGTGGCCTCGCCGAGCAGGCGGGCATCGAGGCGGATGTGGATTTCATAGTCGGCACCTTCTCCAAGAGCCTCGCGGGTGTGGGAGGGTTCGCGGTCACGGACATGGAGGGCGCGGATATTCTGCGCGTCGTCTCCCGTCCTTATATGTTCACCGCCTCCTTGCCGCCTGGCGTGATCGCCGCCACGGAGGCCGCCTTGCACCAGTTGCGCACCCGGCCGGCATTGCGCGCCAGCCTCAACGCCAACGCGCTGCGTCTCTATCGCGGGCTGGAAAAGCTGGGCTTCGCGCTGGGGCCTGAGCCCAGCCCCGTTGTCTCCGCCATCATGCCCTCGCCAGAGGCTGCGTTCGGCTTCTGGGCGGCGCTGCTCAAGGCGGGGCTTTACACCAATGTCAGCTTGCCGCCGGCCACGCCCAAGGGTCTTGCTCTGCTGCGCTCCAGCGTCAGCGCCGCGCACAGCCCGGCGCAGATCGATCAGGCCATCGCCCTTTTCGCCGCAATCGGCCGGGAGCTGGGGCTTTTAACCGGTGAATCCGTCCTGGCGGCGGCGAAATAACAATCCGGTCAAGCGGAGGCGCGATGCGTCAGGTCGGGCTCTTCCGGCATAATCTGTTCAAGCTTTCGGAGCCTTTCATCGCCCAGCAGGCGGAAAGGCTCCGGCGCTACCAGCCGCTTTATCTCGGGCGGCTGCGCTACGGCGCGCCTCCACCCGGGGCCGCGGTGCTGGCGTTGGAGGATCTCGCCCCGCAAATGCGCCTGCTCCCCGCGGCCTGGCATATGCTGTCGGCCAGCCCGCACCCTTATATCCACATGCTGGAGAACCGCCGGCTGGACCTCATCCATGCCCATTTTGGCGTGGAGGGCGTCTATGCCCTGCCATTGGCCGCGCGGCTCGGCGTGCCGCTGGTGACGACGTTTCATGGGTTCGACGCTACCTTGTCGCCCACGGGCCTGCTCTCCAACCCGGCCTGGATGCGTTATGCGTTGGGGCGGGGGCGTCTTGCCCGGCAAGGCGGCCTGTTTCTCGCCGCGTCCAACTTCCTGCGTCAGAAACTTCTGGCCCTGGATTTTCCGGCCGAGCGTGTACTCACCCATTATATTGGCGTGGATACCAGCGCCATCGTGCCGCGAACGCCCGCGCGGGAGGAGCCGACCATCCTGCATGTGGCGCGGCTGGAGGAGGTGAAGGGCACGGAATATCTGATCCGCGCCTTTGCCCAGGCGGGGCGGCAGCACCCCTTGGCCCGGCTGGTGATCATCGGTGCTGGCAAGCTGCGCGAGCCGCTGGAGCGTCTGGCGCGTGAAACCGGTCTGGCGGAACGGATCTCGTTTCTGGGCGCGCGGCCGCATGCGGAGGTGCTGGGCTGGATGCACCGCGCCGCCATGCTGGTCTTGCCCAGCATCAAAACCCATTCCGGCCGGGAGGAAGGGCTGGGCATGGTGATGCTGGAAGCCGCCGCCACGGGGGTGCCGGGCATCGGCTCGCGCGTGGGCGGCATACCGGAGGGGATCGCCGAGGGCGAGACTGGTTTTCTGGTGCCCGAGCGTGACGCGGATTCATTGGCCACCGCGATGGGCATGCTGCTCGCCAACCCGACTTTGCGCCTGCGCATGGGTGAGGCCGCGCGCCGCCGGGTGGAACGGCAATTCGACATTACCCGCCAGACCGCCGCGCTGGAGGAGATTTACGATGGGCTGCTTGCCGCGCGCCCGGACATACCGCGGGACAAGGCATGAGCCGTTCCGTGCTTGTCGCCGCTCACCCCGACGATGAAATTCTCTGGCTCAGCGCCGCCCTGGCCGATGCCGACCCGGTGGTGCTCTGTTACGGCGCGCCTTACGGCAAACCGGAAAAAGCGCAGGCGCGCGCGCGCGCCGTGGCGGCCCTCAAGCTACCGCGCCTCGTTAATCTCGCCATTCCGGAAAGCGGGTCGCGCCTGTTCGTGGATTGGCGAACCCCCGTGCTCACCGCCACCGGCATCGCCATTGCCGAGCCCCAGGCCCAGTCCCGTTACGATGCCAATTTCATTGCCTTGACCGAAAAACTGCGCCCGATCCTCACCGGCGCCACGGATGTCTACACTCATAATCCCTGGGGGGAGTATGGCCACCCGGAGCATATCCAGGTCCATCGCGCCGTCGCCGCCTTGCGTGAGGAGCTGGGCTTCACCCTCTGGTTCTCCAATTATGTGGCGCCGCTTACCTGGCCCCTGGCGCGGCGCTTGGGGCGGGCGGCGTGCTGGGCGCGAAAGCGCGCCGTCTTTCCCGATGTCCGGCTCGCGCGCCGGCTGCGGCGGGTCTATCTGCGTCATCGTGTCTGGACCTGGTCGCTCTTTCATGGCTGGCCGCCTGTGGAAACGCTGTATGCTCAGCCGCCGGGCGGACAACGGGATTGGCGCGATCTGACGGGCGAGACCTTGCTGGATGTCACGAAGCTGCGCTGGTGGCGGCTGCCCGGCGCGGCCCAGCATGTGCTGGATTAGGCCCCAAGGCCCTATGGCGACGTCTTATGGCGGGCATGCCAGTTCAGTCCGGCATAAGCGAGGCCGACCGCCGTCAGGCCGATAGCGATTTGCGCCGCCGGCATGGCGCTCCACCCGAAGGGCCGAAAGGCCAGGGTGAACCCCGTCATCAGGACGATGGTGAGACCCGGTACCAGAAAAGGCCGCAGCAGCGACAAGGGGTGGATCTGCCATTGCGTGCGCAGATAAACCACGCTCCAGGCCAGCAGCAGCGGATAGACCGCCAGCCAAGCGAGGGACACCGCGACCAGCCCGGCATTTCCATGCACCGTCAGCCCGGCCAGGAGAATGAGGCCGCTCAGCAGCAGCAGCGTGGTGAAGGAGAGCTTGGCGGCCGTGCCAGGGCGGCCGGAGCTCATTAGCACGGGGGTGACGAGCTGCGTGGCCACGCGCAGCATCGCGGCCACGGCCAGGATTTGCAGCGGCAAGGCCGCCGCCTTGTAGCTGTGGCCTTGAGAATCATGCAGAAGCCCGGTCAGGGGCACGGCCAGCAGCACCAGCCCCGCCATGCAGGGGGCGGTCAGTGTCGTGAGGCGTTGCAAGGACCAAAGCAAGGCTTCGCGCAGATGCGCGGGCACGGCGGCCACGCGGGCGAAAACCGGCAAGGCGGTGCGGTTGACCAGCGAGCCCACCGCCATCGCCGGTTCCATCGCCAGGTCGAAGGCCACGCGGTACACGGCCAGGGAGGCGGCGCCATAAAACCAGCCGACCAGCAGGTAATCGATATTCTTGAAAATCTGGTCGGAGATGTTGGCGCTGGCCGAACGCAGCCCGAAAGACAGGAGCGGGCGGATGGATCCGAAATTGAAATACCATCCCGGCTTGAATGGGCTGGCCCAGAGCGCTCCCGCCAGGATGAACGCGCCGCTGGAGACATATCCGCCCACCAGCGCCCAGCTGCCGCCCCCGGCCATGGCGATGACGAGCCGGGTCATGGCCGCGCCAAAAGTGGAGATCACGTTGATGATGGCGATCTTTTCATAACGCAGCTCCCGGTTGAGCATGGCGATCGGGATCACCGCGCCGCCCACCAGCGGCTGCTTGACCGCTAACGCCAGGAAATAGACCGGAATGCCCTCCATGCCGTAAATCCAGCCCACGGCCGGGGAGAGCAGCACCGCCAGCACCCCCACGACGAAGGCCAGCGCCATGATGAACCAGAACAGCGACTGCAATTGCCGTTCATTCAGGCTTTTCGCCTGGATCAGCGCGTCGCCCGTGCCGAGGCCGTCAAAGGCTTCCACCATCATGCCGATGGAGAGCACCAGCGAGCCAATGCCGACCTGCGTCTTGGTCAAGAAGGTCAGCACGGCGATGATGGTGACGAAATCCGTGATTCTGGCGATGATGATGCCGCTGCCCAGCCAGTTGAAGCCGCGCGTAAGATGGCGTTTATGCTGCTCTGTTTCGGCGGCGGAGATCGGCTCTTCCTCCATTCAGCCCCCGGCTGCCTTTGGTGCCGTGGCCGGGGACAGGTTGGCGCGGGCCCACAGCCGCTCGATGGCGGCGGTCACCAGCGACACGCCGATCTGGTCCATGCAGCCCACCTTGCCCACACATTGCCCGGGGGTGCGGCTGCAACGCTCGATCCAGGCGCGGCGGCGCTTGAAAACATCGTCCTGGTCGCGGCACGGGAATGGTTCGATCGCGATCTCGGCGCAAGGCGTGTCGCGCCAGAATCTCCCCCGGCCGAACAGCAGCGGGTTGCCGGGGCCAAAGAGGGATATGGCGGGAACACCGGTCAACCGCGCCAGATGGGCAACCCCCGTGTCGGGGGATATGAACAAGGCGGCCCGGGCCATCAGCTCCCACATTTGCGCGAGGTCGAGCCGCCCGGCATAGCTGGCATACCGGCCCTCCGGGTCGATCCGCGCCGTCAGGCTCTCTTCGCCCGGCCCGGCACTCCAGACCGGCGTGACGCCGCGTTCGGCCAGCCAGCCGGCCAGGTGGCGCCAATGCGCCGGGGGCCAGAATTTCAGCGGCGTGCTGGCTCCCGTATGCAGCACGGCATACGGGGCGGGGGGCAGGTTGAACGGTTTGAAGTCCGGCTGTGGCCAATCGGCCCGGCTGAAGGGGAGAGGCTCTGGGCCGGGACATAGGGCCGTGAAAATATCGGTCATTGCCATGGGGCTTTGCGGATATTCAATCAGCTCGTCGATCAGCCAGCTTTTGACCCGCGGGCGGTCCCCCGCATGGGCGACGATCCATTTGGCCTGCAGCGCCGCCGCCAGCCAGCCATGGCGGTTATCTCCGGGAATGATGGCCAGATCGAACCCAGGCCGCGCCAGCATCGCGGCGACCGTCTCGAACCGGCGGGGATGATAGGGCCAGATTGTCACGCCGTATGGCTTGGTTTGGTACAGCGCGCGCATGGGCGGCGTGCTGATGAGCACGATCTCCGCCGCCGGATATTGTTCGCGCAATTTCGCCAGCAGGGAGGTGATGAGCAGCGCGTCGCCCAGCCGCAAATGCGGCGCCACCAGGATGCGCGCCGGTGCGGCGGGCCGGCGCCGGGGGCGCGGCGATGTCAGCCGGGCCCGGAGCGCATACAGCACCGTGCGGACGATGGAGGGAACTTCGCTATCCATGGCGGGTGCCGCGCCGGATGATGGGGCCAGCGGTCATCCGCCGCGCGGGCCCGTGCCGCCCGGCGGCAGAATCACCGAGCCCGTGCGCGCGAAATGTTGGAACCAGCGGCGGGATTCGCGTTTCCAGACCGCCGCTTGGCCGGGGCCCCAAAGCCCCGCCTTCGGCACAGCCGTCCCCGCCAGCCAGCCCGCCACGGTGGCGTGGATCTTCTCCGCCCTGGCGCTCCATGTGTAGTTCTGGCTATCCGCCGCCGCCCCGGCGCGCAACCGCGCGGCCAGGGGCTCGTTTTCGGTCAGCGCCTTCAGCCCGGCCACCAGCTCGTCCAGGGAATCCGGCCGCACCAGTAGGGCGGTCTCGTCGTTTTTCAGCACTTCCGTCACATCGGGCGTATCGCCCGCCAGAATGGCGCGGCCGGAACCGAGATAGAAAAACAGTTTCAACGGCAGCACGGTGGAGCCGAATTTCGCCAGCGGCTGCAAGGAGGGCGGGATCAGCAGCACATCGGCGGCGTAGATATATTGCCCAAGCGTCGCTTCTGTCTGCCAGGGCACGATGATGATGTTGGGCACCTTGCGTGCCAGCGTCTCCACCGGCCCTTCGCCATAGGACCCCACGAACAGGAAGGTCAGTTGCGGCAGTTGCCTCGCCGCTTCGATCACCAGCTCCAGCCCTTTTTTGTGGTTCACCCGCCCGGTATAGATCACCGTCTTGGCCTCTGGCGCCACGCCGATCAGTTTCTTGGCGTCGGCCAGCGCCATTGGCGCCTGGAAGCGCCGGGGCTCGAAGCCGTTATGGATGCAGCGCAGTTTTTCCGCCGGCACCCCCAGCTCGATATATTTGTGCCGCGTATATTCGGAATGGCAAATGCTGCCGAGGAAACGCGGATGCGTGAACAGCTTGTAGAGCCAGCGCTGCAGGGGCGGAATCTGATCCGGCCAAGGGCGGTAATGGTCGAACACCACCCGTTGCCCGCATAAAATCGACATCCACGCCACCCAGAGATTGCGCGTATAGACGAGGTCCGCCTGATGAAAAGGCCGGCGCAGCCCGATGGTGAGCCCGCACATGAAATGCCGCAGCACGGCGGGTTTGAGCGGCGCGAAGGCCCGCAGGATGGGCATATTGGCCAGCCCCGCCGCCACATGACGGTTGCGCCGCGAAACTGGCGCATGCAGCCAGCTCGCCTGTAGATGCGCCCCCAGATAGCGCGCGGTGGTGACGAACACTTCCGCGTCCGCCTCGGCGTTGGGCAGGGGGTTCTCGAAGGCGAAAAGGATTTTCATACGCGTCCCGGCAAATCAGCAATGGCCGGGTGACCGGCGGCGCAAACTAGGCGCAAGGGTGGTGCGGGATCAATAACCCCCCGAGACCTTCCGTTGCAAACCGGTGCAGGCGGACACAAAACCTTGTCGTAAGCCCATGGGCACGATGCATTTCGGGAGTTCCGCATGACTGGCCGCCGCCCCTTGCTCATCGCCGCCGCGGCATCCTTGATCGCGCCCGCGGCCCTGGCGGGTCCGGCGCCCGAAACCATGGGGCTCTGGCCCGGTTCGCCGCCAGGCGGCGGCGGGCCGCTCGGGCCCGAACATGTGAGCCAGGACGGCGCGGTCAGTCGGGTGGCGCGGCCCTGCATGCATATCCACCGGCCGGACAGGCCCAACGGCGCGGCGGTGCTGGTGGCGGCTGGGGGTGGCTACCGCCGGATCGAGATGGGCAAGGAGGCGCACCCCGCCGCCCTTTGGCTGACCGCCCGGGGGATTACCGCGTTCATGCTGGTCTATCGCCTGCCGGGAGAAGGCTGGGTGGACGGCCCGATGGCGCCCTTGCAGGATGCGCAACGCGCCATCCGCCTGATCCGCGCCAGGGCGGCCAGCCATGGGTTGAACCCCGCGCGTGTCGGCGCGCTGGGTTTCTCGGCGGGCGGGCATCTGATGGGGCTGGCGGCCGCCTGGTCGGATTTCCGGACTTATGCCCCGGTGGATTCGGTGGATTTTCTTTCCGCCAGACCGGATGACGCGGCCTTGATCTACCCCATCGTCACGCTGGAGCCGCCTTATCAGCACAGCGCCGCGCGGGTCGCGCTGGTGGGGCATCATCCTTCCCCGCAGGCCAGCGCCGAATGGTCGGTGCAAACCCACGTCCGCCATGGCTGCCCGCCAATATTCCTGGCGCAGGCGAAGGACGACCCCATCTCCAATCCCGCCAACGCGGTGATCATGGATCAGGCCTGCCTGCGCGCGGATGTGCCGGTCGAATTCCATCAATTGCCGACTGGCGGGCATGGTTTTGGCATGGGCAGGCCCGGCGGCCCCACGGGCGCGTGGCCGGGCTGGTATCGCGCCTGGCTGGCCCGGCACGACATGGCGGTGAGCTGACGGCTGCAATCGCAATTGCGATACATTCTCATTTATGCTATCGAGTGGCGCTCCAGACGGAAGGATCCGCCATGTATCTCTGTATTTGCAATGCCTTGACCGACCGCAGATTGAAGGATGCGATCATCGAGGGCCGCACCGCCAAGCCGGCGGACGTGTATGAGGCTTGCGGTTGCCGCGCCAAATGCGGAGAATGCGTGAAAATGGTGAAGGCCATGATCCAGGAACTGGCGCCGGACCCGGCGGCCGAGACGGGCTGAAGCCGCAGACCGGTATCATTTCAGCGGCTTTGTCCAGGCCCTGTCCGTCATTTTTCCATCGTTATAGCAATAAGGAAAATATTTATGCTGCGCGATCCCAAGGTCATCGAACATCTGAATACCCAGCTCACCAATGAACTGACCGCCATCAACCAATATTTTCTACACGCGCGGACATTGCGCCATTGGGGGGTGACCAAGCTCGGCAAGCATGAATATGAGGAATCCATCGAGGAGATGCGCCATGCCGACGAGCTGATCGAGCGCATCCTGTTCCTGGACGGCCTTCCGAACGTGCAGAGATTGAACCAGATCCATGTCGGTGAAACGGTGGAGGAGATCCTGAAATCGGACCTCGCGCTGGAAGAAAAAGCCATGGCCGATCTGCGCGAGGGCATCGCCTATTGCGAAACCGTGCGGGACTATGTCTCGCGCGATCTTTTGCGCCGCATCCTCGATAATGAGGAGGAGCATGTGGATTTCCTTGAGCGCCAGTTCGACCTGATCGGCAAGATCGGTATCGAGCGCTATATCCAGCTCAACGCCGCCCCGGCCCCCGAGCAGGGCTGAGCCTTCCCGTATCGGTAAAAAAAGGGGCGTCCACCTGTTGGTGAACGCCCCAACGGCAATGAGAGTCAGGTGCATGAGAGACGGGTCTCGCGCTCATGCCACGCTCTAAGCCCAGTTAACGCGATCCCCGGAAACAGCGCGCGGCAAGGCGCCTTTCCGGTCATGCCGCCATCAGGATGTCCAATCGCGATGGGAGCCATGGCGTGAGACTAGCAGATCCGGCTCCATAGTCAATGAGAATAATTCTTAATTGCATAACCGCCGCCGCAACGAGGATTGCGCGCGCCAGATCCCAACCTTGCGGCGCCGCGATGGCGCGCCGCGCCCCTCGCCTGTAGGGATTGACCGGCTTGGAGCAGGATAAAGGAGAGCGGAAGCATCATGCGGGATGTATGCATCATCGGTGGTGGCATTGTCGGGCTGGCGACGGCCCATGCGCTCATGCGGGCCCGGCCCGGGATCGGCATCACGGTGCTGGAGCAGGAGCGCCAACCCGGTCTGCATCAGACCGGGCATAATAGCGGCGTCATTCATTCAGGCATCTATTACGCGCCAGGCAGCCTGAAAGCCCGGCTCTGCCGCGAGGGCGCGCAAGCCACCAAGGATTTCTGCGCGGAGAACGCAATTCCCGTGGAGGTCTGCGGCAAGCATCTGGTCGCCACCAACGCCCTGGAAGCCAACCGGATGGAGGCGCTGGAACAGCGCGCCCGCGAAAATGGCATCGCCTATGAACGGATCGACGCGGCTGAGCTGCGCCGGCGCGAACCCGCCATTTCCGGTGTCGGCGCCTTGTTCATACCGGCCACCGGAATTGTGGATTATCAGCTCATCTGTCAGGTGCTGGCCCGCCAGATCGAGCAATCGGGCGGCGACGTGGTCTATGGCGCGCGGGTCGACAGAATCGAGGAAACCCCCGCCCAGGTGAATATCCATGCCGCCGGGCGGGTGCATGCGGCACGGCATATGGTGGCGTGCGCGGGGTTGCAGTCAGACCGCATCGCCGCGCTTGGCGGGCTCGCGCCGGATTTCCAGATCGTGCCTTTCCGGGGTGAATATTACCGCTTGCCCGCCAACCGGAAAGATTTGGTGAAAACCCTTATTTATCCGGTTCCCGACCCGGATTTGCCGTTTCTGGGCATTCATCTCACCCGCATGATCGATGGCGGCATCACGGTCGGCCCTAACGCGGTGCTGGGATTCGCGCGGGAGAAATACCCGAAATTCTCCATCTCCTTCCAGGATGTGAGGGAGATGCTGGGGTTTCCGGGATTCTGGAGGGTGATTCGCGCCAATCTGCGCTCAGGCCTCACCGAGATGCGTAACTCGGTGCAAAAACGCGGATATCTGGAAATGTGCCGGAAATATTGTCCGGACCTCACACTGGCGGATCTCCGTCCGCAGGAGGCGGGCATCCGTGCCCAGGCCGTCCTGCGCGACGGCACCTTGGTGCATGATTTCCTGATCAAGAAAACCGCGCGTTCGGTTTATGTGTGCAACGCCCCGTCTCCGGCGGCCACCTCGGCCTTGCCGATCGGCCGCATGATCGCGGAGGAGCTGGCTCAACTCACCGGTTGAGGGGCCCGGTCTCGCCGCCGGCTGCCCGGCGGCGCGAGGCTTGCCCGCATATCAGCCGGCGTCGCCGTTCCCATGGCCGGTGCTGTTCGCATATTGTCCCGCTCCCGGCGCGGTGGTGAAGCTGGCGGGCTGACGGGCCGTTTCGGCGAGGCGGCCATGCACGGCTTGGTTCTGCCGCGGGTGGGCGATGCGGACCAGATGCACGGGCCGGGCGCTCGACCCCATGGCGCCGGAGCGGGCCTGGGCCGCCAACGGGGTCAGGCTCAGGGCCAGGGCGGCGGCGGAAGCGAATAGTGTGAAACGGTTCATGTTGACTGCGTCCTTATATGATTGGCGGGGCTGAAGGGCCTCGCTTACGCAGGTTTAGATGTACGTCCATATTTCTTATTCAATGCATTTATGGACGATCGTCCGTAGTCCAGGAATGCAGGCCGCGCATGGGGTGGAAGCCGCGAGGACCAAACAGGATCTCATGCTAAACCAAGATTTTCCTTGCCTTTTAATGCGTACGAACGTACTTTATGATACGAAATCGTTTATGGAATTGTAGCCGTCATCATGCCGAGACCATCCAACCGTGAAAAAATTCTCGTCGAGGGCCTCAGGGTCGTTCATGAGAAGGGGTTTGTCGGCGCGTCGGTGCGGGACATCGCCCAGGCGGCGCAGGTGCCGCTGGGCTCCTTCACCAATCATTTCCCATCCAAGGAAGCATTCGGGCTGGAAATCCTGGAGCGCTATTACGAGCATAACCAGGAGATCATTTCCCGGACCCTGCATGACCATTCGATGACGGTGCGCCAGCGGATCAGCGCGTATTTCGATCATTTGATCGAGGGGCTCGCATGCCACAAAATGCGCGGCGGCTGTCTGGTCGGGAATTTTTGCGCCGAGGTGGCGGACCAGTCCGAGGTGCTGCGCCTGCGCTTGGCGAAAATTTTCTGGGATATACGCGCCGCCTTCATCGAGGTGCTGAAGGAAGGGGTCGCCTCGGGCGAGTTGCGCGCGGATATGGATTGCGAGGCGACGGCGGGGTTCATCTATGCCTCCCTGCAAGGCGCCATTCTGATCGCCAAGGTGGTGCGCACGGCGGGGCCGATTGAGAATTGCCGCAACCATGTCATGCGGAACGTGCTGAATTAGCTTGGCCTCCGGTCTGGCCAGTTGGCGCCACAAATGCCGGAAATCGCCACGCCGCGCCAAAATTCCGGTTTCGGAGGGGGCGGATTTTCTCTATTGCTCGCCCATGCTCACCGACAAAGACAATCTCCTGCGCCGGCTCCACGCGCTGCGCAGCGAGCACCGGGATCTCGATACCGTCATTACCCGCATCAGCGAACATGGCCCGGTGGACCAGTTGCATCTACAGCGGCTGAAAAAGCGCAAGCTGGGGTTGAAGGATGAGATCGCGCGGCTGGAAAGCCGCTTGATTCCGGACCGCACGGCATGAGCATCCCCTTGGTCGGCATTATCATGGGCAGCCGGTCGGACTGGCCCGTGATGGAGCATGCGGCGCTCATGCTGGAAAAGCTGGGTGTGCCGTTCGAGGCGAAAGTGGTCTCCGCCCATCGCACGCCGGAGCGGCTGTTCCAATACGCCAAATCCGCCGAGGGGCGGGGCATCAAAATCATCATCGCGGGGGCTGGCGGGGCGGCGCATCTGCCGGGCATGGCGGCGTCCATGACCAATTTGCCGGTGCTGGGCGTGCCGGTGGCCGTCACGGCGTTGAACGGGCAGGATTCGCTGCTCTCCATCGTGCAGATGCCGGGCGGCATCCCCGTGGGCACGCTCGCCATTGGCAAGCCGGGCGCCGTCAATGCGGGGATTCTGGCCGCCTCCATCCTGGCTTTGTCCGATCCCGCCTTACGTGACCGCGTGGCCGCCTTGCGGGCCGAGCAAACCGCCAGCGTGCCGGAGGAGCCGGTATGATGCTGCATCCTGGCGCCGTGATCGGCATGGTCGGCGGGGGGCAGCTTGGGCGTATGTCCGCCATGGCGGCCGCGCGGCTCGGCTATCTCGTGCATGTGTTCTCGCCCGAGACGGACGGCCCCGCCGCCCAGGTGGCGGCGCGCAACACCGTGGCGGCCTATGACGATCTCAGCGCGTTGCGCGCCTTCGCGGACGCGGTGGATGTCGTCACCTTCGAGTTCGAAAATCTTCCCGCCGCCTCTCTGGAATTGCTGGAAAGATGCAAGCCGGTGCGCCCGGGGGCCAAGATCTTGTCCATCAGCCAGGATCGCACGCTGGAAAAACGGTTCCTCAACGATGCCGGCATCGCCACCGCCCCATGGGCGAAGGTGGAAAGCCTGGCGGAGCTGGAGGCGGCGGTGGCGCGCATCGGCCTGCCCGCCGTGCTGAAAACCACCCGCCTTGGCTATGATGGCAAGGGGCAAGCCATGCTGCGCGCGCCGGAGGATCTGGCCCCCGCGTTTGAGCGCCTGTCTCCCAAGCCCCTGGTGTTGGAAGGGTTCGTGGATTTCGGGATGGAAGTCTCGGTGATGGTGGCGCGCGGGCTGAATGGCGAGGTGGTGGCTTTCGACACGGTCGAGAACCGCCATAAGCACCATATATTGGACCTCACCATCGCCCCGGCCCCCTTGGGGCCGGACCCGCTGGCGCGGGCGCAATCCATCGCCCGCCTGGTGGCGGAGCGTCTGGAACTGGTGGGGCTCATGGGGGTGGAGATGTTTGTCACCGCCAAGGGGGATCTGGTGGTGAACGAGATCGCGCCGCGCCCGCATAATTCCGGGCACTGGACCATGGATGCCTGTCCCTGCGGCCAGTTCGAGATGCATATACGCGCGGTTGCCGGCTTGCCCTTGCCGCCCGCCCTGCGCCATTCCGACGCGGTGATGAAAAATTTGATCGGCCCGGACGATATGGCGCTTTGGCCGCAAATCCTGGCGACCCCGGGGTTGATCCCGCATCATTACGGCAAGGCGCAGGCCCGCCCGGGGCGTAAGATGGGCCATTTCAACCGGCTTTTCCCCAAAGGCGCCTTGCCTGGGGAGCTGGGCATCGCCGATGCGTTGGCGCTGACGCCAAAAAGCTGATCTGTCAGGCTCCGCTTTGGCCCGGCTTTAAAAATCCGCGCCGCGCCGCTGGCGCTTGACGGCTCCCCGGCGGCTCTTGGCGTCCAGGCGCCGGGTTTGCGAGGCCTTGGTCGGCTTGGTCGCGCGGCGGGGCTTTGGCGCTGTCGCGGCCTCGCGGATCAGGGCGAAGAGCTTCTCGCGCGCCGTCTCGCGGTTGCGCAATTGGGAGCGGTGCTCTTCCGACTCGATGAGAATCAGCCCGCCCTGGGTCAGCCTGTTCCCCGCCAGCCGGGCAAGCCGGTTTTTCACGGGGGCGGGTAGGGTGCTATTGGCCGCGAGATTGAAGCGCAGCTGCACCGCGGTGGAAACCTTGTTGACATTCTGCCCGCCGGGGCCGGAGGCGGGCGTAAAAAATTCCTCCAGATCGGAATCATCGATCTGGAGGGTCCTGGTAACCGGTATCAGCATCGGAGCCTCCTCGATCAGGGCTCCGGCAATGGGTTCAGGCGGCTTTCGCCTCTTTCTTGGCCATCGCGCGCTCCAGGCGGCGCTTCAGAACCAAACCCTCGCCGGTCAGCTTGGCGTCGGTATGAGAGAGCAGATAGGCGTCCAGACCGCCATTATGCTCGATCGTGCGGATCGCACGGGTGGAAAGACGCAGCCGGACCGTGCCCAGCGTATCGGAGAGCAGCGAGGTGACCTGCAGGTTGGGCAGGAACCGGCGGCGGCTCTTATTATTGGCGTGGCTGACGTTATTGCCAGCTTGCACGGTCTTTCCGGTCAGGTCGCAACGGCGGGCCATGTCACTCTATCCTCAAACAAGCGTCAAATCGGGCATGATTTGGCGAATTCAAACAAACGCAAAGCGGGCTGGCAGGGGCCAGCCCGGAATTTCGGGCGGCTTATGGCCGAGCGGCCGGAAAAGGTCAAGACGGCCGGCGCGGGAGAGCCAGCGAATTTATGCTTGACCCGCATGATCCTTGCCGGAGGCGGCATGCATCTCACCGGTTTCGATGCTCTTGATGGCGTTTTGCAGAATCTGCACCACCACCGCGTCCGGCAAGGAGCGTGAGAGCAGTCCCATCGCGCCGCCCAGCAGGGCCGAGGCGATCGCTAGGTCGGACAGCTCCTGCCCGCTCATGTACTCGATCGCCTTATCCACCACCGAGCCCGCATGGCTCAGCTCGCGTTCGGGGGGGGATTGTCTGTCTGTCATCATATCAGTCCAAAAGTTCGCCATCTCTTATCTGGTGTGACGGCGCGCGGCTACCAGTCCGCTGTCTATTCGGCGGCGTTCTCGGCGGTTTTTCGCGCGGGCGTGGCATTTCCATCATCGGATGGGCCGTTTTCCTGCTCCATCGTCGCCTGGGCGGCCCACATGGCGGCATAAACCCCATCCTCGGCCAGCAAGGTGGCGTGGGTGCCACGCTCCACCACCACGCCCTCGCGCAATACCAGGATCTCGTCCGAATCGGTCACGGTGGAGAGCCGGTGGGCGATCACCAATGTCGTGCGGTGCTGCGCCACGGAACGCAAGGCGGCTGAAATGCCCTGTTCGGTGGCCGTATCCAGCGCGCTGGTCGCCTCGTCCAGAATCAGAATGCGCGGGTTTTTCAGAATGGTGCGGGCAATGGCGACGCGCTGCTTCTCGCCGCCGGAGAGCTTCAGCCCCCGTTCGCCCACCTTGGTGGCGTAGCCCTGCGGCAGTGAGACGATGAAATCATGGATCTGCGCCAGCCGCGCGGCATGCTCGACCTCGTCCTTGCCCGCGCCTGGGCGGCCATAGGCGATATTGTAAAAGATGCTGTCATTGAACAGCACCGTATCCTGCGGCACGACGCCGATGGCGGCGCGCAGATCATGCTGGCGGTAATCGCGCACATCGTGCCCATCCACCAGCACCTGGCCGCCGGTCGCGTCGTAGAAGCGGAACAGCAGACGGGAGATGGTGGATTTGCCTGACCCGGTGGGACCGACAATGGCGACCTTGCGTCCCGGCGCGGCGCTGAAGCTGATCCCCTTCAGGATCTGCCGGTCGGGATTATAGGCAAATCGCACATCCTCGAAGCGGATTGAGGCCGGCAGGCCCTGGGCGGCGAGATGCCGGGCGCCTGGCTTGTCCCGCACTTCCTGGTTGACGCGCAGCAGCGAGAACATCTGCTCCATGTCCACCAGCCCCTGGTTGAGGGTCAGATAGGTGAAGCCCAGGAAGTTCAGCGGCACATAAAGCTGCATGAGATAGGTGTTCACCAGCACGAAGCTGCCGATGCTCATATTATGATGGATCACGCCATTGGCGGCCATGATCATCATGGCCCCCAGCGCCAGCGAGATGATGATCGCCTGGCCGATATTCAGCGCGTTCAGCGACACCTGGGACTGCACGGAGGCCTTTTCGAACCGCGCGAGGCTTTCGTCGAACCGCCGGGATTCATGCGCCTCGTTGCCAAAATACTTCACCGTCTCGAAATTCAGCAGGCTGTCGATCGCCTTGGTCTGCGCCTCGTTGTCCGTCTCGTTCATCGTGCGGCGGAATTTCGTCCGCCAGGCGGTGAAGCTGAAGGTGAAGACGATATAGAGCCCGATGGCGGTGAAGGTGATCAGCGCATACCAGACATTGAACAGATGCCAGAGCATGAAGGTGGTCAGCAGCAGCTCGATGATCGTCGGCACCAGATTGAAGGTGGCCAGCCGCAGCACGGACTGAATGCCCAGCGTGCCGCGCAGGATGATGTTGGAGAGCCCGCCCGTCTGCCGGTCCAGATGAAAGCGCATGGACAGCGCATGCAGATGCTCGAAGGTCTTGCGCGCCACCACGCGCGAGGCGCGCATCTGCACGCCCGCGAACAAGGCGTCGCGCAATTCGCCGAACGCGGCGGCGGCGACGCGCACCGCCACATAACCGCCGATCAGCGCCATGGGCAGCGCCAGCGGGCCGGCCGCATGGCTGAGGCTGTCCACCAGATGCCCATAGACCACCGGCACATACACCGTGCCCACCTTGGCCAGCACCATGGCGAGGCAGGCCAGCACCAGCTTCACCCGCAGGCGGGTTTCGCCCTTCGGCCAAAGATAGGGAAAAAGGGATAAAATGGTCCCCAAGGACCCCTTGGCGGTTTTGGCGGTCGCATTTGGGGCCAGATGGGGGTTGGCACGGGCGGCGGATCGGGTCATGAGCCAGCACATGGCATCTGATGCTCGAATTGCAAAGCTTCTCGCGGATATTGAATTCTGCCACTCAGCCATGCTGCCGGGGGAGAGGTTGCCTCTCTTCGCAGGGCCGGATCGCTTCGGCTATGTGCGCCCGGCGCTGGCGGAGCGGTTGCGCGCGTTGGCCCCCGACATTGAAATTTCATCCGCCGGGGTGCGCATGCCCCGGGCCCTGCTGCCCCGGCTGAACGAGCTGGCCGCCGCCCTGGGCATTCCCACCCGCGCCGAGGATTTCGACGTGCGGGCCACGCCGGAGGGGGAGGTGCTGGGCGTGCTGGACCGTGGCGCCCTGCCCAGCTTTGGCGTCATCGGCGTCGGGGTGCATCTCAACGGGCTGGTCTCCAGGCCGGAGGGGCCGCATCTCTGGGTCGCCAAGCGCGCTGCCAACAAGAAGCTGGATCCGGGCAAGCTGGATCATCTGGTGGCGGGTGGCGTGCCGGCGGGTCACACCCCTTTCGCGGCCTTGCTGAAAGAGGCGGGAGAAGAAGCCGGGCTGGCGGCGGATCAGGCGCGCCAAGCGCGGGAGGTGGCGCGTTTCCGCTACGATATGGACCGCCCGGAAGGGCTGCGGCGCGATCTGATCCATGCCTACGACCTCGAACTGCCGGAAACATTCATCCCCCGGCCGATGGATGGCGAGGTGGAGGCGTTTGCCCTCTGGCCCTTGCGGCAGGTGAAGGATGCGCTGCTGGACAGCGATATGTTCAAATTCAATGTGGTGCTGGTGCTGGCGGATCTGCTGCTGCGCCGGGGGCTGTTCGCGCCGGATGAGGCGGCTTTGTTAAAAACCGCCTTGTACCGATGAAAAATTAAAGGGTTATTCATCTCCATGCTGAAACTTCGGTGCTGTCGGCGCGGGAGTTTTCAGCATGGAGATACAGTTGATTTACGATGGTTCGGCCGCGGCCGCGCCGCGGGGCTTCACCACGGCGCTCGATTATGCGGCGCGGCAGGTCGATCAGCTCATCGCCGACAATATCACGGTCAGCATCGATGTCGCCTGGGATGGCACGGGGCAGATTCTGGGCCAAGCCACGCCCTATCTGAGCACGGCGGGGCTTTATGCTTACGCGGATGTGGCGGCGGCCCTGCGTGGCCATGCCCAGACCGCCGCACAGCAGGCGGCGGCGGATGCCCTGCCCGCCACGGACCCGACCGGCGGCCAGGGGCTCTATCTGACCATGGCCCAGGCCCAGGCGCTGGGCCTGCCGGATTCGGCGCTGGCCGCCGCCAATGGCGGGGTGGATGGGTTGGTGGCGTTCGGCACGGGCGGTGCGGTGTTGAACTTCACCACCGCCGCCGTCGCCGGAGAGGTGGATTTCATCGGCACCGCCGAGCATGAGCTGACCCATGCGCTGGGGCGGGTGGATTTCAACGACGGATCCGATTTCACCATCATGGATCTATATGCCTATGCCAGTACCGGCACGTTGCAATCCACGCCTTATGCGCCGGCCTATTTTTCAACGGATGGCGGTGCCACCTCCCTCGCCGAATTCGACGATACGAGCGACATCAGCGATTGGGAGGACGCGCCTCAATACCGGACGGATGCCTTCGGTGCCTATGCCTATCCCGGTTATGCCCCGACCATTTCGGCGGTGGATGAAACGCTGATGAGCGTGCTGGGGTTCGACATCGCCTGCTTTTGCCCCGGTACGATGATCCTGACACCGCAGGGCGAGGTGCCGGTGGACTGTCTCGCCATCGGCGATCAGGTGATGACCAGGCAAGGCCCGGCACCGGTCAAATGGATCGGCCGGAGCGCCTATGAAGGACGGTTTCTGGGGCATGATCCGCTGATGTTGCCCGTGACCTTTCTGCCCGGCGCGCTGGGGGAGGGGCAGCCATGCCGGGCAATGTCGGTGTCCCCCGGGCATGGTGTTTTCCTGCATGGCGTGCTGGTGCCGGCTTGGCGGCTGGTGAACCAGGTGAACGTGCTGCAAGCGCCTTGCCAGGGCAGGGTGGATTATCTGCATATCGAGCTGGACCGGCACGATCTGCTGGTTTCGGATGGGTGCTGGAGCGAGAGCTATCTGAACGAGACACCGCGCGGCTGGTTTCAGAACGCGGCGGATTATGCGGCGCTGTATCCGGGGGAGGAGACGCCGCATGCCCCCTGCCTGCCGCGCCTTGAGGACGGTTTGGCGCTGGAGGCGTTGCGCCATTGGGTGAACGGGCGCGCCGGGGTGGATCTCGTGGCGGAACCGGCGGGGCGGATGCGTGGCGCGGTGGATGTGGCGGGGCCGGATATATGCGCCGGTTGGGCGCAATGCCCCGACACGCCCGACAGGCCGGTGATTTTGCTGGTCATGGCGGGCGGGGAAATTTTGGCCCGGGTGGCGGCCAATGGTTACCGGCCGGATTTGCGCCGGGCCGGAATTGGCAAGGGCTGTCACGGATTCGCGGTCTCATTGCCCGCCAGCCAAGGGGGCGCCAGGGGCGCGATCACCGTCCGCCGCGCCTGCGACGGCGCGTTGCTAGGCGGTGTGGAACGGGAGCGGAAACTGGCCTGATCCGATGGCCTGATCCGATGGCCTGACACGATGGCCTGACCCGGGGGGACGAGCGCCGCGCGGACCCGTTCAGCTTTCCTCCGCCGGTGGGGTTTCCGGCTTCAGGCGCTTGGCGCGCAGCTTGCGGATACGCCGTGCATCCGCATCCAGGACCAGGAATTCCACGCCCGAAGGATGCAGGATCAACTCGCCGCGCGCGGGTACGCGCTCCGCGAGGTTGAACACCAGCCCGCCGACGGTCTCGATGTCCGCGTTGCGCTCCTCCTCGGAGAGAACCGGACCGATCCTGGCCTCGAATGCCTCCACCGGCAGGCGGGCATTGATGTCGTAGGCGCCGTCCGGCCGTTCCACCAGCATCGGTCCCTCGATTTCGTCATGTTCGTCCGAAATATCGCCGACGATGGTCTCCACCAGATCCTCGATGGTCACCAGCCCGTCTATGCCGCCATATTCATCCACCACCAGGGCCAGATGCGTATGGGTCTGGCGCATTTGCAGCAGCAGGTCGAGCACGGGCGCTTGCGGTGCCACCATCAGCGGCTTGCGCAGGATTTTCTCGACCTTGAATTCCTCGGGCGCCCCGGTAAAGCCGAACACATCCTTGATATGGACCATGCCGGCCACGTCATCGAGATGGGACCGATAGACAGGCATGCGTGAATGGCCTTCCTCACGGATGAGGGCCAGGGCCTCGTCCAGCGAAACATCCGCTTTCATTGCCACGATGTCGGGCCGGGGGATCATCACATCGTCGGCGGTAATGTCGCGCAGGCGCAGCACATTGCCGATCAGCGCGCGTTCCTGCGCATTGAGGTCGAGCGATTCGCCCTCCGCCTGCGCATCCTCCGCGCCATTTTCCTGCTGGACCAATTCGGCGATGGAATCGCGCACCGATTGTTCATGGCTGCGCAACTTGCTCAACAGCCGGCCAAACGTGCCGCTCATCGGTTTTTCCAGGGGTTGGGCACCCGCAACCGGGCCAGGATCCGGGTTTCCTCGGCCTCCATCTCCCGCGCCTCACCAGAATGATGATGGTCATAGCCTTGCAGATGCAGGGCGCCATGGACGATGAGATGGGAAAGATGCTGGGCGATGCTCTTGCGTTCCCGCCTGGCTTCCTTGGCCACCACCCCAAAGGCCAGCAGAATTTCCGGCGGCTGCTCATAGGTCAGCACGTTGGTTGGCTTGTTCTTGCCGCGGTCGCGAAAATTCAGCTTTTTCACGGTGCGGTCGTCGGTCAGCGCCACGCTGGCCGCGCAGCCGCAAGCCATCAGGGCACGGGCAATCCGGCGCGGCGCGTCGGGCACATATGCGCGCCAGCGCCGGTCCGTGATCACAATCTCAAACCCCCCAAGGGGGCCGATACTTCCAGGGTCGTCCATTTGTATTTTGTCTGTTGCAAACCCGTGGGGGTTGAGTCAACCGCAAGGGTCAGCTTCGCCGCTCCCGCGCATGCTCCTTCACCGCCTTGTAACGCTGGTCGTAGGCATCGACGATGCGCGCCACCAGCGGATGGCGGACCACGTCGGCATTGCCAAAGCGCGTCACGCCGATTCCCGGAATCCCTTCCAGGGTCTCCAGCGCATCGGCCAGGCCCGAGCGTGTGTTGGGCGGCAGGTCGATCTGCGAGAGATCCCCGGTGATGACCATGCGCGTCCCCTCGCCCATGCGTGTCAGGAACATTTTCATCTGCACCGGGGTGGTGTTCTGCGCCTCGTCCAGAATCACGAAGGCGTGCGCCAGGGTTCGCCCGCGCATGAAAGCCAGCGGCGCGATCTCGATCTCCCCCGTGGTCATGCGTTTGGTCAGTTGATCGCCCGGCAGCAGGTCGTTCAGCGCGTCGTAGAGCGGGCGCAGATAAGGATCCACCTTTTCCTTCATGTCCCCGGGCAGAAAGCCCAGCCGTTCTCCCGCTTCCACGGCGGGGCGGGAGAGCACGATCCGGTCCACCTTGCCGGAGGTCAGCATGGCCACGGCCTGGGCCACGGCCAGATAGGTTTTGCCGGTGCCGGCGGGCCCGATGCCGAATACCATCTCATGGCGGGCCAGTGTCTCGATATAGGCGGCTTGGCCTTGGCTGCGCGGGCCGATGGCCCCACGGCGGGTGCGGATGGCCGGCAGGTCGGAGAGCGGCAGGCGCGGCTCGCCCGCCGGGTCGGTCAGGCGCAGGGCGGCATCCACTTTCGGGCCGTCGATCGTCTCGCCGCGTTCCAGCTGCTCATAAAGCGCGGTCAGCGCCGCTTCCGCCGCCGCCACCTGTTCACCCGTGCCTGAAAGCGAGATCCTGTTGCCCCGGCAGGCCAGGCGCACGCCCAGCCTTTGTTCGATCCGGGCCAAATGCCGGTCATGATCTCCGAGCAGCATCGACAAGAGCATATTGTCGCCGAAGGTCATGGTGAGGGAGCGCGGAAGCGCGAGAGGATTGCGGGGCTGGGTGGCGATGATCTGGCTCAAGCGGCGATTAGCTCCTTATCCAAAAGAGTGCCTGACAAAGAATTGGGGTTGGCGCCGGTGATTTTCACCATGCGGATCTGCCCGGCGAGGTCGCGGTCATGCTGGACCACCACCGGTTGCAGCCAGAGGGAGCGCCCGGCGATCTGCCCAGGATGGCGCCCCGCGCCGGTGAACAGCACAGGGGTTTCCAGCCCCACCGTTCCGGCGTTGAATTCATTCTGCTGGGCCCTCAGCAGGGCCTGCAACTCCTGCAACCGCGCATCCTTCACCGCTTCCTCCACCTGCGGCAGAGAGGCCGCCGGCGTACCCGGGCGCGGGGAATATTTGAAGGAATAGGCCAGAGCGAAGCCGGTTTCGCGCACCAGCTCCATCGTCTCGGTGAAATCCGTGTCGCTCTCCCCTGGATGGCCGACGATGAAATCCGAGGACAGCGCCATGTCCGGCCGCGCATCGCGCAGCTGGTCCACGATGCGGCGGAAATCGTCGGCCTTGTGCTTGCGGTTCATCGCGCGCAGGATCTTGTCCGATCCGGATTGCACGGGCAGATGCAGAAACGGCATCAGCTTCGCATTGTCCCGGTGCGCGGCGATCAGTTCATCGGCCATGTCGTTGGGATGCGAGGTCGTATAGCGGATCCGCTCCAGCCCCTCGATCTCGGAGAGGCTTTGCAGCAGCCTGGTCAGGGACCAGACATGCCCATCCGGTCCCTCGCCATGATAAGCGTTCACATTCTGCCCCAGCAGCGCGATTTCCCGCGCGCCGGAGGCCACCATGCGCCTGGCTTCGGCGATCACGCCGCCCGCCGGGCGGGAGGCTTCCGCCCCGCGCGTGTAAGGCACCACGCAGAAGGAACAGAATTTGTCGCACCCTTCCTGGATGGACAGGAACGAGATCACGCCTTGCGGCGCCGCGTCGTCCGGCAGATGGTCGAATTTCTGTTCGGCGGGAAAATCCGTGTCGATCACCGCGCCGGTCTTGCGGTGCGCCTGGGCGATCAATTCCGGCAGGCGGTGATAGGCTTGCGGGCCGACCACCAGATCCACGAACGGCGCGCGCTTGGCCAGAATCTCGCCTTCCGCCTGCGCCACGCAGCCGGTCACGGCGATCATCATCTGCCCGCCTTGCGCTTCCTTCATCAGCCGCAGCCGGCCGAGCTGGGAAAATACTTTTTCCTCCGCCCGCTCCCGGATATGGCAGGTATTGAGGATGACCATGTCCGCCCCTTCCGGCGTGGCGACCGTTTCATAGCCGAGCGGGCGCAAAAGGTCCGTCATCCGCGCGCTGTCATAGACATTCATCTGGCAGCCGTGCGTCACGACATGCAGCTTGCGAGGGGTGCGTTCGGTACTCATGCGCTCAAATCCATCCGGTTCGTCCGGATGGAGAAACGCGGGGCGGGCTTGCAGGTCAAGCGCAAAGCTTGAGAATCCTCCTGAGCATGACGCCATTCCGCTATGCGGGGGCGCGCCGTGTCAAGAAAATTCGCCCGTTTTCATGTGAAGATTTGCGGATTTTTGTTTTGCATTCGGAATTTCGTCCGGTCTCGTCCCGGACCCGCGCCAGGGTTCAACCGGCATCCTCGGGTGGCTGGACATCCACCATGAATTCCGCCGTGAGCGTTTCCAGCGCGGCGCCGACATCCTGGGCGGAAAGCCCCGGCGGCAGGCCGAGCCTGGCGATGGCGCGGAACATATCCTCCCCCGTGAAGGCGGCGCTTTCGATATGGGAGGAGAATTCCTCGATATTCACTCCCAGCCCATGCAGGGTCTGCGTCACGTCGCGCACGATCCCCGGACGGTCATTGCCCAGCAGTTCGAGTGTGATTTGTTCCGTGGGCGGGGTGGGCTGCGTGCCGGCGATAATCCGCACCGCCAGCCCCGTTTCCGACAAAGACGAAAGGGCGGCGGCCAAGGCCTCCGCCCCTTCATCGGGTACCCGGACAAGAACGATCCCCGCGAAGGTTCCCGCCAGATGCGCCAACCGGCTTTCCAGCCAGCTTCCGCCCCCGGCGGTAATCCGTTCAGAGAGGCTGTTCACCAGACCTGGCCGGTCGGGACCGGCCAAGCTGACAACCAGGGAAGCCATGCAGGCGGATCAGCGCTGGCCGCGCTGGCCGAAGAGTTGCAGCAGGAACATGAACAGGTTGATGAAGTTCAGATAAAGCTGCAACGCGTCATAGACCGAGCGCTTGCCCGCCATGTCCACCCCGTAGGAGGAGCCGAACTGAATATAGTCGGTCTTGATCCGCTGCGTGTCATAGGCGGTGAGGCCCAGGAAGATGAACACGCCCAGGATGGAGACCGCGAAGGACAGGGCGGAAGAATGCAGGAAGATGTTCACCACGGAGGCCAGGATGATGCCGATCAGCCCCATGAAGAAAAAGCTGCCCCACCCCGTCAGGTCGCGCCCGGTGGTGTAGCCATAGAGGCTGGTGGCGGCGAACATGCCCGCCGTGATGAAGAACACCGAGGCGATGGAGGTGGCCGTATAGATCACGAAGATATTGGTCATGGACGCGCCCATGGTGGCGCAGAAAATCCAGAACAAGGTTTGCGCGGCCGTGGTGGACAGCTTGTTCACGCCAAAGCTGAGCACCATCACGAACACCAGCGGCGCGAAGATGGCCGCATAGGCGAGAATGGTGGGGTGAAGCGCCATGCCGCCAGCGGTCTGGACCGGCTGGTAGAACAGGTTCATCAAGGACGTATTGGCGATGGCGAAGGCGATCAGTCCGGTCAGGACCAAGCCGGATGCCATCCAGTTATAAACGCGCAACATATAGGCGCGCAGGCCCGCATCCAGCGCGGCGCTGCCATAGGCGGCATAGCCCGCCTGCACAGTGCGGTAGGATTGATTCGGGTTGAAGGCCATGAGTGTTATTGCTCCTAGAGTCGTGCCCGAAGGGGACACACCCCTATGATTCGCAGGATTCTCTGGGTTTTCAAGTGAAATGGAGGCAAAAAACGCCATCATTGCGCGACGAAGTGTAAATTACGAAACCTTAACAAATGGCGCGCGCCGGGGTTCGCCGCGCGCCGGTTCAAATATCCATCCAGCCGGCAAGGCTGGACGCGGTTTCGTCCTCAGGCGCTGGCGGTGCCGCGCCAGCGCGGCCCCTGCCTTACAAGTCGTTGTTTGGGCTTGTTTTTAGGGGTGTTTGCGGCCCCTGGCCTGGTTCGGGGAAACTGCTTCGAACCGGATCGGCCCTGAGCTGGAGCCGTATCCGATCAGATGAGGTCATCTGATCGGATAAAGTTGTTCGCCAGTTAGCGGCGCCACCAGCCGGTTTTCTTCGCCGCGGGTGCCTCGCTGGCCCCGACCAGAATCGGCTTCACCGCGGAATCCTCCAGGTCGGTGGCGGGGGCGAGCTCGGCCACGGTGGCGTCTTCCGTTGCCACCGGCGCGGGTGCCTCCTCTGGCGTGGTCTTTGCCTCGGCTTCCATCTCGGCTTTCGTCTTGCGTTTGCGCACGGTGCGGCGGCGCTTCGGCGCGGGGGCTTCCGCCTCGGTGGAAGGGGCGGCTTCGGCGGGCGGCGCCTCGGCCTCTGGGGCTGCCTCGGCCACGGGGGCCGCTTCTGGCGCGGCCTCGGCTGCTGCTTCGGTCTTTGCCTTTGCCTCGGCCTCCATCTCGGCCTTCGTCTTGCGTTTGCGCACGGTGCGGCGGCGCTTCGGCGCGGGGGCCTCCTCCTCGGTGGAGGGGGCGGCTTCAGCGGGCGCCGCCGCAACCGGTTCCGGCGCTGGTGCGGCCGCTTCGGGTTCAGGCGCTTGCGGTGCCGACGTCTCGGCGGCGCCGGCGGGCTCAAGGGTCTCATCGCCGCCCAGCGCGGCCTCCAAGGCCAGATCCAGCGCCGAGGGTTCGTCGTTCACCGGTTCGCTGTCGCTCGCGGCTTCGGCCTCGCTCTCCGGCATGGCCGCGGTGCTTTCGGTCTGGCCGGTCTCGCCCCGGCGCCGGCCCCGGCGGCGGCGGCGGCGCTTGCGCTCCCCGCGATCCTGTTGCCCTTCGCCGTTTTCGGCCTCTTCCGTCTCGGCCTCGGCTTCGTCCGGTTCCGCCGCCACGGCTTCCAGCGGCCGTTCGGGCCGCACGGGGGCTGGGGCAGGCGGGGGGGCTGTCTGCGCTTTCAGGCGTTCCAGCTTGAAATGGCTGCCGGTGAGGGTGGCATCCGGGTTGAAGATCACCCGCATCGCATAGCGCCCCTCGATCTGGGACAGACGCTCACGCTTATGGTTGAACAGATAGAACGCGATTTCCGGCGGCAGGGAGACGGAGATCTCGGCGGCGCGGAACTTGGCGCCCTCATCCTCTATGGCCCGCAGAATATGCAGCGCCGCGCTTTCCGGGCTGCGCACATACCCCATGCCGTTGCAATGCGGGCAGGTGATGAGCGAGGCCTCGGTCAATGAAGGGCGCAGACGTTGGCGGGACATTTCCATGAGCCCGAAATGGCTGATGGACCCCACCTGAATGCGCGCCCGGTCATGCTTGAGCGCATCCTTGAGCTTACGCTCGACCGCATGGTTGTTCTTGCGGCTTTCCATGTCGATGAAATCGATCACGATCAGCCCGGCCAGATCGCGCATGCGCAACTGCTTGGCCACTTCTTCCGCGGCCTCCAGGTTGGTGCGCAGCGCGGTGTCCTCGATGCTCCGCTCGCGTGTGGCGCGGCCGGAATTCACGTCGATGGCCACCAGGGCTTCCGTCTGGTTGATGACGATATAGCCGCCGGAGCGCAGTTGCGCCACCGGGTTCAGCATCGCATCGAGCTGCGTCTCCACCTGATATTTTGAGAAAAGCGGCTGGCCTTCCTGCCAGAACTGCACCTTGCGGGCATTGGCGGGCATCAGCATGCGCATGAAATCCCGCGCCGCCTTGTAGCCGTCCTCGCCATCCACCAGCACATCCTCGACATCGCGGGTATACACATCCCGGATGGCGCGCTTGATGAGGTTGGCTTCCTCATAGATCAGCGCCGGCGCGCTGGATTCCATGGTCTTGTCGCGAATATCGTCCCAAAGCCGGAGCAGATATTCGCAATCCCGCTTGATCTCGGGCTTGGGCCGGTTGGCCCCGGCGGTGCGCACGATCAGCCCCATGCCTTGCGGAATATCCAGCTCGGCCATCGTCTCCTTCAGGCGGCGCCGGTCGGTCTGGGATGTGATCTTGCGCGAAACCCCGCCCCCGGTGGGGGAGTTGGGCATCAGCACGGAGAAACGCCCCGCCAGGGAGAGATAGGTGGTCAGCGCCGCGCCTTTATTGCCACGCTCCTCCTTGACCACCTGCACCAGCATGATCTGGCGGCGGTGAATCACGTCCTGGATCTTGTAATTGCGCAGGAAACGCTGGCGCATGCGGCGTTCGCGGGCCTCTGCGGCATCGTCGCCGTCGCCGCCCACTTGCTCGGGCGCCGGGGCCTCGGCGGTTTCGGTTTCGATGGTCTCGACGCTGTCTATCTCCCCGGCCTCGGCCGAGATCTCGGCCGGCATGGCTTCCTCGGCGGCGGCATCGGCGGGTGCCTCGGCATCCGGGGCAATCTCGGGGGCGCCGGCGGGCTCGTCCAACGCTTCGGCGATCATCGTGGGCTCGTCCAGAGCCTCGCCGGGCGGCGGCGCGGCGACAATCTCGATCGGCTTGATCTCAAGCGCCCGCGCGGTTTCGCCGGCCTCGGGCGTCTCGGGCGGGGCCTCTCCGGCGTCCTCCAGGGCCTCGTCCAGGCTGGCCTCGTCTTCCGCTTCGGCGGCGGCCTCGGCCTGCATATCCAGCAGTTTTTGCCGGTCGGCGACGGGGATCTGATAATAATCCGGGTGGATTTCGCCAAACGCCAGGAAGCCATGGCGGTTGCCGCCATATTCCACGAAGGCGGCCTGCAGGCTGGGCTCGACCCGGATAACCTTGGCTAGATAGATATTGCCCTTGATCTGCTTGCGGTTGACGGTCTCGACATCGAAATCCTCGAGACGGTTACCATCCAGAACCACCACGCGGGTTTCTTCCGCGTGGCTGGCATCGATCAGCATTTTTTTCGACATTAACGGCACAACTCCGGCGCGCGCGTGGCGGAGCGGCCCTTGCGGGGCGGCCCTGCGCCAAGGGCGCGTGATAGGGATGGAACAAAGGGGAAGCGGAGCCGAACCGGGCCTGAACCTTGAAAGACTTGGTAATTTCGGTAGGCGGAGCGGTCATCGGTTCCATAAACTCGCCAACGCCGGGGCGCTGGCCATGCGGTATTTTTTTCTTTGGACGCGGCGCGCCTGGCAGGCTGGTCAATCTCCTGCTGCGCGCTGCGCGCATCCTGACATTGTAGATGACGCAAAAACCCCGCTCCCGCAAGGGGGTTGTGAGGGAAAGGGTTTATGGTCAAAACAGCACGCGTATCGCAGGCGTCTCAGGCACGGGTGGGAACATGGCTTGGAAATACCGTTTCGTGATCGCCGCCTGTGCCCGCTGGGAAAGCCCTTATGCCGCCGAATGGCTGACCTATCACCGGGCCGTCGGGTTCGAGCATGTCTATCTTTATTGCAACGACGACGACCCGGCCGAGCTGTATGAGGCTATTCTGCCCTTCACCCAGGGGCCTGACCCGTTCGTGACCTTCCGTTATTTTCCCGAGCAGGGGATGCAGCGGCAGATGCTGATGCATTTCTGCGCCCATGACGGGCGGGATTCCGAATGGGTGAGCTTCCTGGACCTGGACGAGTTCCTGCGCCTGCCCCCCGGCCAGACGCTGCCGGACTATATGCGCGCCTTCGAGGACCAGACCGATTGTCTGATGTTCAACTGGGTGTATTTTGGCCCCAACGGCCATAAAACCCATCCCGGCACGCGCGTGCTCGCGACCTATACGCGGCGCGAGGCCCACTTGCACCCAAACACCAAATATCTGGCGCGCAGCCATCTTCTTCTGTCGCCGGATCTGTTCGTGAACTGCACGGATAACGCATTCGTTCACCAATTGGCGGGTTTCATCTCGCATCCCATCCGGGCAATGAACGTTCTGGCCGAGGATATGGCCGATTATTACGAGGCATTTCCAGATCGTGCCGCCGCGTTCGTTCATGATCCGTCGCGTTCGGCGCGAATTTTCGATGCGGCCCTTATCCATCATTACGCGTTCCGCTCGGAAAAAGCGTTTGAGGACCGGGTGGCGCGCGGTCTTAAAGGCAACTACGCCGCGGAAAAAATGTGGGGAGACGTTGCCGCGGACCCTGTGGGTTTTGCCAATCTCCTGACCCAGTTGAATGCCGTGGAGGATACCAGCCTGTCCCGCTTTTGGGATGGTTTGATCGCCCGCGCCTGGGAGAGCACGGTGGGCCCGGGCTCGGCCGTGGGGTTCGTCGTGGTGGAGCACGACCCCGCTCTCATCGACTCCATCCTGGCCGGGATGGACAAGGTCGTGCTCGTGCAGCCCGACGCCAGGCTTTATTATGCCCTGGCCGCGCGCTTCGCGGCGGAGATCGCCGAAGGCCGGCTGGTGCTGGAAAATTTCGCCCCCGCCCCGCGCGGCGGTGAAATCGCGATGCTCGCGCCCAGCGATGGCGGCCGGCCCTACCCGGTGGCCACCATTAGCTGGGACGAGCTGGTGGCCAAGCATGGCCGCCCCGTCCGGGTGCATATGGCGGCGGAAATCCCCGGTTTCCCGGCCCCGGTGGAATAAGCCGTTCCCCCGGCGCTTGCATGCCGCCCCGGCTTTGCGGCAAAAGCGCCGGGGGAAGGTGCCGCATATAAGTTAAGGAGTTCCGTAATGTCTGAACCCAGGACGTCTGTTTCCGGCCTTTCAGTCGCCACTGTTCTGTATGATTTCGTGAATCAAGAGGCGTTGCCGGGAACCGGGCTGGACCAGGCCGCGTTCTGGGAGGGGTTCGCGGCACTGCTCAAGCGCTTCGCCGCCACTAACGCGGTGCTGCTGGCCAAGCGCGATGACATCCAGGCCAAGCTGGACGATTGGTACAAGGCGCATAAAGGCCAGCCGCGCGACCAGGGCGCCTATGAGGCCTTCCTGCGCGAGATCGGCTATCTGCTGCCGGACCCGGCGCCCTTCAGCGTCGACACCTCGAATGTGGATGACGAAATCGCCCGCATTCCCGGCCCGCAGCTGGTGGTGCCGGTCTCCAACGCCCGCTACGCGCTGAACGCCGCCAATGCCCGCTGGGGCAGCCTGTACGATGCGCTCTATGGCACGGATGCCCTGCCGGAGACGGATGGCGCGGCCCGCGGCAAGGGCTTCAACCCGGTGCGCGCGGATGCGGTGATCGCCCGCGCGCGCGCCTTTCTGGATGCGAGCTTCCCGCTGGAGGAAGCCAGCCACGCCGATGCGCTGGGCTACCGGGTGGAAGGCTCCCGCCTGGTGGCGCTGCTGCCCTCCGGCGATGCATGGCTGAAAAACCCGGCTCAGTTCGCCGGTTACAAGGGCGAGGCCGTCAACCCCAGCGCCGTGTTGCTGAAGAACCATAATCTGCACGCGGAGATCGTCATCGACCCCACCCACCCGATCGGCAAGAACGATACCGCCCATATCGCCGATATCGTCCTGGAATCGGCCATCAGCACCATCATGGATGCCGAGGATTCCGTGACCGCCGTGGATGCCGAGGACAAGGTGCTGGTCTATCGCAACTGGCTGGGGTTGATGCGGGGCACGCTCTCCGCCCCGGTGGAGAAAGGCGGCAAGAGCTTCGAGCGCAAGCTGAACCCGGACCGTGACTACACCGCGCCGGACGGTTCCACCCTCAGCCTGCATGGGCGCTCCCTGCTGCTGGTCCGCAATGTCGGTCACCATATGCTGACGGACATCATCACCCAGGACGGCGCGGAGCTGCCGGAAACGGTGATCGACGCCGTGCTGACCTCCCTCATCGCCAAGCACGACCTCGCGGCGAAGCGCAATTCCCGCAAGGGTTCGGTCTATATCGTCAAGCCCAAGATGCACGGGCCGGAGGAAGCGGCCAACGCCAACGCCCTGTTCGGCGCGGTGGAGGAATTGCTGAACCTGCCCGCCAACACGCTGAAAATGGGCATCATGGACGAGGAGCGCCGCACCAGCGCCAATCTGAAAGCCTGCATTGCGGCCGCCAAGAGCCGGGTGGTGTTCATCAATACCGGCTTCCTGGACCGCACGGGCGATGAAATCCACACCTCCATGGAAGCAGGCGCCTTCCTGCGCAAGAACGACATCAAGTCCCAGCCTTGGATCAAATCCTATGAGGACCGGAATGTCGATTTCGGGCTGGAATGCGGCTTGCAGGGCAAGGCGCAGATCGGCAAGGGCATGTGGGCCGCGCCGGACCAGATGGAAGCGATGCTGGAGCAGAAGGTCGCGCACCCCAAGGCGGGCGCCAACACCGCCTGGGTGCCCAGCCCCACCGCCGCCACGCTGCACGCGCTGCATTATCATCAGGTGGACGTGTTTGCCCGGCAGAACGAGCTGAAGACGCGTCCCGCCGCCAAGCTGTCCGATCTGCTGACCGTGCCGCTGGCCCAGGGCGTGAACTGGAGCCCGGAGGAAATCCAGCAGGAGCTGGACAATAACGCCCAAGGGCTGCTGGGCTATGTGGTCCGCTGGGTGGACCAGGGGGTCGGCTGCTCCAAGGTGCCGGACATTCACGATGTCGGGCTGATGGAAGACCGCGCCACCTTGCGGATCTCCTCCCAGCACATCGCCAACTGGCTGCATCACGGCATCGTCACCAAGGATCAGGTGCTGGAGACGCTGAAGCGCATGGCCCTGGTGGTGGACAAGCAGAACGCGGACGATGCCGCCTATACCCCGATGGCCCCCGCCTATAACGGCCCGGCCTTCAAGGCGGCGATGGATCTGGTGTTCGAGGGGCTGACCCAGCCCAACGGCTATACCGAGTTCATTCTCACCCGCCGCCGCCGTGAGGCGAAAGCGGCGTAAGGACCAAGAATTTTCACGGCTTTGGGGGATTTTTCACAAATCCCCCAAACGCGTTCACCGCAGGCTGACCCTCGGCGTCTCGGCCTTGCGCGTCATGCTCACGCCCGCCACCGGATGCGGCGCATAAGGCGCTTCCAGCGCCGCCACGTCCTGCGCGGACAATGTCACTTCCAGCGCGCCCAGCGCATCCGTCAGATGAGACGGCCGGGTCACCCCGATAATCGGCGCGGTGATTTCCGGCTTGCGCAGCAGCCAGGCCATTGCCAGTTGGGCCCGCGCCACCCCCTTGGCGGCGGCCAGGCGCGCCACTTCCTCCACCACCTTGCGGTCCTGCGCCTCGGTCTGACCATAGATGGATTTCAGCACCGCATCCGTCTCGGCGCGCTTGGTGGTCTCCGTCCAGTCGCGGGTCAGCCTGCCGCGCGCCAGCGGGCTCCAGGGGATCACCCCCACGCCCATATCCGCGCAGAGCGGCAGCATCTCGCGCTCCTCCTCCCGGTAGATCAGGTTCACCTGGTTCTGCATGGAGATAAACGGCGTCCAGCCATTCATCATCGCGGTATATTGCGCCTTGGAAAACTGCCAGGCGGACATCGAGGACGCGCCGATATACCGGACCTTGCCGGACTTCACGATGTCATGCAGCGCCTCCATCGTTTCCTCGATCGGCGTGGCTTCGTCCCAGCGGTGGATCTGGTACAGGTCAAGATACTCCATGCCGAGCCGCTTCAGGCTGTCATCCACCGCCGTGAACAAGGCCTTGCGCGACAGCCCACCCGTGTTCGGCGCCCCCCGCCAGGGAAAAAACGCCTTGGACGCCACCACGATCTCATCCCGGTAGGCGAAATCCTTCAACGCCCGGCCGACGATCTCCTCGGACGAGCCGTTTGAATACATATTGGCGGTATCGAAGAAATTGATGCCCGCCTCCAAAGCCTGGCGGATGATCGGGCGGCTGGCCTCTTCATCCAGCGTCCATTCATGCGGGCCGCGCCCCGCCTCGCCAAAGCTCATGCAGCCCAGGCACAGGCGCGAGACGGTCAGCCCGGTGGGGCCGAGATTGCGATAATCCATGGCGTCGATTCTCCTTGGTTCACGCCGCAACATAGGAAGCCCGCCGGGTGGATCACAGAGGTGGTTTGACGGAAAGATCCGCCTTGTGTCAGGCTCGTTCCATGCTGAAAACCATGTTCATCGCGCTGCTTCTCGGATTGGGTCTGCTGCCCCCCTCGGCCGCGCGCGCGGCCGGGCTGTGCGCGGCGCATCCCAACGACGATACGCTGCGCCCGCTGCCCGCCGCCTTGGCGCCACGGGTCCAGCAGGCGTTCGGGCTGCGGGACATGACCGCCGCGCAGACCCAAAACATGACCGTGATGCGCTGCATGGATGGCAAACCCTATGCTTGTTTCGCGGGGGCCAACCTGCCTTGCGGCAAGGCCAACATGGCCACAAACCTGCCCGGCACGGCGCAATGGTGCGCCCGCAACAAGAACGCGGATTTCATCCCCGCTTATATCTCGGGTCACGATACCCCGTATCATTGGCGTTGCCGGGGTGGCGAGGCGGTCATCGTCGCCCCCACGGCGGGGCTGGATGTGCAAGGGTTTTTCACCCAATATTGGAAACCTCTATAGGTTTGGCCAGCCGCCGGGCTCAAACCAGCCCACCTCCAGGAGCCGATGCGGATGGAGACTGGTTCAAAGCGCGGGCGGTCCGCCTGGCGTGCAGGGAGCTGGGTTTGCCTCCGTCGCGTCATGGCGTTTGCAGAACCCTTCTATATCGCCGCTTTGAAACGCGCTGAGCTCGGCGAAGAGTTTCTCCTCCGGCCAGTCCCACCAGGCGATGGCGGCGAGCCGGTCGGCGATCGCGCGGGGGAACCGCTCACGGATCGGTTTCGCCGGCACGCCGCCGACAATGCTGTAAGGATCGACGTTTTTTGAAACCACCGCCCCGGCGGCGATCACCGCGCCATCGCCCACCCTCACCCCGGGCAGCAGAATCGCGGCATGGCCGATCCAGACATCATGGCCGACAACAACCAGATCCGCCCGCCGGTTTTTGAAAAACCCGGCATCGCGCCTGGCGCTCTCCTCGTAATATTCCGGCACATAGGTAAAGCGGTGCTGGCTTGGCCGCTCCATCGGGTGGTTGGGAGCGCCGATCCGTACTTTATTGGCGATGGCGCAGAATTTTCCAATCCGCGCATCCGCCACCTCGCAATGCTCGCCGAGATAGGAATAATCGCCAAGGCTGGCATATTCGATGCGTGAATGGCGCAGCACCTCGCATCGCCGGCCGATCCTGGCCTCGCGCAATTGCACGCTGGGGTCGATCGCCGTTTCAGAGAGTTTCGGCATGGTCTTGTCCATCACAGCATCCTCCTGCGCAGCATGGCGGAGCCGCGCTCCGCGCCGATCACCAGCACGAAGGTGACGATGATCAACAATGAGACGGTTCGGTAGTCGAACAGATTCATCGCGGTGAGAAGCTGAAAACCGATGCCGCCCGCGCCGACAAATCCCAGCACCAGCGAGGAGCGGATATTATCGTCCAGACGGTAAAGCGTGATCCCCAGCAGCGATGGCAGAACCGTGGGCACCACGGCATGCGCGAAAATTTGCAGCCTTCCGGCGCCGGTGGAGGCCAGGGCATCCATCGGCCCCATATCCATGTCCTCGATCGTCTCGGCCAGGAGCCGCCCCAGCATGCCGATGGAATGGATGGTCAGGGCCAGCGCCCCGGCAAAGGGCCCAAGCCCCACGGCGGTGACGAACAGCAACGCCCAGACCAGATCCGGCACCGCCCGGCAAATGCCGATGACGGCGCGGGTCGCATGATAAACCACCGGGGCGGGCGCGGTGTTGCGTGCCGCGAGCCAGGCCAGGGGCAGGGCCAGCGCCACGCCGAAAAACGTGCCGAACAAGGCGATGTCGATCGTTTCCAGCACGGGCCAGAGCTGTGCCGGCAGGCTGGCGAAATCCGGTGGAAAGGAGCGCGAGAGCAGATCCGCCATGCCATGCACGCCGGTGATCAACGCTCCAGGCTGGGCCTGCACCACGATCAAGGATTGCGCGATCAGGGCGGTGATCAGAATCACCACGGCGCCGCCCTTCAAGGCGGAGAACCGCGCCGCCGGCAAGGGGGAAGGGGCGGGCGGGGGCGTCATGACGGGCGAAACCCTTCATACAGATCGTTGATGGCCGCCGCCGGCACATGGCCCGGTGGCGCGTCGAAAACCATGGCGCCCTGGCGCAGCCCCAGCAGCCGGTCGGCATAGCGCCGGGCCAGCTCGGGCTGGTGCAGCACGCAGAGCACGGCCATGCCGTGGCCGCTGGCCAAGCCGCGTAACAGGCGCATCACCTCCTCGGCGGCTTCTGGGTCCAGGCTGGCCACCGGCTCGTCCGCCAGCAGGGCGCGCGGGCGCTGGGCCAGGGCCCGGGCAATGGCCGCGCGCTGGGCTTGCCCGCCAGACAGGGTGGAGGCGCGCTGGCGGGCATAGGGGGTCAGCCCCACCTGCTCCAGGCACGCCATCGCGTGGGGAAATTCGCAGGCCGGCAAGCCGCCAAGGGCGGTGAACATGGTTCTGTGCCGCCCCAGCGTGCCGGTGGCGACATTGGCGACCACCGATCGCCGCTTCACCAGATGCGCATGCTGAAACACCATGCCAAGGTTCATCCGCGCCTCGGACAGGGCGCGTCCATTCAGCCGGGTGATGTCCTGCCCGGCCACCCGCACCTCGCCGCCGCTGGGCTTCTGCATGCCCGCGATGATGCGCAGCATGGTGGATTTGCCACAGCCATTGGCGCCGAGAATCACGGCGAGCTCCCCCGGATGCACGGTCAGGCTGGCACCTTGCAGCGCCAGCCTTCCCGTCGGGTACCGCATGTTGAGGCCATGCGCCTCGATCAACGGAAGCTTCGACAATTTAGTTCAGCTTGCTCAGGTCGATATTGAGCACATGCACCAGCGAGCGGACCTGGTCATAGGCCGCGTCTGTGGTCGGCACGAGCGTGGCGGACTGGCTGCCGATGACTTTCTGCTCCGCCGGGGTGAGGTTGGCGAGGCTGAGAGATTGCAGCGCCACCGTCAGCTTTTCCTTCAGGGCCGGATTCAGCTTGCCATAGACCGTGATCGGATCCAGCGGGATCGGCTTGGACTGCCAAAGCACCACGAAATTCTTCGGATCGTAATCATGCTTCAGTTCCGCCGCCTGGATGGTCTGGCTGTTCAGCTCGCCCGCATCAACCTTGTGATGCACGAGTGTTTCATAGGAAGCCGTGTGCGAGCCGGCATAAAGCGCCTTCACGCCCTTTTCGGGGTCGATGCCGGCACTCTTCAGCGCGAAGGCGGGAAACAGATGGCCGGAGGTGGAGGCCGGGTCGGAATAAGCGAAGCTATGGCCCTTCACCCCAGCCAGGCTGGTGATGCCCGAGCCCGGCCAGGTCACCACCGAGGCGGTATAGGTGGATGGTTTGCCATCGGCGTCCGCCACGGTGGCCACGGCCTGTGCATCCGCCACCTTATGGGCCAGAACATAGCCAAGCGGCCCGAACTCGCCCACTTCCAGCTTGCCGGCGCGCATCGCCTCGATCTCGGCATTATAGGAGGTGGTGATGTTGATCTTGACCGGGCAGCCGATTTTGGCGCTCAGATCGCTGGCGATCTTCTGATAGATCGGCATGAGCAAGGCGGTGGATTCATAAGGCTCGACGCCAAAGCGCACGGTGCCGCCCGGTGGGCAGATCGTGGCCGCGCAGGCGGGCGACGCGGCTAGGGCGAGGCCGAGAACGGCCAGAACGGAATGCTTCATCGGTGAGGATTTCCCTGTGATGCTTTCAAGAGGGGCCATGCCCGCTCTGCCGTTTCGCGGCCCCCGTTACCTAGCGCCATTCCAAGACAGCACGTTGTCCATTCCATGAAGCTTTTATGACTCATTCGGATGTCTAGACAAACAGGAAAACATACCCGATAACACCCGGCCGGCCGAAGCGCTGGCGGCGTTGGCCTTTCAGGATGGATAGGGACAAGGATGGCGATGGAGTTTGAACGCAAGCGCGGCGAGGCCTTATGGAGCCAGATCGCGGCGAGGCTGGCCCAGGACATAGAGCAAGGGCATTACAAACGCGACGACAAGCTGCCGACGGAAGCGCAACTGGCCCTGGATTACGGGGTGAACCGCCACACCATCCGCCGCGCGCTGGAAGAGCTGTCCGCCGCGCGCATCATCCGCACCGAGCATGGGCGCGGCTCCTTCGTGAATGACGAGGTGATGGATTATCACATCGGCGCCCGGCCGCGTTTTTCCGAACTGGTGCGCCGTTATAATCGCACACCCTTGGGAGATATTCTGGAGCTTTCCGAAACCAGCCTGGGCGCCCTGCCCGAGGCCATGGCCGCCGCCAGCGTGCTCGGGCTCGATCCGGAGGATAAGGTGATCCTGCTGGAACGTCTGGGCACGGCGGATGCCAAGCCCATTTCGCTCTCCCGCCACGTCTTTCCCGCGGCCCGGTTGCCCGGTTTGATGGCGGCCCTGCAAGGCCATGGGTCCGTCACCGCCGCCCTCGCCGCCATCGGCGTTGACGATTATACCCGCCGCTGGACGCGTGTGGGGGCCCGCCTGCCGGATGCGCGCGAAGCCAGGCTGTTGCGCGTGGCCCGCACGGATGCGCTGCTCACCACGGAATCGGCCAATGAGACCCAGGATGGCGCCATCGTCGAATATGGCTCCTCCTGCTACCCTTCCACCCGCATGCAATTGGTGTTCGAACCATGATGGCCGATCTTGCCCTGCGTTCGGGGCTGAGCGCGGCGGGCGGTGTGTTCATCGCTCCGCGCGCGGCCGCCAGGCTGTGTTTCGACGATACGGGGCTCGACATTCTTCCAGGTTTCATCGACCTTCATGGCGACGCCTTCGAGCGTGCCCTGGCGCCGCGTCCGGGCGTGACGCTGCCCGTGGGCATCGCCATCGCGGAGGTCGAGGCGCAGCTTCTGGCGGCCGGGGTCACCACCGCCTATCTGGCCGTCACCCTCTCCTGGGAGGCCGGGCTGCGCTCGGCGGAGACCTACCGGCTCCTGCGCGATGCCCTGGCCAGGCGCCCGCCCGGCCAATTGCCGGATCTGCGGCTGCATGTACGGTTCGAGGCGGCCAATCTCGACGCGCTGGACATGCTGCTGGCCGACATCGCCAGCGGGCATGTGCACATGCTGTCCTTCAACGATCACACGCCCAGCATCGTGAAAAAGCTGCCCAATCCCGTCGCGGTGTCGAAATTCGCGGAACGGTCGGGCCAAAGCTACGAGGCCTTCTGTGCGGATGCGCGCCGCGCTGGCGAGGTGCCGCGCGCCCGGATCGAGGCGGCGCATCTGCGTCTGGCCGGGGCCGCGCGCGAGGCGGGCATTCCCATGGCCAGCCATGACGACCGCACGCCGCGGGAGCGTGCCTATTTTCGCGCTCTTGGCGCGCAGATTTCGGAATTTCCGACCACCGTGGAGGTGGCGCTGGCCGCCATGGCGTCTGGCGAGCCAACCGTGATGGGAGCCCCCAATGTCGTGCGCGGCGGCTCGCATACGGGTTGGCATGGGGCGGAGGCGCTGGTCAGGCGGCGTGCCTGTTCCATACTCTGCTCCGATTATCATTATCCGTCTTTGTTGCAGGCGGTGTACCGGCTGGCGCGCAATGCCAGCGCTTCCTTCGGCGAGGCCGTGGCCCTGGTGACCGGCAACGCCGCCGCCGCCGCCAACCTGAGCGATCGCGGCAGTCTGGAGCATGGGCGGCGCGCGGATTTTCTGCTGGTTGAATCAGGGGATTTACCAAGGATCGTGGCCACCGTCGCGGCCGGGCGGATCGCCTATCTCGCGCCCGGCGCGGCGGCCCGGCTGCAAACCAGCGCCTGAATAGGCCTGGATATTCAGGTTTTGAAGAAACCCCCGCCAAACCTCACGGAAATATTTGGCCGGCCGAGCATTCGCCGCCCCGCGCTCCATCATTGAGCGGCGCGCTTGTTCCTGAAATTCACTCGTGAATTTCAGGAACAAGACCCTAGCCCAGCAGGGAGAGAAACAGCGCGCCGGCGGCCTCGGGCGCGCCGTCATTCACGATCACCGCATCCGCCGCCATGGGTGGCGCCTGGCGTGCCAGCCTGGCCGCGATGTCGGCTGCGCTTTCCCGCCCGCGCGCGGCCAGGCGCTTGGCCAGAATGTTGGCGGGCGCGGTGATCTCGATCACCTTGCAACGATAGCGTGCCCGCGCCTCGCCGATCACGGCGCGCGAGACATTGGCGATGACGGTGCGCCCTTGCGCGAGATCCGTCTCGATCTCTTGCGCGATACCATAGCGCAGCCCATGCGCGGACCAGGAAAGCGCGAAGCACCGCCGCGTGAACTCGCCCTCGCTCACGCATTCATGCGCCTCGCCTGGTCCGGGCGGGCGGGTGACGACCCGCCGCGCGAACACCATGTCCTCACGCCCGGCAAGATGCGCCCGCGCATGGTCCAGAACCGTGTCCTTGCCCGCTCCCGAGGGGCCGGCCACCAGCACGAGCAGCCCTTGCCTCACGGCGCGAAAGCCAGCCGCCGGTAAAGCCGGAAGGGGGCGCCCTTTTCATCCTCGACGAATATGGCAAGGCTGTTCACCATGCGCGGGCATGCCAGCGCGGGCGCGAAATAGGCGCTGGCGGCTGGCTCATAGGGGTTGTCGTCCATTTTGTCCGTCAGGGTCATATGGAAACGGAATTCGTCGAACACCAGCGGATAGCCCCAGCGTCTGATATGTTCCACCTGGCTGGGGGGGCGTCCCTCGGCGCGCCGGGTCTGGGCGGCTTCGTCCTCCGGGGTGCGGTGCTGGTCCAGCTCCGTCACACAGGCATCGGCCAGTTGACGCAAGGGCAGGCAAGGGGCCGCCGGGCACAAGGCGAGGAACCCGCGCAAGTTCATCACTTGCAGGCGTGGCAGCGGGAAGGAGGCTTGCCTGGCGGCGAAATGCTCCGCCGCCTTCAGGAAGATTTCGAAACCGAAAAACGGGATGAACGGCGCCTTCAGGGTGGCATGAAACCCATATCGGCGCGGCGCCCGCGTCTGCGGCGGCAAGCCGGGCAGGGTGGGCTGCGCCACCGGGGCCCCGCTCTGCGCGTCGCGCCCCAGCCAGGCGCATCCGGCCCGCCAGAGCGGGTCTGTCTCCTCCGGCGCATAATAGAGCGCGGCGCGATAAGGTTCACGCAACGCGCCGTCCCTCCCGCCAGACGGAACGGATGACCGGCATGCCGTCATAAAGCCTGACCTGCAACAGATCCGCGCGCAGGCCGGGGGCCAGGCACCCGCGATCCGTCAGTCCCGCGATCTGCGCCGGGCCGGCTGTCACCAGCGCTAGCGCCCGCGGCAGGGACAGCGCGCCCAGCGCCGCGGTGGCGAAGGCGGCCTCCAGCATCGAGGCGGGCACATAGTCGGAGGCCAGCGCATCCAGCAAATCCCGCCGCACCAGGTCCAAGACCGAGACATTGCCGGAATGCGAGCCCCCGCGCACGATATTCGGCGCCCCGGCGATCACGCGCATGCCGCGCGCCTTGGCCTCCCGCGCGGCGGCGAGCGAGACGGGAAATTCGGCGATGGAGATGCCGTCCGCCTCGTTGCGGGCGATGTCCTCCTCGCTGTGATCGTCGTGCGAGGCCAGTGGAATGCCCCTTGCGCGCGCCAGCGCCACCACCAGCGCGCGGTTGGGCAGGTGGTTGTCATGGTGCGCGGCCTTCAGCTCGGCAATCACCTGGTCGATTTCCGCGCCACTGAACCCCTCGGCCGCGCGCATGCGCCGGTAGCGCGCCTCGTCCTTATATTGCCCGCCAATACCCGGGCTGTGGTCCATGATGGAGAGCAGCCTCACCAGCTCGTCGTCGATCACGGCCCGCAACATCCCGGGCATCTCGGCGGCGGGCAGTTCGCAGCGCAGATGCAGGAGATGTTCGACCTTCAGCGCCCCGGCGCGATGCAGCATGGCAAGGTCGGCATAGCCATCCTGAAAGGTCTGGTTGCGTTCCTTTTCAAACCCTATATCGCCGATGCAGAGCGCGTCGAACACGGTGGTGATGCCCGCCGCCGCGCATTGCGAATCATGGATCAGCAGCGCCGAGCGCGAGGGCCAGCGCGCATTGGTGCGCGGCTTGGCCTGGCGTTCCAGATTGTCCGTGTGCAGATCGATCATGCCCGGCATCAGGAAATCGCCTTCGAGATCGTATCCCTCATCTCCCTCCAGCGCCGCGATCACACCGCTTTCGGCGCGCAGCCCGCCCTCTTGGATTCCGTCGCGCAGCACGAGCCGGGCATTCTTGAAACTTGTCATGCGTCCTCTTTCACCGGCTCCAGGCGCAATGCTGTGTCGGCCACCGCATCGCGGATGAATTCATCGTGGAAAATGCCGATCAAGGCGGCGCCACGTGACTTGGAATCGTTCATCAGCCCGATCACCATATCACGGTTGGCCGGGTCGAGCGAGGCGGTGGGCTCGTCCAGCAGCAGCACCGGCCAATCGCAGACAAAGGCGCGGGCCAGATTCACGCGCTGCTGCTCCCCGCCTGAAAAAGTCACGGGCGGCAAATTGTGCAATCGGGGGTGCACATGCAGCCGGCCCAGCATGGCCCCGGCCTTCTCGCGGGCGGTTTGTGGGTCCTCTCCGCGTTCCAGCAGGGGAGCGGCGACAATCTCCAGGGCGCAGACACGCGGCATGGCCCGCAGGAATTGCGAGACATATCCCAATGTCTCGCGCCGCAGCGCCAGCACGGTCGTGGTGTCCGCGCGGGTGAGATCCACCATCTCCCCGCGATGGCGGATCGCGATCCGCCCGTCATCCACGAGATAATTGCCGTATAACGCGCGCAGCAGCGTGGATTTGCCAGCACCGGACGGGCCCGTCAGCGCCACGCATTGCCCCGCCCTGGCGGTGATCCCGGCGCGGTGCAGCACATCCAGGCGCATGCCGTTCTGCAGATGCAGGATGAAGCTTTTCCGAAGCCCCGTGGCGTGCAGCGCGATCATGCCGGCAGCACCGAGGAGACAAGCAATTGCGTGTATTCATGATGTGGGTCGTCCAGCACCTGGTCGGTCAGGCCCTGTTCCACGATTTCTCCGCGCCGCATCACCACCAGCCGGTCCGCCAGCAGCCGCGCCACGCCAATATCATGCGTCACCAGCACCACGGCGAGGCCGAGCCCGCGTACCAGGGTGCGGATGAGATCCAGAATCCGCGCCTGCACGGACACATCCAGCCCGCCTGTCGGCTCGTCCATGAACACCAGCTCCGGCCCCGTCACCAATGTCGCCGCGATTTGCAGGCGCTGCATCATGCCGCCGGAAAAATGCCTCGGATAATCGTCCAGGCGCGCCGGGTCGATTTCCACCGCCTCCAGCCAATGCCCGGCGGTTTCGCGGATCTTGCCGTAATGCCGGTTGCCGGCGGCCATCAGCCGCTCGCCGATATTGCCCCCGGCGGACACCGAGAGCCGCAGCGCCTGACGCGGATCCTGGTGGATATATCCCCAGCGCGAGCGTTGCAGTTTGCGCAGCCCCAGCTCGCCAAGTTCCGAAATGGGCGCGCCATGGTACAGCACCGTGCCCGCATCCGGCCGCTCCCGGCCGGAGAGCACGCCAAGCAAGGTGGATTTGCCCGAGCCGCTCTCGCCCACGATGGCGAGGATCTCATGGCGGCGCAGCGTGAGCGAGACATCGTGCAACGCCTCGATGGCGCCGAAGCGTTTTTGCAGATTTTTGGCTTGCAGCAACATCATGCGGCCTGCTCCCGGCGGGATTCGCAATAATCGGTATCGGAACAAATAAAGATCCGCCCGCCCTGGTCGTCGGCGACGATTTCATCCAGATAGCTCTCCGTGGAGCCGCACAGCGCGCAAACCTCATTGGCGCGGCCAGGATGAAACGGATGATCCTCGAAATCCAGCGGGCGCGCCTCCGTATAAGGCGGCAGCGCATAGATGCGTTTTTCCCGCCCCGCGCCGAACAGCTGCAAGGCTGGGTTCATCGAGAGCTTCGGAGTGTCGAAGGCCGGAATCGGCGAGGGCGACATCAGATAGCGCTCATTCGCCATCACCGGATAATCGTAGGAAAGCGCCACCCGGCCAAAACGCGTGATCTCCTCATAGAGTTTCACATGCATGGCGCCGTAATCGGCGGTGGCGTGCAGCCGCGCGGCTTGGCGGCGGCTTGGCTCCAGCCGGTAAAGCGGCTCGGGCTGGGGCACCTGGTAAACGATGATCTGCCCCTCGCGCAGGGCCGTTTCGGGAATCCGGTGGCGCGTCTGCACGATGCTGGCCCGTGTTGTGCGCGTCGTGACCGAAACATTCGCCACCCGCGCGAAGAATTGGCGGATGGACACGGCATTGGTGGTGTCGTCAGCCCCCTGGTCGATCACTTTCAGCACGTCGTCCGGCCCGATGATCGATGCCGTCACCTGAATCCCGCCCGTCCCCCAGCCATAAGGCAGCGGCATCTCACGCCCGGCGAAGGGGATCTGATGCCCAGGAATGGCGATGGCCTTCAAAATGGCCCGCCGGATCATCCGCTTCGTCTGCTCGTCCAGATAAGCGTAGTTATATCCTTCCATCTTCCGCCTCCCCATCTTCCGCTTCCTGGTCGGCGCGCATGGCGCGGATGGTTTGCAGCTCGCTCTGAAAATCCACGTAATGCGGCAGCTTCAAATGCTCCACAAAACCGGTCGCCTCGATATTGTCGCAATGAGAGAGCACGAATTCGCCATCCTGCGCGGGGGCGGAACTGTCCTCGCCCAGCTCGCCGGCGCGCATCGCCCGGTCCACCAGCGCCATGGCGATCGCCTTGCGGTCGCCCTGGCCAAAGCAGAGCCCATAGCCGCGGGTGAATTGCGGCGGGGCGGATTTGCTGCCGGTGAACTGGTTCACCATCTGGCATTCCGTCACCAGGATGTCGCCGATCTCAATGGCAAATCCAAGCTCCGGCGGCACGATGCGCACCGCCACCTCGCCCATGCGCAGCTCCCCGACGAAAGGATGGTGGTTTCCGTAGCCGCGCTGGGTGGAATAGCCCAGCGCCAGCAAAAACCCCTCATCCCCGCGCGCCAGGGCCTGCAAGCGTGCATCCCGCCCGGCGGGAAAAGCCAGCGGCTCCATGGTGAGGTCGTGGCGCGGCGTGGCGTTGGCCTCGCCATCGGGTTCGATCAGCGATTCCGCCCCCAGCATGTCCGTGGCGCGCGGCATGGGCGCCGGGCAGGCCTGGGCCATCCGCGCGGGGGGCGGGTCTTGCTCGGGCGCGAAATCCAGCAGCCGGTGCGTGTAATCCATCGTCGGTCCCAGGCGTTGCCCGCCGGGCAGATCCTTGAAGATGGCGGAAACCCGGCGGCGCGGCGCCATCGCGGCGGTGTCGATGGGGGCAGAATCCACCAGCCGCGGCAAGGTGGTCCGGTAGGCGCGCAGCAGAAAGGCCGCCTCGATCAGGTCGCCCTGCGCCTGGCGGATGGCCCGCGCCGCCAGCGCGCGGTCGTAAAGCGCGCCCTCGGCCATCACGCGGTCGATGGCCCGGCCAAGCTGCGCCTCGATCTGCTCCAGGGATAAAGCCGGGATTTCACGATTTCCCCGGCGTTCCTCCGCCATCCATCCATGCGCGGCGTCGATGGCGGCTTGTCCGCCCTTGACGGCGATATAAGCCATGCTACCCCTCCTCGATCCGCAGGCTGCGCGGCAGCGCCACCATCTCCATCCCCGCGCAAAGCACCACATCCACCCCGCGTGGCGCGGCGCGCGACTGTACCCGCCATTCCTGGACGAAGCCGTCGTCCAGCGGCAAAGCCGTGGTCGTCTCCTCCTTCAACCCCGGGCCGGAGAGGCGCATGGCCCGTCCCGGCGCGAAGGCCGGCAGGTCGAGGATCAGGGTGGCGCCATCCTCGGGCACCTCGTCGCTGCCCTGGCGCAGCGTGGCCAGGGCGGGACGCGTGGCGCTCACATGGAAATCGGCGTCCCGCGCGCCGGTCAGCCGCGCGCCGCTATGGAAAACCAGCCAGTCCCGCGCCGGGTGCGCCTCGTCCAGGGCGACCCGGGTCTGCGCGTCCGCCAGCGTCAGCAGCAGGGCGGCGCAGGCGCGGGAGAGGCCCGGCGGCGCCACCGCCGGGGGTACCGGCAGCGCCACGCGGTGCCCCGGGCGGGAAAACGCGCTCAGCACCGCGCGGAAACAAGCCTGTGCCTCCAGGGGCGAGCCAAAACCGGGGGAGAGATCGCGCATCAGCGCATCGCCGCCAGCGTGAAGAATTGCACATCGCTCGCCGCCGCCTTGGCGGCGTTCTGGGCCCGGCGGTCACGCTCGGCCTGGGCCAGCGGCAGCAGCACCTCCCGCTCATAGGCGGGGTAGAGTGCCGCATCCTGCAAGGCCGCATCCAGCCGCGCGATCAGTTCCACCAGCGCTCCGTCCCGTCCCGCCGCGTAGCCATGGCCGATCCGCCCCGCCTCGTCGCGGATGGAGCAGCGCGCCAGCGTCATTTCACCGAGATTGAAGGCCTCGCCGCCGCCGCCCGCCCGGGCCCGCACCATGGACATGCCGATCTCCGGTCCACGCAGCCGGCTGAAGCCGGGCAAGGGCGGGGTTTGCGACAATAATCTGTCCAAGCTTCGCGTGTCGCTGCGGGACAGCAGGCTGAGCCAATCCTGGCGGGCAAAAGGAGGATCAAACATGTCTAGACATCTATTCAAAATAAAAATGCCTGTAAATCCCGCCAGGCCGGATCCGGTCTCTTGTCACAAAAGCTTATCGGGTGCGCGAGGGGGGCGCCGGTGAAACGACGATGACATTTCAACCCGTCCATGGGGCGGGGCGCTTGCGGGCCGTGCGACAGGGGCGTAAGGAGTTAGTTATTAATAATGATTCTCATTTACAACAGATTGGCATGCCACATCCATCCATGGCCGCGCCCGGTTACAGCCGGGCCAGAATCCTTCTGCATTGGCTGTCGGCCGCCGTCATTTCATGGGCGACCATCACGGGGTTCGCAGCCTCTCTTTGCCCCAGGCAGACTCTGTTCCGTATGGCGATCGACCTGGTCAACCCGCAACTGACCACGTTGTTCATTCCGTTTTTTCTCTGGCGGACGGGCTTATATCTGCGGGCCCGGCCCTGGTCGCGCTGGGCCGGTGCCGGCCCGCGCGAGCGCGTGGCCATGCTGGTACACGGGCTGCTATACGGCGCGGTCCTGGTGGTTCTGGCCAGCGGCGTGCTGATGATGCCCCGCCCCTGGGCGTTGCTGGGCCTTTTGCCCATGCCGGTGCTGGGCGCCGGGCAGGCGGGGCTGTTCCTGCTGCACCGGGGGGCCTGCATGGCCCTGGCGGGGCTGATCGCGCTGCATCTGGGCGCTGTCGTCATGCATCTCGGTCTCGGCCATCCGGTTCTGCGCCGGATGAGCGTGGGCAGGGTCTGAAAGGTTACTCCATCGCCCAGGCCAGGATGGCCTTCTGCGCGTGCAGCCGGTTCTCGGCCTCGTCGAACACAACGGAGGCCGGGCCGTCGATCACCTCGGCGGCAACTTCCTCGCCCCGGTGCGCGGGCAGGCAATGCTGGAAGATCGCCCCCTTCGCGGCCTTGCCCATCAGCGCCGCCGTCACCTGATAAGGCGCGAACACATGGGCGCGCGCGGCGGCCTGGTCCTCGGAATCGGACATTGAGAGCCAGGTATCCGTCACCACGCAAGCGGCCTCCTCAACCGCCCAGTCGGGGTCGATGCCCACCTCCACGTCGGCCCCTTCCTCCTTCGCCCAGTTCAGCACCTCCGCGCGCGGCATATAGCCGGCGGGGCAGGCGAGGCGAAGGCTGAAATTGAACCGCGCCGCGGCCTCGATGAAGGAAGCGGCGACATTATTGCCATCCCCCACCCAGGCGATGCGCTGCCCCGCGATGGGCCCCTTATGCTCTTCGAAAGTGAGAATGTCGGCCATGATCTGGCAGGGATGGGAGAGTTCCGTGAGCCCGTTGATCACCGGAACGCTCGCATGGCGCGCCAGCTCGTGCAGCTTGGCGGCGCTGTCCGTGCGCAGCATGATCCCGTGCACGAAGCGCGAGAGTACGTTGGCGGTATCGGCGATGGTCTCGCCCCGCCCGATCTGCATGTCCCGCGAGGACAGCACCACCGCATCGCCCCCCAGCTCCTTCGCCGCCACCTCGAAGGAGACGCGCGTGCGCGTGGAGGGTTTCTCGAACACCATCGCCAGCATCTTGCCCGCCAGCGGTTTTTTCACCGGGTTGCGGCGGGTGCGCTTCAGCGCGGCGGCGGACTCGATCAAGGCGCGCAGCTCCGCGCCGGAAAAATCTTTCAGATCCAGGAAATGCCGGGGCCCGGATTCCCGCAGGGACAGCACAGCGCTCATTTCGCCGCCTCCGTTGTCTTGGCCAGCGCGCTGGCGGTCTTATCGAGCAGCGTGATAGCCGCGTCGCATTCATCACGGTTTATGATAAGCGGAGGAACCAGGCGCAGAACATTCTCGCCCGCCGCCACGCTCAGCAGCCCTTGCCTCAGGGCCTCGGCCTGCACATCGCCGTTCGGCACGGCGCATTTCAACCCCAGTAGCAGCCCCTTGCCGCGCAGCTCGGTGAAGACAGCCGGGTGGCGGGCCACCAGCGTTTCCAGCCCCGCATGCAGATAAGCGGCGGTGTCGTTCATCTGGTCCAGGAAGCCATCGGCCAGAATCACGTCCAGCACCGCATTGCCCGCCGCGCAGGCCAGCGGGCCGCCGCCGAAGGTGGTGCCATGGCTGCCCGGCACCAGTGCCTTGGCCACGCGCTCCTTGGCCAGCAGCGCCGCCATCGGGAAGCCCCCGCCAATGCCCTTGGCCAAGCTCGCCACGTCCGGCTCCACATCGCTCCATTGATGCGCCAGCAGCTTGCCGGTGCGGCCCATGCCGGTCTGCACCTCGTCGAAGCCCAGAAACAGCCCGAACTCGTCGCAGGTGGCGCGCAGGTCGCGCAGGAACTGCGTTTGCGCCGCGCGGATGCCGCCCTCGCCCTGAATCGGCTCGATCAGGATGCCCGCCGTCTCGGCGGTGATGGCGGCGCGCACGGCGTTGAGGTTATTGAAAGGCACATGGTCGAACCCTTCCACCGGCTTGCCGAAGCCCGCCAGATATTTCGGGTTGCCGGTGGCGGAAATGGTCGCCAGGGTGCGGCCATGGAAGGCGCCCTCGAAACAAATGATCCGCGTGCGCTCGGGGTGCCCGGCATCGGACTGCGCCTTGCGCATGGCCTTGATCAGCCCCTCATTCGCCTCGGCGCCGGAATTGCAGAAGAACACGCTGTCGGCGAAGCTGGCCGCCACGAACCGCGCCGCCAGCGTTTCCGCCTGCGGCACCCGGTACAGGTTGGAGACGTGAATCAGCTTGGCCGCCTGCTCGGCGATGGCCTTGACCAGATGCGGATGCCCATGGCCGAGCGAGCTGGTGGCGATGCCCGCGCCGAAATCCAGGTAACGTCGCTCCTGCATGTCGAACAGCCAGGGGCCCTGGCCATGATCGAAGGCGATGTCGGCCCGGTTGAAGTTCGGCATTAGCGCGGAAATCATGGATATGCTTTCTAAAGCGACAGAAAGCCCGGACTAAAGCGCACATGTCTGAAAAAAATCAACCCTCGGCCCGGCTGAAGCTGGCTCTGATCGTCGCCTTTTGCACCCTGCCCTCGCTGGCGGAGGGGGTGGCGATCCTGTGGGGCGCGCGCCAGGGCTATACCGGCAAGGCCTTGCGGGACGGGCTGGATTTCTGGGCCGGGGGATTTCTGTTCCTGCACCAGCAACTCGCCCTGCTGTTCAACCACACGGCCTATCAGAGCTTTTTGCAAGGCATGTATGGGCATTTGCCCTATCACCTCTGGAGCTATCCGCCGAGCTACGGGCTGCTCGCCGCCGCCTTTGGCTGGCTCTCCCCCTGGCATGCGGTGCTGGCCTTCGATGCGCTGTCCCTGCTGCTGCTGGCCGGTGTGCTGCGGCTGGCGGGGAAGGGCTGGTGGTTTATCGCCGCCATGCTGCTGGCCCCCGCCACGCTGGAAAACGCCATGGAGCATCAGAACGCGGCGCTGATCGCGGCATTGATCGGCGGCGGGCTGCTACTGGCGCGGGCCCGGCCGCGCCTGGCGGGCGGGTTGATCGGGCTGGCCAGCTTCAAGCCGCAGCTCGGGCTGGTGCTGCCGCTTTATCTGCTGCGCCGCGCCCCCCTGGCGTTTTGCTACGCGGCGCTGGCGGCGGTGGGGCTGGCGGCGGCGTCGCTCTGGGCGTTTGGCCCGGCGGCCTGGGTGGGGTTCTGGCATTATACCCGCCCGATGATGAGCAATGTGCTGCTCACCGGCCAGCCGCCGGAATTCGCGGGCGGGTTGATCAGCGTGTTTGCCTCGGTCAAGGCGCTGGCGGGGGTGCGCGCGGCGTTGGCGCTGCAAGGCGCGGTGTCGCTGGCCTGTATCCTCGCCGGGCTGTTGAGCCGGTCCGTGCCGGCGCTGCTGCTTCTCTCCGCCCTGGCCAGCCCCTATCTGCATGATTACGATTTGCTGGGCACCAGCCTCGCCGTGGCCTTGCTGGTGGAGCGGCGTTTGGCCGAAGGCGGGTTCAAGGCCGGGGAACCCTTGCTGTTCTTCCTGGCTTGGTTTGGCCCCGGCTTGCTGCCCTGGCATCCGGCCTATGCGCATCTGGCGCCGCTTCTGCTTTTGCTGCTCTTGGCAAGCGCCGGCCGGCGTGGTGGTGTCCGCCCATGCGACTCATCTCCGGCTCAGCCCGGCTCGCCGGCGTCACCGGCTGGCCGGTCGCCCATTCCCGCTCCCCCCGGATCCACAACACCTGGCTAGCCCGCCATGGGATCGACGGCGCCTATGTGCCCCTGCCCATCCGTCCGGATGATTTTCCCGCCGTGGTCCCGGCCCTGGCCAAGGCCGGGTTCGCGGGGCTGAACGTCACCATCCCGCATAAGGAGGCGGCCTTCGCCCTGTGCGGCAAGGTGGATGATTTCGCCCGCCGCGCCGGGGCGGTGAACACGCTCACCTTCACGCCGCGCGGCATCGAGGGGAGCAATACGGACGGGTATGGCTTCATCGCCAATCTACGCCGCCATGGCGTGAATCCGGCCGCCGGGCCGGTGCTGATCCTGGGGGCGGGCGGCGCGGCGCGCGGCATCGGCGCCGCCTTGCAGGACGAAGGGGCGGAGATCGCCTTCACGAACCGCTCGCCCGAGCGCGCCGCCGCCCTGGCCGCCGCCTTGCCGCCCGCGCGGGTGCTGCCCTGGGAACGGCGCGAGGATGCGCTGGGCGATTACGCGCTGCTGATCAACACCACCTCGCTGGGCATGGTGCATGAGCCGCCCTTGCCGATGGATCTGGACCGCGCGGCGGCGGGCATGGCCGTGGCGGACATTATTTTCGCGCCGCTGGAAACCAGGCTCCTGGCCGATGCCAGGGCGCGCGGCTTGAAGCCCGTGGAAGGGCTGGGCATGCTGCTCTATCAGGCGGTTCCGGGTTTCACCGCCTGGTTCGGCGTGGCGCCGCAGGTGGATGAGGAGCTGTACCGGATCGTCGCCGCATGAGGCGCCTTGGCCTCACCGGCGGCATCGGCATGGGCAAATCCACCGTGGCGGGCCTGTTCGCCGCGCATGGCGTGCCCGGCTTCAACGCCGATGAGGCGGTGCACGGCCTGCAAGCGCGCGACGGCGCGGCGCTGCCTGCCATCGCCGCCGCCTTTCCCGGCATGGTGACAGGCGGCGTGCTGGACCGCGCCGGGCTGCGCGCCCTCGTGCTGGCGGACCCGGCCCGCATGCGCGTGCTGGAAGACATCATGCATCCGCTGGTGCGCGCCGCGCAGGCGGATTTCGAGGCGCGGGCCAAGGCGGCCGGCCGCGCCGCCGTGCTGCTGGACATTCCGCTGCTCTTCGAGGGGCGGCGCCAGGCGGGGTTCGACAAGGTGATCATCGTGTCCTGCCCGTATGAGACGCAGATCGCCCGGGTGGAGCGGCGCGGCCTGCCCCGCGCGCAGATCGAGGCGCTCATCGCCCGGCAGATGCCGGATTCGCAAAAGCGCGCCCTGGCGGATTATGTGATTGAAACCGGCGGCACGCTGGCGGAAACAGAGGCGCAAGTGCGGGCCATCATCAAGGAGCTGGGGCTATGAGCCGTTCCGTTCTGTTCGATACCGAGACCACGGGCTTCGAGCCGCTGACCGGCGACCGGGTGATCGAGATCGCCGCCATCGAGCTGGATAACGACCTGCCGACCGAGAATAAATTCTACGCCCTGCTGGACCCGGAGCGCGATATCCCGGCGGACAGCACGCGCATCCACGCCATCACCAACGCGCATGTCGAGGGCAAGCCGAAATTCGCCGATGTGGCGGAGGAGATGCTGGCTTTCTTCGGCGATTCCCCGCTGATCGCCCATAACGCGCCGTTCGATTTCGGCTTCATCTCCGCCGAGCTGGAGCGTATCGGCAAGCCGCCGCTCGACAAGGCCAGGATGATCGACACGCTGGTGCTGGCCAAGGAGCGTTTCCCCGGCATGCCCAACAGCCTGGACGCGCTATGCCGGCGTTTCGAGATCGATCTTTCCGCCCGCACCACCCATAACGCGCTGCTGGACTGCAAGCTGCTGGCGGAGGTGTATGTGGAACTCACCGGCGGGCGCCAGCGCGGGCTGACGCTGGATACGGAAGCCTCGCTCTCCTTCGCGCGCTATGAGGCGCCCGCGAACCGGACCCAGCGCCGAATCGCGCTGACCGGCGCGCAACGCGAGGCCCATGCCGCCTTTATCGCCAAGATCAAGGATCCGGTCTGGCTCAAGGAGTAGGTCCGCCTGGCGGCACGGGGGCGGGGGCGCGCAGCACGCTCAAGGCCTTGCGCCGCGCGCCATACCAGACGCTCCAGAGCATCAGCAGGCCGAACAGGCCATAGCCGATGAACGGCGAGAGCAGCAGATAGCGCTCGATGCTCCAGACCCAGGCGAGGAGACACAGCAGCGCCGTCTGCAATATCAGCCCCGCGCCCCAGACGCAGGTCATGACCCGGAAGGTGCGGCGCACGTCCGGCAGGATCCACATGGCCTCGAACCGAGACGCCCCTTGCGCGGTATTGCGGGCGGAGACGGCGCGGGCCAGGTAGTAGATCAGCGGTTTTTTCAGCAGCAGCGAGGCCAGGAACAGCCCCCCGACCGCCCCCGTGACCAGCGCGTCGCGGATCTGGATGATTTTCGGCGGCCCGCCAAGGGCCGTGGCCGCCACGGTGAGCAGGATGCTGGCCACCACCAGGCAGGACACCGCATCCAGCCGCCGGGTTTTCACCAGTTCATAGCCGCTCCAGAGCAGTGGCGGCACGGCCGAGGCGATGAGCGCATTGGTGTCGCCCAGCCTGTTGTCCAGCGTTTCATAGACCAGATAGGGCGCCAGAAAATTCGCGGCGAGTTCCGGCGCGAGCCGCAGGGCGGAGTTCAGCTGATCAGCCCGGTCATGGGCGAGGAGGCGGCGGCATGACCCTTGCGCGGAATCCGTCCGGCCTCGAAGGCCAGCCGCCCGGCGATGACGCCATGCTTCATCGCCACCGCCATTTTCACCGGGTCGTCCGCCATGGCGATGGCGGAATTCACCAGCACCGCGTCGCATCCCAGCTCCATGGCGAAGGCGGCATCCCAGGCGGTGCCGACCCCGGCATCCACCAGCACCGGCACCTTGGCGTTCTCGATGATCATCTGGATCATCAGCGGGTTCTGCACCCCCAGCCCGGAGCCGATGGGCGCGCCCAGCGGCATGATGGCGACACAGCCCATCTCCTCCAGCCGTTTCGCCGCCACCGGGTCGTCGGCGCAATAGACCATCACCTCGAACCCGTCCTTGATCAGCGCCTCGGCGGCCAGCAGGGTGGCGGCCATGTCCGGGTACAAGGTGGGGGGCGGGCCAAGAACCTCCAGCTTCACCAGATTCCAGCCGCCCGCCTCGCGCGCCAGGCGCAGCGTGCGCACCGCCTCGTCGGCGGTGAAGCAGCCGGCGGTATTGGGTAAATAAGTGTAACGGCGCGGATCCACGAAATCCTGTAGCATCGGGGCCTTGCGGTCATGGACATTCACCCGCCGCAGCGCCACGGTGACCATCTCCGCGCCCGAGGCCGCGATGGCGGCGGCGGTGGTTTCCAGATCCTTGTATTTGCCGGTGCCGACGACCAGCCGGGACGCGAAATGCCGCCCCGCCACGGTCCAGCCGCCAGCGGTGTGCGCGATGCCGTCCATACCCTAACCCCCTCCGACGAAATGCACGATCTCCAGCGCATCCCCCGCCGCCAGCATTGTCGCGGCATATTGGGAGCGGGGCACGATCTCCAGATTGCGTTCCACCGCCAGCTTGCGCGTGTCCAGTTCCATCAGCGCGACCAGCCCGGCGACGTTGGTGCCCGCGGGCACCTGCATCGATTCGCCGTTAACGTTCAGCGTGATTGGCTCGATGGTTTGGCTCATACTCATATTATCGGCCGCCGCTCCTCCGCCCGCAAGGCGGGCTCTTGCAAAAAACGCATGCAAAAATTTGGCGGCGCGCGGGCACTATGCTACCGCAGCCGGCACCATGGCAGCACCGCTCATCCTGGTCCTCAACGGACCGAACCTGAATCTCCTCGGCACGAGGGAACCGGACATTTACGGTCACGGAACCCTGGACGATCTGGAAACGCTCTGCGCGGAGGTCGCGGAAGGGGCGGGGCTGTCCATCGATTTCCGGCAGAGCAACCATGAGGGTGAGCTGATCACCTGGGTGCAGGAGGCGCGCAGCAGCGCCGCCGGTCTGATCATCAATCCGGCGGGTTATTCCCACACTTCGGTGGCGTTGATGGATGCGTTGAAGAGCCTCGATATTCCGATCATCGAGGTGCATCTCTCCAATATCCATCAGCGGGAAGCCTTCCGCCACCATTCCTATGTGTCCCACGCCGCGACGGGGGTGATTTGCGGGCTCGGTTTCGCGGGCTACCGGCTCGCCCTGCTCGCCCTGTCCGAAATCCTGGAAGAAGACGAACAATGAGCCTTTCCTTCGACCCGAAGGCGCTTGCGGAACTCGCGGCGCTGCTGAACGAAACCGGCCTGTCGGAAATCGAGCTGGAGGAAGGGGACCGCAAGGTCCGCCTCGCCCGCGCCCTGGCGCCGGTGAGCCTGCCGGCCGCCATGCCCGTGGCCGGCGCGCCCGTCCCGGCGCCAGCCCCCGCCCCGGTCGCGTCAGCCCCCGCCGCCGCCGACCCGGCCAAGCATCCCGGCACGGTGAAATCCCCCATGGTGGGGGTGGCCTATCTCTCCGCCGAGCCGGGCGCGCCGCCTTATGTCGCGGTTGGCCAGACGGTCGAGGCCGGCGCCACCTTGCTGCTGATCGAGGCGATGAAGACCTTCAATCAGATCAAGGCCCCGCGCGCGGGCACCGTGAAGCAGATCCTGGTCGCCAGCGGCGCGCCCGTCGAATTCGACGAGCCGCTGATGATCATCGAGTAAGGCGGTTTTCGCCACATCCATCTTGACCCTGGGGCTGCGGCGCGGCGCGGCCAGCGCCTTCAGCCCCGGACCATTTCCGACAGGACCGGCCTGCTGACATGTTCAAGAAAATCCTGATCGCCAATCGCGGCGAGATCGCGCTTCGTGTGCTTCGTGCCTGCCGCGAGATGGGCATTGCCTCGGTCGCGGTGCATTCCACCGCCGACACGGATGCCATGCATGTGCGCCTGGCTGATGAGAGCGTGTGCATCGGCCCCGCCCTGGCGCGGGATTCCTACCTCAACATGCCCGCCATCATCTCCGCCGCCCTGGTGACGGGCGCGGAGGCGATTCATCCCGGCTATGGGTTCCTGTCCGAGAACGCGAAATTCGCGGACATGGTGGAGGCGCACGGCCTGGTGTTCATCGGTCCGACCGCCGAGCATATCCGCATGATGGGCGACAAGATCACCGCCAAGACCACCATGGCGGCTCTTGGCGTGCCGCTGGTGCCCGGCTCCCCGGGCGAGCTGGCCTCGTTGGAGGACGCGCGCGAGGTGGCGGCGCGGATCAAGTTCCCGGTGCTCATCAAGGCGGCGGCGGGCGGTGGCGGGCGCGGCATGAAGGTGGCGCAGTCCGAGGCTGAGCTGGAGTCCGCCTGGCGCGAGGCGCGTGCCGAGGCGCTGGCCGCGTTCGGCAATAACGCGGTCTATATGGAGAAATATCTCGACAAGCCGCGTCACATCGAATTGCAGGTTCTGGCCGATAATCATGGGGAGGTGGTGCATATCGGCGAGCGTGACTGCTCGCTCCAGCGCCGCCATCAGAAAGTGCTGGAAGAGGCGGGGTCCCCGGTCATCTCCGCCGAGGCGCGCGACGCGCTGGGAAAGACCGCGACGGATGCCTTGAAGAAGTTCGGCTACCGCAACGCGGGCACGCTGGAATTTTTGTACCAGGATGGGCAGTTCGCCTTCATTGAGATGAATACCCGCTTGCAGGTGGAGCATCCGGTCTCGGAAATGATTTCCGGGCTGGATCTGGTGCGTGAGCAGATCCGCATCGCCGCCGGGGAGCCGCTGGGCTATACCCAGGAAGATATTCATTTTTCAGGCCATGCCATCGAATGCCGCATCACGGCGGAAGATCCGGAGAGTTTCACCCCCTCGCCAGGCATGGTGGAGATGTTCCATCCGCCGGGCGGTTTGGGCGTGCGCGTCGATTCCGCGCTTTATGCCGGCTACCGCGTGCCGCCGCATTATGACAGCCTGATCGCCAAGCTGATCGCCTATGGCCGCGACCGCGACGAAGCCATTGCCCGCATGAGCCGCGCGCTGCGCGAATTCGTGATCACCGGGATCAAGACCACGATTCCGCTGCACCAGAAGATTCTGGAAAATCCGGAATTCCAGGCGGGCGATTATACGATCCATTGGCTGGAGCGTTTTGTCTCCAAGGGCTGAGATTTTTCACTGAAGCGCCCGGCTTTGTGTTCCAGGGTCTGGCTTGCCTGCCCGGCGCTGGCCTATGGGGGCGCATGACCGATCCAGAAAACCTTGTCGCCCTGCACACCAGCCCGCCCGCCTTCAGCCAGGAGGCGGCTGAACAAATGGCCGGGGAGATTTTTGGCGCGCCCGGCGAGGCGCGCCGGCTTTATGGTGAGCGAGACCAGAATTTTCGTATCAAGACCGCCGAAGGGCCCGGGATCATCCTCAAGATCCTAGGCCCGTCGGAATTGCCGGAGGCGGTGGATTTTCAGATTTCCGTCCTCGATCATGTCAAGATGATGGATCCCGGCCTGCCGGTGCCGCGCGTCCGCCGCGCGGCGGACGGGGCGGGTCATGTTTACGTTCAGGACGCGGCGGGCACCCCGCACATGGCGCGGGCGCTGGAATTTCAGCCCGGGCGGGTGATGGATTCCATCGAGCCCACGCCGGGCCTGCTGCGCGATGTGGGCGCCACGCTGGCGCGGCTGAACAAGGCGATGGCGAATTTCTTCCACCCCGGCGCGGGGCAGAAGATCGTGTGGGATTTGCGCGCCATTGAGACGATGCGGCCTTTCGCGGCGTTGATTGAGCCCGCGCGGGACCGGGCGCTGGTGGAAGACGTGCTGGACCGGTTTCTGGCCTTCCGCCCTGAGCTGGCCAGGCTGCGCCACCAGCCGGTGCATAACGACCTGCACCCCGGCAACATGCTGGTGAACGAGGATGCCAGCCATGTGACCGGGCTGCTGGATTTCGGCGATATGATCCATGGCCCGCTGATTTTCGATGTGGCCGTCACCGCCGCCGAGACGGTGGGGGAGACGCTGGATCCGGTTACCTACGCCACCCATGTGATCGCCGGGTACGATGCGGTGAATCCGCTGGAACCCGCCGAGTTCGAGGCGCTGTATGAGGCGATCATCGCCCGCCATGCGCTGGCCGCCACCATCATGGCCTGGCGCAAGCGGAACGACCCGGCGGGGGCCGAGAAGCTGGCGGCGCTGGCGGGCATCGGCATTGCCGCCATCCAGGCTTATCTGGCCGAGGGCAAGACGGCGGTGGTGGCGCGTTTCCGCGCCGCTTGCGCGACCCCCATGGAGGCGGACAGCGCTGCCCTGGCCGCGCGCCGGTTCAATGTGCTGGGCAAGGGGCTGGAGCTTTCCTACGAGCAGCCGGTGCATCTGGTCTATGGTCAGGGCGTGCATCTCTATGCGCCGGATGGCGCGGACTATCTGGATGCCTATAACAACGTGCCCTCCGTCGGCCATGGCAATGCGCATGTGGCGGATGCGATCTCCCGGCAGATGCGCCGGCTCTGCGCGAATACGCGTTATCTGCATGAGACCGTGGTGGAATATGCCGAACGCCTGACCGCCACCTTGCCGGACGGGCTGGAGCAGGTGCTGTTCGTCAATTCAGGTTCCGAGGCGAATGACGCGGCCTATCGCATCGCCAAGGCGCTGACGGGTAAGACCGGCGTGATCATCATGGCCTGCGCCTATCATGGCATCACGGATGTGGTGGCGGCGCTTTCGCCCTATTATGGCCCGTTCGCGCAACCCTTGGCGGATTTTGTCGAGGTGCTGGAGAATCCGGACCCGTTCCGGGGGCGGTTCTCGGGCCCGGAGGCGGCCCTGCTTTATGCGGCGGACGTGGACCGCGCCATCGCGGCGCTGGAGGCGCGGGGCCATGGCGTGGCGATGCTGCTGATCGATTCGGCCTTTGTCTCCAGCGGCATCATCGACACCCCGCCGGGCTATTTCGCGGCCGTGGCGCGGAAAGTGCGCGCGGCGGGCGGGCTGGTGACGGGCGATGAGGTGCAGTCCGGTTTCGGGCGCATGGGCGAGACGTTCTGGGGGTTTGCCCGTCATGGCGTGGTGCCGGACATGGTGAGCATGGGCAAGCCGATGGCCAATGGCCACCCCGCCGGCGCGCTGGTGACCAGGCCGGAGATTCTGGAGGCGTTCACCAGGAAGATCGATTTCTTCTCCACCTTTGGCGGCAATCCGGTTTCCGCCGCCGCCGCCCTGGCCACGCTGGAGGTGCTGCAACGCGAGCAATTGCAGCGCAACGCGCTGCGGACGGGCGCATTCCTGCGCAATGAGCTGGCGGGGCTGCAAGGGGAGTTTCCGCTGCTGGCGGATGTGCGTGGTGCCGGGCTGATGACGGGGGTGGAAATTTACGAGGAGGGCCAGCCCTCCCAGGCGCTGGCCAAGCGCATCGCCAACGGGATGCGCCAGGCGCGGGTGCTGATCGGCACAGAGGGGCCGGGCGGCAATGTGCTGAAAATCCGCCCGCCTCTGCCTTTTGCCCTCCAGGATGCCGCCCGGTTGCTGGAGGCGTTGCGCGGGGTGCTGCGCGGGTTGTGAACCGGCTGCTCGAACCCCCGCCCCGAACGCCCGCCGGGGCGGGGTTTACAGCAAATTACGGGGCCGCGTTGGGGTGGGCGGCGGCGTAGGAAAGCTGTTCCGGCGTCATCTCGAACCCGGTCAGGATTTCCAGCTTGGCGCTGTCCGGCGTGGCGGGCAGGTCGATCTTCACCGGTTTCGAGGTGGCCGCCGTGGTGCTCATATTGCCGTTGAATTTGAGGGTGATCCGGTACTCTTTCTTGTCGAGGATATGGCTGCCCTGGGTGATGGCCACGAACCAGGGCAGCGTGACGGGCTGCCCGTTATTCGCCGGGCCGTTATCGGCCAGGAAATTATTGGTGAATTTCACTTCGAGCAGGGGGGCCTTGTCTTTTTTCTTGAAGGCGCAGGCGCCGGAGAGGGAGGTGATCTGCGCGGTGGACAGCCGCGAGGCGACATCGCTGCGCCCGGGGGTGAAGAGCGTGACCGTCTGCGCCTGTTGCAGCACGGCCACTTGCGGGCAGAAATTCAACGGGTCGGGTGCGTTGGCGGCCAGGTCGGGCTTGTGCTGGTCAGCGCCGCCCCCGCCACCGCAGGCGGCGAGGCTCAGCAGAGAGATCAAGGAGGCGGCGGGCAGAAGGACGGACCGTAAATCTTTCATGCCTGCTCCCTTGCCAGAATTTTTGTCCCCGGTCATCTAGGGCGGCGGATTTGAAGGCCGCCTTGCCGTGCCGCGCGCAAGGCGGGGCCGGCAAGACCACGGAGCGCGCGGAGATGGCTCCGGCTTGTTGTTTGGTGAGCGATGTTGTCCGGCCGGATATTGCTCGAACCGGGAGTATCAGATGCTGTTGCGACTTGTGGAACTAGGGCGCTAATCCGCCATGGCCGTTTACACGGAAGTCACCGACGAGGCGCTGAGCGCGTTTCTGGCGCTCTACGATATTGGGACGCTCACCGCCTTTCGCGGCATCGCCGAGGGGGTGGAGAACAGCAATTACGCGTTGAAGACCAGCGCGGGGGATTTTATCCTCACCCTCTATGAAAAGCGGGTGAACAAGGAGGATTTGCCCTATTTCCTGGGTTTGATGGAGCATTTGCGCGCCCGCGGGCTGACCTGCCCGCAGCCGGTGCGCGCCAGGGATGGCCGTAATTTGCAGGAGCTGGCCGGCAAGATGGCGGCCATCACCACGTTTTTGCCCGGTGTCTGGCCGCGCCATGTCAGGCTGGAGCATTGCGAGCCGCTGGGTGCCGCCCTGGCCCGGCTGCATCTGGCGGGGCAGGGCTTTGCCATGACCCGCCGCAATGGGCTGGGCCCGGATGCCTGGGGCGCGCTGCTGGACAAATGCCTGCCGCAGGCCGACAGCGTGCTGGGCGGGCTGGGCACGGAATTGCAGGGCTGGCTGGCGCGGATTCTAGCCGATTGGCCGCAAGGCCTGCCGGTGGGGCAGATCCACGCGGATTTGTTTCCCGACAATGTGTTCTTCCTGGAGGGCAAGCTCTCCGGGCTGATCGATTTCTATTTCGCCTGCACGGATATTCTGGCCTACGACATCGCGGTCTGCCTGAACGCCTGGTGCTTTGAGACCCATGCGGAGCTGAATGTCTCACGCTCCATGGCCTTGCTGCGGGGCTATCAATCCGTGCGGCCATTGGCGGATGCGGAAATCGCCGCCTTGCCGGTGCTGGCGCGCGGGGCTGCCTTGCGCTTTTTGCTGACCAGGCTGTACGACTGGCTGAACACGCCCGAAGGGGCGTTGGTCACGCGCAAGGACCCGCTGGATTATTACCGGCGGCTGCGGTTTCACTTCGCGGTTTCGGGGGCCGGCGCCTATGGGCTCTGAGGATATGGGGTCAGGGGATATGGGCTCTGGGGATCAGGCCGGTATTGTCGAGATCTGGACGGATGGCGGCTGCAAGCCCAACCCTGGCCCGGGCGGCTGGGCGGCCATTCTGAAGTTCAAGGGGAAGATGAGGGAACTGTCCGGCGGGGAGACGGACACCACCAATAACCGCATGGAGCTGACCGCCGCCGCCGAGGCGCTGGGCGCGCTGAAGCGCCCTTGCGTGGTGAGGCTGCACACCGATTCGGAATATTTGAAAAACGGCATCACGCGCTGGCATCAGGGCTGGGTGCGCAAGAACTGGCGCTCCTCCACGGGCGATCCGGTGAAGAACATGGATCTCTGGAAGCTGATCCTGGAGGCGGCGAAACCCCACCAGATCGAATGGCTCTGGGTGAAGGGCCATTCCGGCGACGCGATGAACGACCGGGCCGACGAGCTGGCCACCGCCGCGCGGGAAAGCTTGAAGGGGTCTTGATCTTTTGACGCCAAGGCACCATTAGAACGTTAAGGCCCCCCGAGTCTTGGCGCCCCGTCCTGGGCTGCGCGTTTTTCTTATTTTCACCATCATGCCTTGGCGTTCCGCCTTGGCGTCTCCTGTCACTGGATTTCTGGTTTCCCATGCATCTCGCCGAATTGAAGGCAAAATCCCCCACCGATCTCCTGGCCCTGGCCGAGGAGCTGGAGGTTGAAAACGCCTCCTCCCTGCGCAAGCAGGACATCATGTTCGCCATCCTGAAAGCCTGCGCCGAGAACGACCAGGCGATTCATGGCGATGGCACGCTGGAGATCCTGCCCGATGGGTTTGGCTTCCTGCGCAATCCGGAAGCGAACTTCCTGCCCGGCCCGGAGGATATTTACGTCTCCCCGCAACAGGTGCGCCGTTATGGGTTGCGCACCGGCGACACGGTGGATGGCGAGATCCGCGCGCCGAAGGAAGGCGAGCGTTATTTCTCCCTGGTGGGCGTCGAAAAGATCAATTTCGAGTCACCGGAAGCGGTGAAGCACCGTATCAATTTCGACAATCTCACCCCGCTTTATCCCACCTCGCGCCTGAAGATGGAGGTGGAACTGCCCGAGCCCACCACCAAGGGTCAGGCCAAGGAGATCACCGGGCGGGTGATCGATCTGGTGGCGCCGATCGGCAAGGGCCAGCGCGCCCTGGTGGTCGCCCCGCCGCGCACCGGCAAGACGGTGATGTTGCAGAACATCGCCTCCTCCATCACCGCCAATCATCCGGAAGTGTTCCTGATGGTGCTGCTCATCGATGAGCGGCCCGAGGAAGTGACCGACATGTCCCGTTCCGTGCGCGGCGAGGTGGTGGCCTCCACCTTCGACGAGCCCGCCGCCCGCCACGTACAGGTGACGGAGATGGTGCTGGAGAAAGCCAAGCGCCTGGTCGAGCATAAGCGCGACGTGGTGATTTTGCTGGATTCCATCACCCGCCTGGCGCGCGCCTACAACACCGTCGTGCCTTCCTCCGGCAAGGTGCTGACCGGCGGCGTGGACGCCAACGCCCTGCAACGGCCCAAGCGGTTTTTTGGCGCGGCGCGCAATATCGAGGAAGGCGGCTCGCTGACCATCATCGCCACCGCGCTGATCGATACCGGCTCGCGCATGGACGAGGTGATCTTCGAGGAATTCAAGGGCACCGGCAATGCCGAGCTGATCCTTGACCGCAAGCTCTCCGACAAGCGCACCTTCCCGGCCATCGACATCACCAAGTCCGGCACCCGTAAGGAGGAGCTGCTGGTGGACAAGGCCGTGCTCTCCAAGATGTGGGTGCTGCGCCGGATCCTGAACCCGATGGGCACGACGGATGCGATGGAGTTCCTGCTCGACAAGCTGAAATACTCCAAGACCAACAACGATTTCTTCGAGGCGATGAACACCTGATCAGGCGGGTGGCCCAACGACGAAAAGCCCGGCGGTCATTGCCGGGCTTTTCTCGTTTCAGGCCGGGGTGGCATCCGGTTTTGGGTGATGCAGCCGCCGGTACGGGTCCATCTTGTATGTGCCGAGAATTTTGAAGGCGGTGCAGAAAAACCCCAGCTCCTCGAAGGCGAGCTTGAGGTGGGGCTGTTCCGGATGGCCCTCCACCTCCGCCAGGAACTGCGTGGCGGTGAAGCTGCCATTCACCATATAGCTTTCCAGCTTGGTCATGTTCACGCCGTTGGTGGCGAAGCCGCCCAGCGCCTTGTAGAGGGCCGCGGGCACGTTGCGCACATTGAACACGAAGGTGGTCATCAGCCCCGGCGTGGCCGGTTCCAGCATCAGGGGGTCGCGCGCCATGATGTAGAAGCGCGTGGTGTTGTGGGGTTCGTCCTCCACGTTGCGGCGCAGGATTTCAAGCCCGTACATCTCTCCGGCCAGGGAGGAGGCGATGGCGCCATCCTCCTTGCTGTTCAGCTTGGCCACGATCTCCGCGGCACCCGCCGTGTCATATTCCACCACCGGGATGGCGCCCAGCTCGGCCAGCAGGTTGCGCACCTGCCCCAGCGCCACGGTGTGGGAATGGATGCGCCTGATGTCGCCGATTTGCGTGCCCTTGGGGGCCAGCAGGCAATGTTCCACGCGCAGGAAGGTCTCGCCGATGATGGACAGGCCGCTGCCGGGCAGCAGCGCATGCATGTCCGCCACCCGCCCGGCCAGCGAGTTTTCCGGTGGCAGCATGGCAAGATCGGCCCGGCCCTCCCGCAGCTCCGCCATGGCGGCCTGGAAGCTGGCACAGGGCAATGTGGCCGCGCCCGGAAAGGCGATGCGGCAGGCGAGGTCGGAATAGGCGCCGGGTTGGCCCTGAAAGGCGATGATGCTCATATGCGCAGCGCCTCCCTGGCGCGGTCCAGATCTTCCGGGGTGTCGACGCCGAACGGCGCCTGCGGCACGCGGGCGGCGCCGATGCGCAAACCCGCCTCAAGGGCGCGGAGCTGCTCCAGCTTCTCCCGCTGTTCCAGCGGCGAGGGGGGCAGGGCGACGAAATGTTCCAACGCCGCGCGGCGATAGGCATAGATGCCGATATGATGCCAGAACGGCCCCGCGCCGCTGGGGACGAGGGCGCGGGAGAAATACAGCGCCGGGGCGATTTCGGCATCGCCAGCGAAGGCGCAGGCGCATTTCACCACGGAGGGGGCGTTGCGTTCCGCCTCGGTGGTGATGGGGGCGACGAGGGTGCCGATATCGTGCCCCGCGGCCAGGGGCTTGAGCACGGCGGCCAGATAGGCGGGCGGAATGGAGGGCAGATCGCCTTGCAGATTCACGATCACGTCATGCCGGCCTGCCGGGTCCAGTTTTTGCAGCGCGGCGAAGATGCGGTCCGAGCCGGAGGGCAGGTCAGGGTCCGTCAGCACCGCGACGCCGCCGGCGGCTTCGACCGCCTCGGCCACTTGCGCCTCGCCGCAGGCCACCGCGACCGGGCCCAGCGCGGCGTCCAGCGCCCGGGCCAGCACATGCGCGATCATTGGTTTGCCGCCAATATCGGCCAGCACCTTGCCCGGCAGGCGCGTGGAGCCGAGACGGGCGGGAATCAGGATGAGAGGTGTCAAAACCTTGTGCTCACGTTGTTCTTGCCGCCCTGCCTAATTCGCTCTACGCCTGAGCGCAATAACGCGTCCAGAAGACGAACCCGGGGGAAACCATGAATCAAACGGGCAAGGATGGTCTGCTTGGCAACAAGATCGTGGCGGCGGTGCTGACGGCCGGGTTGGTGCTGTGGGGGGCTGGGCGTGTCGCGCAAAGCCTCATGCGGGATGAGCCGCCGGACAAGCCCGCCATCCAGATCGCCGCCTTGCCCAGCGCGGCGCCGGCGCAGGCGGCGGGGCCGGCGGGGCCGCAAAGCGTGCTGGCGCTGCTGGCCAAGGCGGATGTGGCCAGGGGCCAGGCCTTCGTGCAGCAGCAATGCGCGGCCTGCCATACGTTCGACCAGGGCGGTGCCAATGGCGTGGGGCCGAATCTCTACGGTGTCATGGGCGCGCCGATGTTCGCGCATGCGGGCTTTAGGTTTTCCGCGGCGGTGACGTCCAAGGCGCATGGCGATTGGACTTATGACGCGATGAATGAATGGCTCTACGATCCGGATCGATTCGCGCCGGGCACGGGCATGTCCTATGCGGGCATTCACAATACCCAGGCCCGGGCGGATGTGATCGCCTATTTGCGCGGCCTCTCCACTCGGCCCTTGCCGCTGCCCGTCATTCCGGCATCCTGACCGGCGCGGTTTGTGCTGAACCGGCGCATGGTCTATCCGGGGCACGCATGAATTCACGAGAGGCCGGGATGCAGGATCTCATCGCCATCGCGAATGCGGCGCTCGATGCCAGCGGCGCCGTCATTCGCCCTTATTTCCGCACGGGACTGGGCGCGGACGATAAATCCGACGAAAGTCCCGTCACCGCCGCTGACCGCATGGCCGAGGAAAGCTTGCGCACCGCCCTGGCCAAGGCGACGCCCGATTTCGGGATCATCGGGGAGGAGTTTCCCGCTCATAACACCAAGGCCCGGTTCGTGTGGGTGATCGACCCGATCGACGGCACGCGGGCCTTTATCACCGGGCGGACCAGCTTCACCACGCTGCTGGGGCTGCTGGAGGATGGCGAGCCGGTTCTGGGATTTATCGACCAGCCCATCACGCGTGAGCGCTGGGGGGGCGGGCGCGGCGTCAAGCCGCTTTTCACCGGCGGGCTGGGTGGCAAGCCGGGCACGCGCCAGGGGGTGAAGCTGGGGGGGGCGGAGCTGTCCGCGACCTCGCCGGAGATGATCGCGGGCGCGGGGCCGGAGGCGGTGATGCGCTTCGACCGGCTGAAACATGCCGCCAAACGGATCTATTGGGGCGGTGATGCGTATTCCTACGGGTTGCTGGCGCTGGGGCAGATCGACCTGATCGCCGAGCACGACCTCAAGCCCTGGGATTGGGCGGCTTTGGGGCCGGTGATCGAATCCGCCGGCGGGGTGGTCACGGATTGGTCCGGCGCGCCCTTGAAGCTGGGGTGCGACGGCTCCGTGCTGGCCAGCGCCAACCGCGCCCTGCATGACGAGGCGCTGGAAATTCTAAATAAATAAGGGTTTTTGGAGGCGCGGGAACTTTTTGCAAAAAGTTCCCGCGAAGAGGCGGCTTTTTTCAAAAAGCCGCATCAAAGATTTTTAAGCTTTTCCGGCCAGCGCGGCGGCGATCTGCTTCACGAATTCCGCCGGGTTCTCCGGCAGGTCGCCATCCTGCAACTTGGCCAGGTCGAGCAGCAGGTGGGCATCCTCGCGCACATCCTCCTTGGCGGCCAGGGCTTCCACCAGCCTGTGGGCGGGGTTGATCTCCAGCTTCGGCGGCAGGCCGAACACCGGGCGCCCGGCACGCTTGAGCAGGCGCTGCATGGCGAGGTCCGGCCCCGCCTCGGCCGCCACCAGCATGGCCGGGCTGTCCTTCAGGCGGGAGGAGGCGGCGACATCAGAAACCTCTTCGCCCAGTGTCTCCTTCAGCTTGGCGCAGAGCCTGGCGATGGCTTCCGGCACATCGCCGGCCGCGAACAGATCCCCCGCCTGGGAGACGGAGACGAGCTTCTTCTCCTTGTATGTGCCCAGACGGCCGGGCCAGAATGCGTCGATGGCATCGCCCAGAAGCAGCACCTCATAGCCTTTCCCGGCGAAACCTTCGAGCTGTGGGGAGGTCTTGAGGTGCGCGGCATCGCCCGCGAGATAATAGATGTCGCTCTGCCCTTCCGGCATGCGGGCGATGTAATCGTCCAACGTGGTGGCGTCCTCCTTGGTGGAGGCGAAGCGCAGCAGGCCGGCGATCTCGGCGGCGTGGCCGGTATCCTCGTAAATGCCCTCCTTCATCACCGCGCCGAAGGCTTCCAGGAAGCTCTTGAAGGCCGCTTCGTCCTTGGCCTTGGCCTTCAACTCGGTCATCACCCGGTTGAGCAGGGCCTTGCGGATTTTTTCCAGGACCGGGGTGGCCTGCAAAATCTCGCGCGAGACGTTGAGCGGCAGATCCTCGGTATCCACCACGCCGACCACGAAGCTCAGCCAGCTTGGCAGCAATTTCGCCTCGTCGGTGATGAACATGCGTTTCACATGCAGCCGCACCTTGCTGTCGCGGCTTTCCTCCACGGGCATGAAGGGCTTCTGCGAGGGGATGAAAAGCAGCGCGTTGAATTCCACCGTGCCTTCGGCGCGCCAATGGATGGTGGCGAAGGGCTCGTCGAAATGATGCCCGACATGGCGGTAGAAATCCGCGTAGTCCTCCGGCGTGATCTCCGAACGGTTCTTGCGCCAGAGCGCCTGGCCGGATGTGGCGGCCTCGAACTTGCCGTCTTCCTCGATCTCCACCGGCCAGGTGATATGGTCCGCCCATTTGCCGATGACGGTCTTCAGCCGGATCGGCTCCAGATATTCCAGCGCGTCCGGCTTGAGATGCAGCAGGATGCTGGTGCCCGGCGCGCCGCGTTCGGCGGTTTCCAGCGTATATTGCCCCTTGCCGTCGGAGGTCCATTTCCAGGCTTCGTCCGTGCCGGCCTTGGCCGAGATCACCTCGACCTTATCGGCCACCATGAAAGCGGAATAGAAGCCGACACCGAACTGGCCGATGAGGCTGGGGCGCTCCTCCGGCGTGGCCGAGGCGAGCTGGGCGGTGAATCCGGCCGTGCCGGATTTGGCGATGGTGCCGAGATTTTCCGCCAACTCCTCCTTGCTCATGCCGATGCCGCTATCCTCGATGCGGATGGTCTTGGCTTCCTTGTCCGCGCTGATGCGGATGGCGGCATTCTCCGGCAGGGCCAACGCGCCGTCCGACAAAGCCAGGAAGCGGCGCTTATCCGTGGCGTCGGCGGCGTTGGCCACCAGCTCACGTAGAAAAATCTCGCGGTCGGAATAAAGCGAGTGAACGACGAGGTCGAGCAACCTTCCGACTTCGGTGCCGAAATGTCGTGTTTCCGCGGTCATGCAGTCCTCCTGTTTGTTCACAACCGGCGCATTTAATGCGTGCGGCTGGCGGGGCCAAGAGGGCGCTGGCAAGCCCCGGGCGGGATTGTTATGAGAGCGCGGACAGGAAAAGGGAACATCGCATGCCGGCCATAGCCTCATTCGTCCGTCTGCCCAGGGAGGAGCTGACCGAGCTGGCCAGGGCCGTGACGGGAGACGACCCGCAGGGCGTGGCGGATTTTCTGGCCGCCAATGGCACGTCGGTGGTGGAATTCGAGGAAGGGGGCGAGATCTTTTCGGTATTGCTGCCCGTGCTGGCGGAGGATTACGACATCGATCTCGAAACCAGCGAGAACGCCATCGTCGCGGATCTGGCCGAGGCGTCCGAGGCGCTGGTGTTCATTCTGACGGAAGAGGAACAGAGGAAATATCTGGAGGCGCTCGACCCGGAAAATTTTTCCGCCGGGGAACTGGACGAAGCCTATGAGGATTTCGCCGAGGAGGAGGCGGACGGCGCGGGCGAGGCCATGCTCGCGGGGGTCGCGGCGCTGCACCAGGCCTTGCAGGAGGTGGACGCCGATCATGTGGTGATTGTCGCCGTCACATGACGGCAAGGCGGGCCCCGGGTTTCCCTGGGGCCCGTGCCGGATCAGTTGCCGAGATTGACTTGGTTATGCGTGGTGGCGGCACCGGTCACGGCACCCGCGGCGCCGCCGATCAGGGCGCCAGTGCCCGCCCCCATGCCGGTGGCCGCGCCGATCACCGCGCCGCCGCCCGCGCCGATGGCGCCGCCCGTGAGGGCGCGATGGCCAGGCGAATAGCCGCACCCGGCCAGAGCAGTCAGGGAAGCGGCCAGAACGAAGCCAGTGGTGACTTTACGAAGCATTTCATGAACTCCCTTTACCGGAATGATTGGGGATATTTAACCTGGAACGGCGATTTCAAGCGCGCGGCGCGTGCCTGACAACTCCTTCATGTGCCGTTCAGTTACCCACCAGCGGTTTGCCGAGATTTAATGTGTGGGGGCTGATGGCCGCGCCCGCCACGGCGCCCACGCCGCCGCCGATGGCCGCGCCCGCCGCCGGGCCTATGCCGGTGACCGTGCCCAGAACAGCGCCCGCGCCCGCGCCGATGGTGCCGCCCGAAAGCGCGCGTGAACCGGGAGAATAACCGCAGCCCGCAAGGCTGATTCCGGCCAGGGCGAGCAGAACGGCGGGGGTCATTTTTCTCGTCACGTTCATATCTCCTTGATGATTCAACATTCCTGATAATACCACCCATATGGTGGGCGAAATATGGCGAAGGAAGGGCCCGATTGGGGCTCTTGCTCCGATGCTGAACGGGCTGTAAGGCCAGCGGCCAGACTCCACGCACGGAGGCGCGGCGACGATGCCGCCGCCTTGCAGAAAGGGATTTGATGTTTTCCAAACTTCTCGGCCTGATGTCGGCTGACATGGCGATCGATCTCGGTACCGCGAACACGCTGGTCTATGTGAAGGGGCGCGGCATCGTGCTGGCGGAGCCCTCCGTCGTGGCGATCCAGGATGTGAAGGGCCGCAAGCAGGTTCTGGCCGTGGGGGAGGACGCCAAGCTGATGCTGGGGCGCACGCCGGGCAATATCCAGGCCATCCGCCCGCTGCGCGACGGCGTGATCGCCGATTTCGAGGTGGCGGAGGAGATGATCAAGCATTTCATCCGCAAGGTGCATAACCGCCGGGGCTATGCCTCGCCGCTGATTATCATCTGCGTGCCGTCGGGCTCCACCGCCGTCGAGCGCCGCGCCATTCAGGAATCCGCCGAGAGTGCCGGGGCGCGCAAGGTGCTGCTGATCGAGGAGCCGATGGCGGCGGCGATCGGCGCCAATCTGCCCGTCACCGAGCCGTCCGGCTCCATGATCGTCGATATCGGCGGGGGCACCACCGAGGTGGCGGTGATTTCGCTGGGCGGCATTGTGTATGCGCGTTCGGTGCGCGTGGGCGGGGACAAGCTGGACGAGGCGATCATCTCCTATATCCGCCGTACCTTTAACCTGCTGATCGGCGAAAGTTCGGCCGAGCGGATCAAGATGGAGATCGGCGCCGCCTGGGTGGACAGCAACCAGGACAGTCCCAGCCGCTTCGTGAAGGGGCGCGACCTGATCAACGGTGTGCCGCGCGAGGTGACCGTGACCCAGCGCCAGATCGCCGAAAGCCTGGCCGAGCCGGTGGGGCAGATCGTCGAGGCGATCAAGGTGGCGCTGGAGAATACCCCGCCGGAGCTGGCGGCGGATATTGTGGACAAGGGCATCATGCTCACCGGCGGCGGCGCGCTGCTGCACCGGCTGGACGAGGTGCTGCGCGTCTCCACCGGCCTGCCGGTGATGGTGGCGGAGAACCCGCTGCAATGCGTGGCGCTGGGCACCGGCCGCGCGCTGGAGGAACGGGCGCTGCGCGCGGTGACGTCCTCCATCTACTGACGGCGCGGCCAGGGGCGGCGTTTGCCGCGACCGGCCGGGCGGGTTAAGGAAGGGCATGCTCCCGTTCCTGAAAATGCACGGCGCCGGCAATGATTTCGTGGTTCTGGACAGCCGGGCCGCCAAGCTGACCCTGGCGCCTGAAACCGTGCGCCATATCGCCGACCGGCGCCGGGGCGTGGGGTGCGACCAGCTTGTCATCATCGAGCCCGACGATGCCGGGGCGGATGCGTTCATGCGGATTTTGAACGCGGACGGCACCGAGAGCGGCGCCTGCGGCAATGCCACGCGCTGCGTGGCCGCCTTGCTGGCTGAGGAAAGCGGGGCGCAATGGGTGAATATCCGCACTGTCGCCGGGTTGCTGGTGGCCGAGATTCTGGGCCCCGGCCTAGTGGAGGTGGATATGGGCCCGCCGCATCTGGAATGGGGCGATGTGCCGCTTGCCATCCCGGCCGACACGCTGCATCTGCCGCTGGCCCTGGGCCCTGTTTCCGACCCGGCCGCCTGCTCCATGGGCAACCCGCACGCGACCTTCTTCATCGACGATTTCCAGCATCTGCCGATCGAGACCATCGGCCCGATGCTGGAGAAAAACCGCATCTTTCCCGAGCGCGCCAATATCGGCTTCGCGCGGGTCGATAGCGGCGCGCGCATCCGCCTGCGCGTGTGGGAGCGTGGAGCCGGGTTGACTCTGGCCTGCGGCTCCGGCGCCTGCGCCACGCTGGTGAACGCGCATCGCAGGGGGCTGACGGGGCGCATGGCGGTGGTGGAGATGGATGGCGGTGAATTGCTGATCACCTGGGCGGAAAACGGTCATGTGCTGATGCGCGGCCCCGCCGAAACCGCTTTTGCGGGTGAAATACCCGGGATTTTCTGACAATGGCTGTATCCTCGTTTTTCTCCCGGCTGAAAACCGGGCTGTCCCGTTCGGCCGCCAAGATCACTGGCGGCATCACCCGTGTGTTCACCAAGCGCAAGCTGGATGACGAGGCGCTGGAAGAGCTGGAGGAGCAGTTGATCGCCGCCGATCTGGGCCCGGCCGTGGCGGCGCGCATCATCAAGGGGTTCCGTTCCACCCGGTTTGGCAAGGAAGTCACGGACGAGGAGGTGCGCGAGACGCTGGGCGCGGAAATCGCCGAAGTGCTCGCCCCCGTGGCCAAGCCGCTGGAGCTGGACCGCGCCCACAAGCCTTATGTGATCCTGATGGTGGGGGTGAATGGGGCGGGCAAGACCACCACCATTGGCAAGCTGGCCTCGGTGTACCGCGAGCAGGGCCTGACGCCGATGCTGGCGGCGGGCGATACGTTCCGCGCCGCCGCCGTGGAGCAGTTGCAGGTCTGGGGAAGCCGCGCGGGGTGCGAGGTTGTTACCGCGCCGGCGAATACAGACCCGGCCTCCCTCGCGCATGACGCGCTGAGCCGCGCCCAGAAAACCAGCGCGGATGTGCTGCTGATCGACACGGCCGGGCGGCTGCACAACAAAACCGCCTTGATGGAGGAGCTGCGGAAGATCATCCGCGTGATCCGCAAGCTGGACCCCAGCGCTCCGCATGCCACGCTGCTGACCCTGGACGCCACCACCGGCCAGAACGCGGTGACGCAGGTGGGTATTTTCAAGGAGATGGTGAACCTGAACGGCTTGATCGTCACCAAGCTGGACGGTTCGGCGCGCGGCGGCATCGTGGTGGCGCTGGCGGAGAAATATGGCCTGCCCATCCACGCCGTGGGCACGGGCGAGCAGATTGCGGATTTGCGGGCGTTCGACGCGGCGGAGTTCGCGCGGGCGTTGGTGGGGGAATAGGGGGATCGACCCTACCCGGCCATAGGGAGGCCGCGACGGGAATCCCAAGACCGGTCATTCGCGGGGCTGGATCCTATCCCCGAAAGCAGCCGTTCCCCCAAAAACAGGACATAAGTGTCGCTAATTTTGTCGTGTGTCAGGCGGGTTCTGCAACAAAAACGCACGACAAATGAATCCAAGTAAAAACAATGGGTTGTGGTTCACCGCAGCCTATTGCACAATTTACAAGTTATGAGACTTGGATGTAATCCAGGGTTGTGATGGATTGAGCCATGGATTGCGTTCATAGTACGGTTTCGTCATGAGCGCATATGCCGGGCAAGATCAGAGAAGAAAAGCTCTCAACCATTTCCCGCCGCATCCGTTTCTGACGATCCGGTTGCACACCGGGACGTTGCTGATCCTCCCGCAAAACCATGAGTCCTTCGACATGCGAAGGTTTCAAATCTATCGGGAATGGCATCTCGGCCGTGGCGCGGGCGTTTATGAGCTCGAAAATCTCCGCAAACTCGATTGGCAGATCGCCGCTCAGATCAGGGATTTCTACAACAGCTTGCTTGGCGGCGGCGCCAACCGCCTAACCGATCAACAAATGCTGGACTGGCTGCGGAGCGAGGTGCAAAGCACCGCGCTCGCGGCATTTTGGCTTCAGGATGAGTGGATGCTGGCTGGGGCAGTCACGGCCCCGGCGGCGTCTCTCTCCCCGCCGCCGGCAACGCTGTCCGTGGCGCAATGGACCGTCAAGCACAAGATCGAAGCTATGTTCGCGGCGATCCCGGGCCACCTAGGACCGGCGGCGAGAGAACAGTTCAATGCCTTTCTCACGCCCCAGAATCTAGCCATTATGGTTGGGTTTCTGGTGGCCGGGTTAGCCATCCAAGCAATTCCCGGCGCGGACGCGGTGGCCGATGCGATCATCGCGGGCTTGGCTTATGCCATGTATGGTTGGGCAGGGCTGGTGGCTGGGTATGAGTTTACCAAGGCGGTGATTCAGGCAGGAAGGGCGCAGAGCCAGCCTGATATCGACCATGCGGCACAAGAAGCAGCGGATGCTTTGATCACGCTTGGGGTGACGCTGTTTTTGGCTAAGCTTCTTGAAAAGATCAAGGTTGATAGCGGGAAAGAGCCCACGAAGCCCGCCAAGACAGAGCCGTTGAAGAAACCGGCACCGCCTTCCCGCGTCGGGCAGCTGCTAAAGTCTGACAGCGAAGCATCCTTGCAAGCTGCTCGCCGAACAACAGCTCAAGATTTTTATGCGCAGACAGGGTGGCCACAAGCTCGGATTGACTCGCATCTATCCGGGATAGATTTTAGCCAAGACGTACGTGTTGTAGAATTGAAGCAAGGCGATACAGTATACCAATGGGTCGATCCGGCGCGTGGTGTCGGACAATATTTTTCACCAGAGGGAATGACACCCGACCAACTTGGTATATCTGGAGATGGACGCGTCTTACAAAGCCTTACAGTTTCGAAGAATGTTCAGGTTCTTCAATCTACGGCGGCTCCAGTAGTAGACACATGGTCCGGACCGGCGCCTGTAGTAACATCTGGCGGCGGCACGCAGTGGTTTACGCTTAACAAATCAATTTTCATACAAACAGGTTCGCCATGAGTACCGATAACGCCAACGCCATGATCCAGAAAGCCACCCAATTAGTGGAGGTAAAGCTGCGAGAACGCCCTGATTTTCGTCCCTTGCTATCGATCAAGGCGCAATTAGCTTACCTTGCGGATTATATTTCTGGGGTAGCAGAAGGCAGTCGTCTCAAGGATATCAATATCGGATTGGTAGCGGCACGTGAAATCGAAGGCTGGGACGACGATCTGGCGGATCTTCTACATCAAATCGCCGTTCAGGTGCGCATATTGCAAATGGCAGACGCCTTGAAGAACCAATGAAACTCAACCTATCCGTCCACGTTAACCGAAAACGCGACAAACAATGCCCCGCCCCGTAATTTTGGTTTTATTACAGTGCCTCCCAGCAGATCCTAACGAATGTCCGCTGATCACCGCTGGTTGCTCCAAAGCCGCTATTCCGCTCTCGACCCGATCTCGCCATAAATTGCACGTCTGATCCTTATTTTCCGTAGCCGTGAGTAGACCGGCAGAAATCCCCCCGATCCCGTCATTACGAGCGCAGCGAGGCAATCCCCTTCTTCCAACGGAATTTTATTGCTTATTCAAACCAGATCGTGTCAACGATTTTCTGTGAAAAGTAAAAATCTCTCACTATCAAAAAGTAAAACATCGTTTTTGCCTAAATTCCCCATCGATGCTCCACGCGGAACATTTTAAGAACTTCCTGTCGTCACCCAGGCATGAAAATTTTCTCTGGCCCGTCACCGTCAAATCTGTATCATGGGTCATGGAGAAGAAGAGTAAATTGCCTCCGGGCTTTCTTGAGCGCTGTATTGATCAGGCCATCGGCCGCATGCCCGCCGATCTTGTCATCAAGGGCGTGAAATTCCTGAATCTTGTCACCGGTGAGATCGCCCAGAGCGACATCGCCATCACCGGCGAGCGCATCATCGGCACCTATGAGAGCTATGAGGGCACGCGCGAGATAGACGGGCGCGGGCTCATCGCCGTGCCGGGCTTTATCGACACGCATGTCCATTGCGAATCCACGCTGGTCGCCCCTTCGGAGTTCGACCGCATCGTGCTGCCGCGCGGCACCACCACCGCCATTTGCGACCCGCACGAAATCTGCAACGTGCTGGGCACCGAGGGGCTTTCCTATTTCGCGGATTCCGCCTCGGCCCTGGCGATGGATCTGCGGGTGCAACTTTCCTCCTGCGTGCCAGCCACGGGTATGGAGACCTCGGGGGCGGAGCTGCGCGCGGGGGATCTGCTGCCCTATCTCAGCCACCCGAAAGTGCTGGGCCTGGCGGAGTTCATGAATTTCCCCGGTGTTTTGCATAAAGACCCGGTGGTGATGGAGAAGCTCTACGCGTTCTCCGGCGAGCAGATCGACGGTCACGCGCCCAAGCTTTCAGGGCGTGATCTCAATGCGTATCTTTCCTGCGGTATTCGCAATTGCCACGAAACGACCTCCTTGCCCGAGGCGTGGGAGAAGCTGCGCAAGGGCATGCATCTGCTGATCCGCGAAGGCACGGTCACGCGCGATGTCCGCACGCTCAGCCCCGCGCTCACGCCGGAAACCTCGCTGCAATGCTCCTTCTGCACGGATGACCGCAACCCGCTGGATATTTTCAGCGAGGGGCATCTGGATTTTCTGGTGCGCAAGGCCATCGCTTCCGGGGTGCCGACATTGCATGCCTACCGCGCCGTGTCTTACGCCGCCGCGCGCGGGTTTGGCCTGCGCGACCGCGGGTTGATCGCGCCGGGGCAGCGCGCGGATATCGTGCTGCTGGAGGATCTGGAGAGCTGCGCGGTGAAACGCGTGATCGCGGGGGGGCGGATTGTGGACGAGATCGATTTCGCCGCCCGTGCCATCCCCGCCTTCGTGGGGCTGAACAGCATGAAGCTGGACCCGGTGAGCGCGGAGGATTTCATCGTTCCCGCTTCGGGGCCCACCACCGCCGTGATCGGGATCGAGCTGGACAAGATCGTCACCCATCACCTCACCATGACCTTGCCTTACCGGAATGGCCGCCGGCAGGTGGATCTGGAGAACGACGTGATGAAGATCGCGGTGCTGGCCCGCCATGGCAAGAACCGCAATATCGGGCGCGGGTTCGTGAAGGGGTTTGGCTTCAGGAACGGCGCGCTGGCTTCCTCGGTCGGGCATGACAGCCATAATGTCTGCGTGGCGGGGACGGACGACGCACAGATGGCGCTGGCGGTGAACCGGCTGATCGAGCTGGGGGGTGGGTTTGTCGCGGTGTCCAACGGGCAGGTGGTGGGAGAGATGTCCCTGCGCATGGCCGGGCTGATGTCGGTCAAATCCGCCGAAACCGTGCGCGACGAGTTGCAGGCCCTGCGTATTGCCACCCGCGCCATGGGCTGCCCGCTGGGCGAGCCGTTCCTGCATCTGGCCTTCATGCCCCTGCCGGTGATCCCGCATCTGAAGATCACCGATATGGGGGTGGTGGATGTCGATAAGTTCGAGCTGGTGGCCTAAAGCCCGGCCAGATCATCGACGGGGGCGGCGGGCAGGGTGGCCCCCTCCAATGCGGTGATGGGGCGCAGGGCGAGGACATTGCAGACGCAAAGGGATGTGGCTCTTCTCAGCGTGTCCTGGTCGATGGGGGCTTGCCTCACCTTGCCGCTGGCCAGTAGCCGCGCGCGGCGGATGCCGGGCAGCGCGCCCTCCGTCACCGGCGGGGTGAGCCAGATGCCGCCGGCGCGGACCAGGATGTTGCCGATGCTGGCGCCGGCGATGCGTCCGGCATGGTTGAGCAGGATGGCTTCTTCCGCGCCGCGCTCCTGGGCTTCCAGCCGCGCCAGAATGTTCGGCAGATAATTCAGTGTTTTGACCCGTGAGAGCGGCGAGGCCTCGTCGCGGGCGATGGAGGTGGCGATGATGGCGGCGATCTCCACCGCGCGGGCCGGGGGCGCAAAGGCGCTGACCAGCACGGTGGGGCGGGGCGATATTGGCGGCGGCAGGCCACGCGGGCCAGGGCCGCGTGTCAGGGTCAGGCGCAGCCCGCCATCCCTCAGATGATTGGCGGCGGCGGTTTCGGTCAGAATCGCGCCCATGGCGGCGGCATCGAACGGCAAGGGCAGGCGCAGCAGCTTGGCCCCGGCGGCCAGCCGGGCGAAATGGGCGGGTGTGTCGCGTACCGTGCCGTCTTGCAGGCGCAGCGTTTCGAACAGCCCGTCGCCCAGCGTGAACCCGCGATCCGTGGCTGGAATCAGCACCTCGGCGGCGGGGAGCAGGCGGCCATTCAGCCAGGCAAGCTCAGCCATGGGCAATCAGGGGCGAGAGTTTCAGCATCATCTCCTCATACTCCGCGCTGGGCACGCTGTCCCAGGTGATGCCGCCGCCCGCCTGGGCGTAAAGTGTTTCCGGCGTGGCGACGAGCGTGCGGATGACGATGGAACTGTCCATCGCGCCATCCAGCCCGATCCAGGCGATGCTGCCGCAATAGGCGCCGCGCGGGGTCTCTTCCAACTCGTCGATGATCTGCATGGCCCGGTATTTCGGCGCGCCGGTGATCGACCCCCCGGGAAAACAGGAAAACAGCAGATCCGCCGCGCCAAGGCCCGCGCGCAGCCGCCCGGTGACGGCGGAGACCAGATGGTGGGCCTGCGCATAGCTTTCCACCGCGAATAATTCCGGCACCTGGACCGAGCCGGTTGCGCAGACCTGCCCGAGATCGTTGCGCAAGAGGTCGGTGATCATGAGGTTTTCCGCGCGCTCCTTGGGGTTGGCGCGCAGGGCGGCGGCGTTGGCTTGGTCCTCGGCGGGGGAGGCGGCGCGCGGGGCGGTGCCCTTGATCGGCCTGGTTTCCACCCGGCCTGTCGTATCCAGGCTGAGAAAACGTTCCGGCGAGGCGCTGCACAAGGCCATGCCCGTGCCGGTGTCGATAAAGGCCGCGAAGGGGGCGGGGCTGCGCGCGCGCAAGGCCGCATGGAAGGAAGCGGGGTTGAAGCCAGGGGGGCGGGGGGCGGTGAAGCAGGCGGTGAAATTCGCCTGATAAACATCGCCGGCGGCGATATAGGCGCGCAACCGTTCCACCTGGGCTTCATAAATATGCCGGGGAAGCGTTTCCACCCATTGCAACGGAGGGATTGGCGGAAACGAGGCCGCCGGGGGGGCGAGGCGCGCCGCCAGGGCCATGAGGCGCGCGCCAGCATTGTCGGCGGGCCGTGCCGCCGCCAGGGCGAAGCAGCGCCGGGCGGCATGATCGAAGCCCAGAACCAGATCGAACATGCCGAACCATCCGGCGGGCAGGGTTGGAAAAGGTGGATGGCGCGAGGAGAGGCCCAGCGGCGCCAGCCCCGCATCGTAGCCCAGCCAGCCCATGGCCCCGCCCTTGAAGGGAAAGGGCCAGTCCGGTGGGGCGGTGTTATCCTCCGGCTTGGCGGTTTCCAGCCAAGCGGGGAGGGGGGTGGCATTGTCCAGCCGCAGCGTGGCGCGCGGGTCGATGCCGATATAGCTGATTTGGGCCCGTGGATCGCCCGTGGCGGCGCTGTCCAGAAACACCAGCGGGCCTTGCCCCGCCAGGGCCTGGAAGGCCGTGCCGGGGTCTATCCAGGCAAGCTCACGGCATTGCATCCGGCGGCGAGGATCAGGCGGCGCAGGATTCGAAGCCCCGGCGCAGTTGCGGGCGGTTGAGGTCGCGCCCGATGAACACGATCCGGCTCGTGCGTTTTTCCTCCGGTTTCCAGGGGCTGAGGAAATCCCCGTCCGCGATCATGTGCACGGCCTGGAAGGCGAAACGCTTCTCCTCCCCGGCATAGGAGAGAATCCCCTTGGTGCGCAGGATGTTCTGGCCCTGGGTCTGGAGGATATGGCCGATCCAGGCATTGAATTTGTCGGAGGAGACGGGCTTGTCGGTGGAGAGGCTGATGCTGGTCAGATGCTCGTTATGGGTGTGGCTGTCTTCCTCCAGGAAGTCCGGCACGTTGGCGAGCACGCGTTTCAGGTCGAAGGCGCCCAGGCCGAGAAGCTGGTCCGCCGGCACGTCGCCGCGCGTGACCTTCTTGATCTCGGCATAGGGGTTGATGGATTTGAGCCTGGTTTCGACCTCTTCCAGCTCCCGCGGGGTTACGAGATCGAGCTTGTTCAGCACGATCACGTCAGCGAAGGCCACCTGGTCCGCCGCCTCGGGGGAGTCTTGCAACCGGGCGAGGACATGCTTGGCGTCCACCACGGTCACGATCGCGTCCAGCCGGGCCTTGGCCTTCACGTCTTCGTCCATGAAGAAGGTCTGCGCCACCGGGGCCGGGTTGGCGAGGCCGGTGGTCTCGACGATGATGCCATCCAGCTTGCCGGCACGTTTCATCAACCCGGAGATGATGCGGATGAGATCGCCGCGCACGGTGCAGCAGATGCAGCCATTGTTCATTTCGAACACTTCCTCGTCGGAATCCACGACGAGGTCGTTATCCACGCCCAGCTCACCGAATTCATTGATCACCACGGCGTATTTTTTGCCATGGGTGCCGGTGAGGAGGTGGTTGAGCAGAGTGGTCTTGCCCGCGCCGAGATAGCCGGTGAGGACGGTGACGGGAACGAGATCGGACATGTGCGAAAACCCAATATTCTGAATCCGGGAACAGGATGTAACGCTTAAACGCCATCCCGCAAGGTTTGCAGGCGCGGCGTGAGGGCTGAAGTGAGGAATTCGCGGGCGCGGGCGCGCCCGGCGGCGGCCAGGGCCTCGCGGGTTTCGGCCCCGCGCGCGAGGGCGATGAAGGCTTCGGCCAGCGCCTCGGGCGCGGCGGGCGGTACGTAGAGCGCGGCTTGCCCCGCCACCTCGCGCAATCCGCCCTGGCCGGTGGTGACGAGGGCCGCGCCATTGGCCAGGGCCTCCAGCGCGGTGAGCCCGAATGGTTCCGCCCAGCGGCTGGGCACGGCGACGATGGCGGCGCGGCTCATCGCCGCCATGATTTGCCCATGCGGGCGGGGACCGAGAAAGGCGATGCCGGCGGCGTGGGCGGCGGCTTTCTGCGCGAGGAAAAAGGGGGTTTGCGGGCTGTCCGGCCCGAAACGGTCGCCGCCGAGCATCGTGGCGGACCAACCGGGCAGGCGCGGCAAGGCCAGGGCGCAGGCGGCGATGAAATCGTCCGCGCCCTTGTCGGCGACGATGCGCCCGGCGAAGAGAATCAGCTTTTCCTTCGGCGCGGGGGGGGGGATTTCGGCTTCGTCCAGCGGGTTGGGCAGGATCTCCGGCAGGCGGGAGAGCCCGGTGGCGTAGCGCTCGGCCAGATAGGCCGAGACGCAGACCACCCGGTGCAGGCGGCGCAGGAGGAAGGCCCGCTCAAGCCGGGTTTTCAGACCGCGCATGGTCAGCGGGTCGTTATGCAGCACCAGCAGCACGCGCGCGCGGGGGAAGAGGCAGGAGAGCCAGGCCGCCAGGCGCGGTTTCTGATGCACTTCGATCACGTTTGGGCGCAGGCGCCGCAGCACGGCATGAATCCGCGGCAGGCTCGTGGCCTGGTGGAAGGCGATTCCGGGAAAGGTGCCGCCGGCGTCGGGCCCCAGCACCACGCTGCCCGGCAAGGCCAGGGCGAAGCGGCGCACCACCAGGGCGATGGCCCCGGCGGCCTCCGGTGTGAAGGATTCGCGCGGCGGCAGGATGATGGCGGTGCGGGCCATTGGCGGTTTCAAGCCGGGTGGCCGGGCCAGGGGTAGGTGGTGGCGTGCGTGTCGCCAAAGGCGGCGTCGACGAGATAGGCGGCGACCCGGCGCTCGTTGAACAGCTCCACATAATGCCGCCGCCCGGCGCCGGCTGAGCGCATGCGCGCGCGCGGGTCGGCCCGGTAGCGGGCGAGCAGCTCGGCCAGTTCCTCCAGGTTGGAGAAAAACCCCATCTCATCGTCGCCGAAGAGGGTGTTATAGCCGGTCGCGCGCTCGATGATGGCCAGCAGCCCGTTACCCGTGAGCTGGGCCAGGCGGTCGGAGCTGTAAAGAAAATCATCCGCCCGGCGGCTGATGTTCAGGCCCATGGAGGCTGTGGCCAGCGCCTCCTGATAGGCGGCGGCGGTGACGCGGGGCTGGCCGAACAAGCCGGGCGTGCGGGTGCGGATGCCCGGCTGGCGCGCCGCGATGTCCTTTATGAACTCCTCCATGTTCCAGGGCTGGCCGCAGATGATCCGCCGGGGGCGGTCCGGGTGGCCGCAGGCATAGAACAGGTCGAAGGGCGGGGTTTCGCTCTCGTCCATGCGGGCGCGTTCGATCGAGAGATCGACCGGGTTGGGCATGAAGCCGACCCGCGCGCCGGGACGGCGCAGTTTTTCAAGGGAGGGCCCCGCGGTGGTGACCAGGGTCAGATCCACGACGTCCATCTTGCTTTCGATGCGCCGGATATTGTCCGGCTCGAACAGCGGGTCGACATTCCATTGCACGGCCCGCATGCCGGGCAATTCGTCCCGGATGGCGGCGATGGTGGCGGGGTCCAGCATGTCCGCATGGCCCAGCACCATCAGCTCGGGCTTGTGGGCGCGGCAGAATTCACGGACCATCCGGTTGAGGCGGTGGCGGCCGAGGCGGCGATGGCCAAGGCCGAAGCCACGCGCGATGTCGCGGTCAGACAGGGTGAAAAGCTGGTGCCCGTTGCGTATGAACCCGTTGGAGAGCTTGATGCCGGTGGCGTGCTGATTGAGGCTTTTCAGCGATACCGGCGCGTAGCCGATATGCACGATCCGGACCATGATTGCCTAGACTTCCTTGCCGCAGCGTTGAGCCGCGTTACTAAATGAGGGCGGGCAAGTCAACGAAAGGCGGCGGGCTCCGCCAAGGTAAAGATTTTCTTGACAGTACCGGGGCCGGCAAGCAGAGGCTGGCGGCGATGAAGTCTGGAACAATTGTCCCTTCCGCCAGCGAGTCCCTGTGGGAACGCTGGCATGTGAAGGCGCTGTTCACCCCCAAGGTGGCATTGCAGCTTTGCCTCGCCGGCGGCTTGCTGCTGCCGAGCAACGCCGCCTGGGCGATGCTGTGCTATGTGCTGGTGCTGCCCACCGTGCTGCTGAAGGGCTGGCGAGGCTGGCGGCCGGGCTGGGCACCGGCGGCGTTCACGGCCATGCTGGCGCTCTGCGTCTGGTCCAGCCTGTCGATCATGTGGGACGATAATCTCTCCGGCCATGGCAATGGGTATGGCTACTGGCTGCTCAACGCGGCCTGCATGTTCGGCTTTCTGTTCTGCTTCAAGATGGCGGAGGCCGAGGATGCCAGGCTGCGCGAGCGCGCCATTAGCGTGCTGATCGCGGCGGGCGCGCTCAATGCCTTGATCTCGCTTGGAATTGTCGTGGCCATGGGGGATTGGGGGATACGCCTGACCGGCTGGGGGGCGACGCGGAACCCGGTTTTGGGCGCGGCCATTCTGGATATATGCCTGCTGCTGGCGATCGGCCGGGTGGCCGAAGGCGGGCGCTGGCGCCATTGGCATCTGGCGGCCATGTTGCCGATGGGGCTGTATCTGCTGCTCAGCTATAGCCGCACGCCGCTGCTGGCCATGGCCTGCGCGCTGGCGATCCTGGCGTTTGGAAGCTGGCGGGCCTTTGGCCGGGCGGTTCTGGCCGGGGGGGGCGTGCTGCTGGCCGGGGTGGCGCTATGGTGGTTGCGGCCAGGCTGGTTGGCGGTTTTTACCCATAATCTGCTGGCGCGCGGCACCGATTGCCATGTGACCATCTGGCTGACGGCGTGGCGGGAATTTCTCTCCCGCCCGTTGATCGGCCATGGCCCCTCGGCGCGCCTGCCGATCGAGCCGCACGGTTTCTGCCCGGCCTATCCCAGCCCGCATGATCTGTATCTGTCCCTGCTGCTTTATAGCGGGCTGATCGGGTTTGTGCTGTTCGCCGTCAGTGAATTGCTGGTGCTGCGGCATTTATGGCGCTGTGCCAGCGGGTTCGGCTTTCGCCTCTGGCTGGCGGTGATGACGGTGCCGTTGGTGGTGGGGCTGACCGATCTCAGCCAGGTCATCAAGGGCCCCTCGCCGATGTGGTATATCATCTGGATGCCCTTGCTGCTGGTGTTGCTGCTGCGTCCGGCGGGGTCAGCCGAACGCTGAGCGCGTCTGGTCCCGGCGGGTTTGCGCCAGGATGGTTCCGTAGCTTTCCAGCATCTGGCGGGTCACGGCCTCGCGGGTGAAATGCGCCAGATATTCCTCATATCCGGTGCGGGCGATGCGGGCGCGCAGGTCTGGATTGTCCAGCACCGCGCGCACGGCGCCGGCCAGGGCGGGCGGATTGTCGGCGGGGACCAGCATGCCGTTCTCGCCGTTGCGGATGGTGGCCCGGGGACCGTCGGACTCGCAGGCGACGAAGGGGGTGGCGGTGGACCAGGCATCCAAAATGACGGTGCCGAATGGTTCATAGCGGGAAGGCAGCAGGCAAATATCGGCGGCCCGCAGCAAGGCGCCGCGATCCGTCCGCCAGCCGAGAAATTTGGCCCGGTCCGCCACCCCCAGCTCCTTCGCCAGGGTTTTCAGCGCCGCTTCCTCCGGGCCGTCGCCCGCGATCCAGAGATGACAGCCTGGCAGCAGGGCTAGGGCATGCAAGGCGGTGTCGATGCCTTTCACCTTGTGCAGGCGCGAGAGGATGAGCAACGCCCTCTTGGTTTTGGGCGTGCCGAGGAGGTTACGGTCCAGCGGGGCGGCGTCTTCCACCGAGGGGAAGGTGGGCACATAGAAGGCCGTGCCGGGCTTGGCGCCATGGTCATAGGCGTGACGCATGAGATCGCGCGTGACGCCGATGAAATGGGTGCAGGTGCTGAAATGCTTCCGCTGCTCTTCGTAATCCCCATACCAGCCGATGATGGCCGGGGCGGCGCCGGGGGGCACGAGGCTGACGGCCCGGCGCATCCAGCAATGGATGATGTCGGGCTGGTAATCCTTGACGAGCTTGCGCAGGCGCAGCCGTTGCAGCGCCTGCGGCCTGGAGCGCAGCACCTGTGGCGCCATCTCCAGCCCGGCCGCCGCCAGTTCGGCGAAGCGCGGGGCGGTGGGGCGCATGACGATGCGCTGGTCCAGCCCCGTCTCGTGCAGGCTGAGCATGATGTCCGTGGAATAAAGCTCGGCGCCGCCGTTCTTATTCCCGGCCATGATTTGTAACACGCGCATCTCGGCTTCCGGGCGAAGGATCAGATGCGGGGCTGTTATCCCGTTCGGGACGGAGGGGCAAATTTCCGCCGCTCAGCTTCGCACCTTGACGTAGGAGCCGGGCGCGTCCTCCAGCGCCTTGAAGCCGCGGGCCTTGCCCGGCTCGCGCGCGGGGACCTTTCCGGAATTCTGGGCGGTGACCCAGCGTTGCCAGTCCGGCCACCAGGATCCGGCGATCTCGGTGGCGCCGCGGAACCATTCATCCGGGGTGTCAGGCAGATCGGCATTGATGAAATGATTATATTTGCCACCCTCGGGCGGGTTGACCACGCCCGCGATATGGCCCGAGGCCGCCAGCACGAACCGCACCTTGCCGCCGAAATTGCGCGCGCCCTTATAGGTGCTCATCCAGGGAGCGATGTGATCTTCCCGGCAGGAGAGGAAATAGCAGGGAATCTTCACTTGGCCGAGATCGACCGGCACGCCCTTCATGGAAATGCCGCCCGGTATGCTGAGCAGGTTCTTCTGGTACATGTTGCGCAGATAGAAGCTGTGCATGGCGGCGGGCATGCGGGTGGAATCGGAATTCCAGTATAGCAGATCGAACGGGAAGGGCTCCTGTCCGAGCAGGTAGTTGTTCACCACGAAGCTCCAGATGAGATCGTTGGCGCGGAGCATGTTGAAGGTGGTGGCCATCTCATTGCCTTCGAGATAGCCGCGCTTGCTCATTTTCTCTTCCAGGGTGGAGAGCTGCTCCTCGTCGATGAACACGCCAAGTTCTCCGGCATCTGAAAAATCCGTCAGAGTCACGAAGAAGGTGGCGGAGGCGATGCGCTCATCGCCCTTCGCGGCCATGTAGCCCAACGTGGCGGCCAGCAGCGTGCCGCCCAGGCAATAGCCGATGGCGTTTATCTTCGGCTGCCTGGTGATCTTTTCGATCGCATCCAGAGCCGCCAAGACGCCGCCGGCCATGTAATCGTCGAAATTCTTGTCCGCGAGCCGTTCGTCGGGATTGACCCAGCTGACCATGAACACGGTATGGCCCTGGGAGACCAGCCAGCGCACCAGCGAGTTTTTGGGCCGCAGATCCAGAATGTAGAATTTGTTGATCCAGGGTGGCAGGATGAGCAGCGGCCGGGCCAGCGCCTGCTCGGTGGAGGGGCTGTACTGGATGAGCTGCATCAACTCGTTCTGGTAGACCACCTTGCCCGGCGAGACGGCAATGTTGCCGCCGACATTGAAGGCCTCGGTGTCGGTCATCTTGATGCGCAGATTGCCGCGCCCATGCTCCAGGTCGTTGAGCAGGTTGTTCAGGCCGCGCACCAGATTCTCACCCCCCGTCTCGCGGGCCTTGCGCAGGACCTCCGGATTGGTGAGGGCGAAATTGCTGGGGCTTAGCGCATTGATGAACTGGCGGGCATAGAAATCCACCTTCCGCGCGGTTTTGGGGTCCAGCCCGTCCACATGGGTGACCACGTCGTTGATGTAGCGGGCGGAGAGCAGATAGCTCTGCTTGATGAAATCGAAAATTTCGTTCTGCCGCCAGGCGGGGTCGGCGAAGCGCTTGTCCCGGGGGTCGTGGGTGATGACCGGCTCGGGCTCCTCGCCGGACCAGATGCGCCGCGCGGTGTTCTGCCAGAGCGTCATGTAATCGCGCCATAGCCCGAGCTGGGCCTCCATGATCTGCGCCGGGTTGGAGAGCAGCTTGGTGGTCATTTCCATGAAGGCGCTGCCGATATTCAGCGGGTCCATCTCCATGCCTTCCGCCGCCTGGCGCTTCATCCATTCCGTCACCAGCTTCTGGCTGCGCGCGGCAATGTCCGCCATGGACCGGCTGAGCGCCTCGGGATCTGGCAGCTTGATGTCGGGTTCCTGGGGCGGCATGGGGGCATTCATGGCAGGCGATCCTTTCCGTGGCGTCTGTTCTCGGGCAAACAGAGTATGGTACCGGCGCGCCGGAAGGCTTCGCGCGCCGGATTTGGGGTAAGAGAGGGTTGAAATGTTAACGCGGCGTTTCGCGGCTTCATGGGTGATCTTGGCGGCGACCTCTCTTGGTGGTTGTTCTCAGTCGGTGGGGGTGTACCACGACTTTGAAGGTGGCGCGATTGCGCGGACCCGGCAACCCCCGCCTGGCGCCAACCTGCCTTACCCAAATCTCGCGGATGTGCCCGCCGCGCGGGCGCCGGCGGCACCGGGCACGCAAGCCGCCATCGCCGCGCGGGCGCGCGGCGGGGTGTCCGCGCCGTCTGCGGGCGCGCTGGCCGGGCTGAGCCTGCCTGCCGCGCCGCCGCCCGTGCCGGATGTGCCGGGGCTGGACATCGTCAACCCGGCTGCTCAGGCCGCCGCGCCCAAACCCGCCGCCAAGCCCGCGGCACCCCGGCCCGCCCCGGCGCCGAAACCGCCGGGCCCGCCGGTTTCCATCGCCTTTCCCGCCGGCAGCGCCTTGCTGCCCTACAAGCAGGCTCAGGTGATTCAAGGGGTGGCGGGTCAGCGCGGGGGCGCCAAAATCCGTGTCTTCGGGTTTGGCGAGGGTTCGCTCGCGCTGGGGCTCGCGCGCGCGCGGCGCATGGCCGACCAGCTCACCGCCGCGGGCGTGCCAGGTAACGAGATTGACATCAACGCGCTGGCCGCCGGTTCTGGCGGCTTCGTGCAATTGGTGTATTGAACGGCGCGTCAACCACCCGCAACCGAGAACGATATGTCCGAAGAGTTCCATCGCATCCGACGCCTGCCTCCTTATGTCTTCGCGGAAGTGAACGCCGCCAAGGCCAAGGCGCGCGCCGCCGCCGAGGACATCATCGATCTTGGCATGGGCAATCCCGATAGCCCCACCCCCGCCCATATCGTGGCGAAGCTGGTGGAGACGGTGCAGGACCCGCGCAGCCACCGCTATTCCACCTCCAAGGGCATTCCCGGTCTGCGCCGTGCCCAGGCGGGGTATTATGAGCGCCGGTTCGGCGTGAAGCTGGACCCGGAGACAGAGGTGATCGCCACGCTGGGCTCCAAGGAGGGGCTGGCGAATCTGGCCGCGGCCATCACTTCGCCGGGCGATACCATCCTGGTGCCCAACCCGTCTTATCCGATCCATCAGTTCGGCTTTATCATCGCCGGTGCGTCGGTGCGGTCGATCCCGGCTTCGCCCGATGACGACATGCTGCGCGCCATCGACCGCGCGGTGCGCCACTCCGTGCCGAAGCCCACGGCGCTGATCGTGAATTTTCCATCCAACCCGACCGCCTACATGGCGACATTGGATTTTTACAAGGAACTGGTGGCCCTGGCCAAGCAGCATGAGATTTTCATCATCTCAGACCTTGCCTATGCCGAGATTTATTTCGACGGCAACCCGCCGCCTTCCGTGTTGCAGGTGGAGGGGGCGAAGGATGTCACCATCGAGTTCACCTCCATGTCCAAGACCTATTCCATGCCGGGCTGGCGCATGGGCTTTGGGGTGGGCAATCCGCGTTTGATCAAGGCGCTGACGCGGATGAAATCCTATCTCGATTACGGGGCCTTCACGCCCATCCAGGTGGCGGCGACGGCGGCGCTCAACGGGCCGCAGGATTGCGTGGAGGAGATGCGCACCCTTTACCGCGAACGCCGGGATATTCTGATCAAGGGGCTGCACGCGGCGGGCTGGGACGTGCCGAGCCCGGATGGGTCCATGTTCGCCTGGGCGCCGATTCCGCCGAAATACGCGCATTTGGGCAGTTTGGGTTTCTCCAAGCTGCTGATGGCCAAGGCCAAGGTGGCGGTGGCGCCGGGTATCGGCTTTGGCGAATATGGCGATGGGCATGTGCGGATCGCCCTGGTGGAAAACCAGCACCGGCTGCGTCAGGCCCTGCGCAATATCAAGCAATTTCTGGCGACCGACAATGGCGCGCCGGTTGAGATGTCCTCCGAGGTGAAATCTTGAAACCGCTCAAAGTAGGAATTGCCGGCCTCGGCACGGTGGGGGCCGGGGTGGTGAAGCTGCTGGCCGCGCAGGCTGAGCTGATCGCGGCGCGGGCCGGGCGGCCGGTGGTGGTCACCGCCGTTTCCGCCCGCGACAGGACCCGCGAGCGTGGCGTGAAGCTGGACGGGCCGACTTGGCATGACGATGCCGTGGCGCTGGCACAGGACCCGGATGTGGATGTGGTGGTGGAGCTGATCGGCGGTGCCGAGGGCAAGGCCAAGGCGCTGGCGCAAGCCGCCATCGCGGCGGGCAAGGATTTCGTGACCGCCAACAAGGCGCTGCTGGCCGTGCATGGCGCGGCCCTGGCCCGCGCGGCGGAGGCGAACCGCGTGACCATCGCCTATGAGGCGGCGGTGGCCGGGGGGATTCCCGTTGTCAAGGCGCTGCGCGAGGGGCTGGCGGCCAACCGTGTTTCCCGCGTGGCGGGCATTCTCAACGGTACCTGTAACTATATCCTCACCGTGATGCGTGAGGAGAAGCGGGATTTCGCCGAAGTGCTGGCGGAGGCGCAGGCGCTTGGCTATGCCGAGGCCGACCCCAGCTTCGACATAGATGGCGTGGATGCCGCGCATAAGCTCGCCATTCTGGCGGGGCTGGCCTTTGGGGCGCGGATCGGGTTCGAGAGCCTGCATATCGAGGGCATCCGCCGGGTTTCGGCCATCGACATCGCTTTTGCCCGGGAATTGGGCTACCGGATCAAGCTGCTGGGTATCGCCGAGCAGACCGGGGCGGGCATTTCCCTGCGTGTGCACCCGGCCATGGTGCCTGAGCGCAAGCCCATCGCCACCGTGGATGGCGTGTTCAACGCCGTGCTGCTGGAAGGGGATTTTTCAGGCCCCGTGTTCCTGCGCGGGCGCGGCGCGGGAGAGGGGCCGACGGCCAGTGCCGTGGTGGCGGACCTGATCGACCTGGCGCGCGGTATCCGTGTGCCGGTATGGGGCATGGCGGAGAGTGCCCTGGCGCAGGCGCATATCGCGCCGATTACCGAATTGAACGGTGCCTATTTCCTGCGCTTGTCGGTGGTGGACCAGCCAGGCGTGCTGGCGGATGTGACCGCGATTTTGCGCGACCATGGCATCTCGCTGGAATCCATGTTGCAGCACGGGCGCGCGCCGGGTGAGGCCGTGCCCATCGTGCTGGTGACTCATGAAACGCATGAGGCGGCGGTGAACGCGGCGCTGGCGCGGATTGCCGCGCTGCCGGCCGTGCTGGAACCGCCCGCCTTGATTCGTATCGAACCGCAATAAGAGGAGTCTCGATCATGTCCGAAACCCGCCGCCTGGAAGATGTTTCCGACCGGAACCTGGCATTGGAGCTGGTGCGCGTGACCGAGGCCGCGGCCATCGCCGCCTCGCGCTGGATTGGCCGTGGCAAGAAGAACGAGGCCGATGGCGCCGCCGTGGAGGCGATGCGCAAGGCCTTCGACACGGTGGCGATTCAGGGCACCGTGGTGATTGGCGAAGGAGAGATGGACGAAGCGCCGATGCTCTATATCGGCGAGAAGGTCGGGTGCGGCGGCCCCGCCATGGATATTGCCGTGGACCCGTTGGAGGGCACGACCATCACCGCCAAGGGTGGGCCAAACGCCATCGCCACCGTGGCCTTGGCCGAGCATGGCAATTTTCTGCATGCGCCGGACATTTATATGGACAAGATCGCCGTGGGGGGCGGGCTGCCCGACCATGTGGTGGCGCTGGATGCGCCGGTGAAGGAGAATTTGAAGAATCTGGCGTTGGCCAAGGGGGTCGAGGTTTCCGAACTCATGGTCTGCATGCTCGACCGTGAACGCCATGCCGAGCAGATCGCCAAGATCCGCGAGGCGGGGGCGCGTATCATGCTGCTGGGCGATGGCGATGTGGCCGGCGTGATCGCCGCCTCGCTGCCCGGGGGCGGGGTCGATATGTATCTGGGCTCCGGCGGCGCGCCGGAAGGTGTGCTGGCGGCGGCGGCCTTGCGCTGCACGGGCGGGCAGATGCAGGGCCGGCTGATGTTCGAGGATGATGGGCAGATCGAGCGGGCCCGGACCATGGGGATCACCGATCCGAACCGGGTGTTCACGCTGGAGGAGATGGCCAAGGGCGATGTGATGTTCGCCGCCACGGGCGTTACGTCCGGGGCCATGCTGAACGGCGTGCGCCGGGTGGGGCATGGGGCGGTGACGCATTCCATCGTCATGCGTTCCAAATCCGGCACGGTGCGCTATGTCGAGGCGCATCATAATTTCGCGAAGAAGGATTTCGCGCTGTAAGCCGCCGTCTCGGCGGTCGGTTCAAGGATTTTCTCAAGGATTTTCCAAACGCCCCGAACCCTGGCTCTTTTTAAAAAAGGCCAGGGTTTTTTAGGGGCGTGACTCGATTGGCTGGCGGTTCCTCGCCAACCGGCAAAGGAGCAGCCAAGAAAAAACCCGCCTTGCGTCGCAAGGCGGGTTTTTTGTCTTGCCGTGGAAAGGCTTACTGATAGGTGATGGTATGCCCGCCAACCTGCGCGTTCACATGGGAGGTGGAAACGCCCTTCAGCGTGATCACCGTGCCGTCGGACAGCAGAATCTGCGAGCCCGCGCCGCCAAGCGCGCTGGTCACGGTTTCCACCGTCGCGGCGCCGGAGCCGAACTTGTAATCGCCGTTGGTGAGCAGGATCGTGTCGGAGCTGCCAAAATCCGTGATGGTGAAGCTGCTGCCGCCCAGTGTCTCGGCTTGGCCGCCAGTGGTGGTATAGGTGCCCAGCACATCGTAGATATTGCTGGCGCCGGTCACCGTGGAGCCGGTCAAGGTCACGGCGGTGAGATTGCCAAGAACGAAGCTCTGCTGGCCGGACCCGCCGGCGGAAACCAGGTCGCCCACGGCGGACACCGTGCCGATGCCGACATCCTCAAGCCCGACGAAATAGCTGTTATTCACGCCGCCGCCGATCAGCGTTTCCGCGCCGACACCGGTGAACAGCATATTGTTGGACCCGCCGGCGACGAGCGTATCGCTGGCGCCGCCGCCAACCAGGGTCGAATTGCCGGTGCCGCCATCGAGATAATTGAAACCGCCGCGACCGCCGACATAGAAGCCGCCGCCGGTGCCGCCAAAGGCCGTCACGGCGTTGACGGCATAGATCGCCTCGCCGCCAGAGGTGGTGTAGGAACCGGAATAGATCGTCTGGGCCTGGCTGGAATTATTGATGAAATCCAGATTGCCGCCGGCCTTGCTCAGGAACACGACAGAGGCCTGGGCACTGTCGGAGGCGGTGACGGTGGCGGCATCGGACCCGCCGACAAACACGCGGGTTGTGGCGCTGCCTTCGGCATTCACGGAATCATTGCCATCGGTGCCGTTGAACACGACAGTGTCGTTGCCGGAGGAAGCGACGGCATAATTGGCGTCGCTGCCGGCCACGGAGATGGAATCGGCCCCGCCGGCGGCGAAGATGGAACCCGCCCCGCCGCTGACGCTATAAGCGACATCGCTGCTGGAGCCGAGTAGAACGAAATCCGTGGTGCTGACGCCGGCAACGGTTATGTTGCCGGGATATTGCACGAAAAGGTCGGTGACGCCGGAGGCGACGGACACGACACCGGAAACGGAGCCGCTGGTGGTGCCGCCCACGCTGTCAACATTGGTGATTTGTTCGATAAAGTTCGACGAGGAGAGAACGGAGGCGCCGTTGACGGACATGCCGGTGGCGGCATTGTAATTCACGTAGCTGGCTTCCCCGCCGCCGATGGAACCGGCCAGACCGTCAAGATAACCCTGCAAAAGGGTGTTGACCGACTGGGGAAGCGCTGAGGGGACGCTGAGCAGCCCCGTCTGGCCATTATAGGCGCCATTAACCGTTAAGATTGATGTCCCGCTCATCAGCTGCCCTCACTTTCCACCTTTGTTACGCTCTTAACGTTGCAGTGCGGTAAACGCAAGGAAAGCCTTAAGCGATTTGTTAAATTCTTGCTCATGAAACCATTTGAAAAATCTATCTTTTTTGAGGCGCTGCCCGTTGCCTTCGGGCTGTTCAAAAACATTTGATTGTATTTTTTATAATACTATTATCTTATTATAATGCTAAAAATCACCAAATCCTCCTTGTTTGTGAACCTGAGGTTTTAGCGTGGCGCGAGGGCGGAGAGTTGGGGTTGGATCAAAAAATATATAGATTTTATAAAAATAAACAAAAATCGTGGAGTAATTATTCTTTATACAAAACCATATCAGCATAAGAATGAATAATCCGCTTATTCTTAACTTCGGTTCACCTTTCGCTACTCTCCGGAAACTTCGCGCCGGCGTCGATCCAGCTCCTCATTGTAACGGCGCAGCGCATATTGCTCGGTCAGGAGGCCCAGCACGCGGCGCGCCTCGGAACCGTCCAGCACCGCCAGCGCATCGGCTTCCGCTGTTTCAAAGATCGCCAGAGCCTCCTTCACATTCATCCCCGGCAGCAGGAAATAATCCTGATGATGCAGAATATCGCCGACATTGCGCCCTTCCCCGGTCACGACGGCGGCCTCCGCGGGGTAAGCGATGCCGACATATTTCCCCGCCGCGTCCGTCACCACCACGCGCTGCGTGGCGCCCAGCGGCACATCCTGGCGGAATGCCTTCAGGCTGGTCTCCGGCCTGGCGATGGCCTGCACCGCGCGCATCATTCGCCCGACCGTAAGGGCGTGAATCCAGCCCACATCCACGGCGGAACGGATTTGTTCTCCGCGCAGATGAAACCGCCAGGTGGCGAAGGAATAGCCAAAGAGCCGCCGCACGGTGATGGTGGCGACGATGGCCGCCGCCAGCACCGCCATGGTCACCGAGAAATTCTGCGTGGTTTCCAGGGCAAGGCAGGTCATGGTCATGGGGCCGCCGACGATGGCCGCCGCCAGCCCACTCATGCCCACCACCGCATAAAGCCCCACCGGCAGCGGCGTCACGAACGGCGCGATGCTGACCACCCCCGCGAACACCTTGCCGAATAACGCCCCGAGAAACAGCGATGCGAAGAACAAGCCGCCACGAAAGCCAGCCCCGATGGAAAAGGCCGAGGCCGTGGCCTTGGCCAGGAAAAGCCCCGTGACGACCAGAAACGGAAATGCCACGTCTATATAGGCATGCAGCGCCGAATGGCCGGAGGACATGGCCTGCGGCGTGACGCACCCCAGCAGCCCCACCACGGCCCCGCCCAGCAAGGGGCGCAACCAGGCGGGAATGCCGCTGCGGCGGAAAGCCGCCTCGATCAGCGTCACCCCGCGCATGATCACGATCCCCGCGACGCCGCAGGCCACACCCTCGATCAGGATGATCCCGTAATCTTCATGGGGCACGCTGGCGGGCAGGGTCACGTCCAGGGGGGGCGCGCCAAACCCCAGTATTTGCACGGTCAGTGTTCCGGCTAGCGCGGCGATGACGACAAAAGGCAGTGTCATCACCGAATAAATGCCGATAATCAGTTCGATGCCGTAAAACGCCCCGCAAAGCGGCGCGTTGAAGGCCCCCGCGATCGCCGCCGCCGCGCCGCAGCCCACCAGCGTGCGCAGATCGTTCCGCCGCAGCCGGAAATTGCGTCCCAGCCAGGAGGCAACCCCGGAACCGAGCTGGGCATAGCCGGCTTCCATCCCCACCGAGGCGCCGACCCCGTTGGACCAGGCTGTTTGCGCCGCCACGATCAGTGAATCGGTCAGCGACATGCGCCCGCCATAGAGCGCGTTGGCCTCGATCGGGTCGACCAGGGGTTTGGGCCGGAAGCGCGCCAGCACCCAGAATGAGAGCCCCAGCACCAGCCCGCCCAGCATCGGCACGGCGATGGCGCGCAACGGGTCGAGCGACAATGAATCGGACAGGCCATGCCCCGGCGCCAGGGCGAACAGATAACGATGCATGAGGGAGGTGAAGGCGTTGATCAGCACCACGCCAAACCCGGCCAGCACCCCCACCACCGCCGCCAGCATGGCAAGCCACACCTCATCCGCCCGCACCAAGGCGCGCAGCAGACGGGGCACCTGTAAAAAGCCAGCCGGGTCGGTTGGGGCGTCCACGTCTCCCTGTTGCCATGGCCCCGCATCGGCTAACAACCCTTATGGCCGAAAATTCATTGCCTTCCCTGGCGGAAACCATTCGCATCTTCTCGCTGCGCGCCGATAAATCGCTCGGCCAGCATTTCCTGCTCGACCCTGGCCTGCTCGCGCGTATCGCCGCGGCGGCGGGCAGGCTGGACGGGGTCAATGTCGTTGAAATCGGTCCCGGACCGGGCGGGCTCACCCGCGCCTTGCTGGAAACGGGCGCCGCCCATGTCACCGCCATCGAATATGACCAGCGCGCCGTGGCCGCCATCACCGCCCTGGCCGCCACCACGAGCAGGCTCACCATTGTTGAGGCGGACGCGATGAAGGCGGACCTATCCGCCCTGGTGGCGGCCCCGCGCGCGATCGTGGCCAATCTTCCCTACAATATCGGCACGCTGCTGCTGGTGAACTGGCTGCAACGGGCGGCGCAATTCCAATCCATGACGCTGATGTTCCAGCTTGAGGTGGCGGAGCGTGTCTGCGCCGCGCCGAACACAAGCGCCTATGGCCGCATCTCCGTGCTGGCCCAATGGCTGTGCGAGGTCACGATGCTCATGCGCATCCCCGCCGGTGCCTTCGCGCCGCCCCCCAAGGTGGAATCAGCCCTCATCCGGCTTGTTCCACGCGCCAGCCAGCCCGCGCCGGAGGAGTTGAAGCTGATGGAACGCCTGACCGCCGCCGCCTTCGGCCAGCGGCGCAAGATGCTGCGCGGCGCCCTGAAGCCGCTGGGGGGCGAGGCGCTCTGCGCGCGGGCGGGGATCGACGCCTCGCGCCGGGCGGAGACGTTGAGCGTGGAGGAGTTCGTGACGCTGATGCAAACCCTCAAGACGCGTGCCCTCGACGGGGGCGGCGGGGTGATTGAGGAGTCATGAATGGATGTGATTGAAATGGATGTGATTGAAACGCCTTGCGGGGGTTAGGCGGGGGGCGAAACCGCTCCAATCCTCAAGCACCGCCCGAACGTTTTTTGATATGGCCCTAGCTAGCGGGATGAAACGTCAGAACCGCGCCGTTGATGCAATAGCGCAGCCCGGTCGGCGGGGGGCCGTCCTCGAACACATGGCCAAGATGGCCGCCGCAATTGCTGCAATGCGCTTCGATGCGGATCATGCCGTGGCTGCGGTCCACGCTGGTGCCGATGGCGCCGTCGAGCGGGTCGTTGAAGCTGGGCCAGCCCGTGCCGCTTTCAAACTTGTTGTTTGAGACGAACAGGGTTTGGCCGCAACCGGCACAGGTGAAGCTGCCGGCGCGTTTTTCCACGTTCAGGGCACAACTCCCCGGCCGCTCGGTGGCGTGTCCGCGCAGAATGGCATATTGCTCCGGCGTCAGCCTTTGGCGCCATTGCTCGTCGCTCAGGGTGAAGGGAAAGACAGTCTCGCTGTCGGTATTCATCGCCATCTCCATCTCAAGGCAGATTTTTCGCCTAATATAGAGTTTTGCCGGCGGGAACCAACCGTTTGGCGATGAGAAGGCTTGGATAAAGCTTAAAGTTGTGTCTTACTGCGCGGGTGGACATGGCTTGGCTCAACCGCCTGGTGCCGGGGCGCATGGCCCGGCACGGTGGAAGAGGTTTAGCGGGCGGTTTGTTCGGAGGCGGGTTTGCTACCCAGGGCGCGCCAGCGCTCCAAGGTGGCCTCGCGGGCGGGCTTGCCGTCGTTCAAGGAGGCGGCAATCAGCCTGTCGATTACCGCGTGGCGGAGTTCGGCCTCAATCTTCAGCATATTGGCAGCCATGTCTTTACCTCTTGGTCTTCGTGTCTGGACAGTTCGTCCATGCTGGGGAGCATGATCGGCAACAAAGGCGTGAATAAGGCGGAGCGTTGAATTGATTGTGACAAGTTTTTTGGCGCGATGCAGCAAAAAAATGTTAATAACTTCCTTCGCCCCTCGTGCCTGCCAGGGCCGGACTTGCTATGAGGAAGCCGGTATTTCCATTTTTTCCGGGGCTGCATGGCAAAGCGGGCTTTTTTCCGGTTTTCGGTTTGCATATCGGGGCTCTCGCTGCTCAGCGCCTGTGCCACGCCGGGTCCGCAAGCGGCTTTCGCGCCATCGCCGCCATTATCCGAGCAGGCGCTGAAAGGTGCCACCGTGCAAGCGCTGAACGCCGATTTCGGCCAGCCGGCCTTGCGCCGCGTGGATGGGCAGGCGCAGGTCTGGCTTTATCATTCCTCCAGTTGTGGCCTGAATGTTTTTATCTACCCCGACGCGCATGGCGTGCCGCGCGTGGCGGCGGCGGTGGCGGATAATGGCATGGATCCGCAAAGCTGCATGCAAAGTCTGGCCAGGCCGGTCGCGGCGGCGGCACTGGAGCGCAGCGCATCCTCCTGATAGCCTGTGCCGGCTTGAAACGAGGATAGAATGGCGTCTTTGAACATCGCGGTGCAGATGGATCCGCTGCACAGCATCGACATTACCGGCGATTCGACCTTTGCGCTGATGCTGGAAGCCCAGGCGCGTGGCCACGGGCTTTGGCATTACGAGGTGCCGCATATGTGGTTGGACGGCGCGGTGCTGAAGGCGCGGGTGAAGCCCGTGACCGTGCAGGCCGTGGCCGGGGCGCATTTTGAATTCGGGCCGGAGGAGGAAATCGACCTCGCCAGCATGGATGTGGTGCTGATGCGCCAGGACCCGCCATTCGACATGGCCTATATCACCGCCACGCACCTGCTGGAGCATATCCACCCACGGACGCTGGTGGTGAACAACCCGGCCGCCGTGCGTAATGCGCCGGAGAAGCTGCTGGTGACGCATTTTCCGCAATTGATGCCGCCGACGCTGATTTCCTGGGACCGACGGGCGATCCGGGCGTTCCGGGCGTTGCATCAGGATATCATCGTCAAGCCGCTATTCGGCAATGGCGGTATCGGGGTGTTCCGTATCAAGCCGGACGATGAGAATCTCGGATCCTTGCTGGACATGTTCTTCACCGCCTCGCGCGAGCCCTTGATGGTGCAGCGTTACGAGCCCGCCGTGCGCAAGGGGGATAAGCGGATCATCCTGATCGACGGCGAGCCGCTGGGGGCCATTAACCGCGTGCCGGCGGAGGGGGATTCACGCTCCAACATGCATGCGGGGGGGATCGCCGAGCCAACCAGGCTGACCGCGCGCGAGCAGGAAATCTGCGCCGCCATCGGGCCGACCTTGAAAGCCCAGGGGCTGCTTTTCACGGGTATCGACGTGATCGGCGATTATCTGACCGAGATCAACGTGACCTCCCCCACGGGGCTGCAGCAGATCGCGCGGTTCGACAAGCTGAATCTCGCCGGCGCGATTCTGGACAAGATCGAGACGATCCGCGCCGGGTGAAGCCAGCCAGCCCAAAGCCGCCGCGTTTTGGCGGCATGCCCGGTTGCTCCTGGGGGTTAAGTGGTTCGCCTTAGCCCAGCTTGTGTAGGATCTGATGATAGGCCCGGCCCTGATAGACGAGGCCGGAGCCCGTGGGGCCGAGATGGATGGCCTGCACCGCGCAGAAAAACACGGTGTGGGTGCCGACATCCTCGCTTTGGCTGACCGTGCAATCCAGGCTGGCGGCGGCGCTTTCCAGAACCGGGGCGCCGGTTTTCAGGCGGATCCAGCTGGCCTGGGAGAAACGCTCGGCCATGGAGAGCTGGCCCTGGCCCGCGAAGACGGGAGAGAGCGCCTCATGCTCATGTGTCAGCACATTGACGCAGATAATCCCGGACGATTTGAAGGTCTCATGCTGGCGGCTGGTGCGGTTGATGCAGACCAGCACGGTGGCTGGATCGTCGGTGACGGAGCAGACCGCCGAGACGGTCATGCCTATATCCCCTTCCGGGCCGGTGGTGGTGATGATGTTCACGGCGGCCCCCATGCGCGCCATGGCTTCCCGGAAGGCTGAACGGTCGATGGCGGACATGCTGATCTCTCTCTCAGGTGGATAGGGGTTCCTAGTCCTTTCCCTTGTCTGTTCGCAAGGCGCGGCCACGTTGCACGGCCGCTTCGCCGAAGCGGGCGCGCAACTGGTCTATGGCTTCCTGCCGGGCGCGCCGGCGTGGGGTGGCGGTATCGGCCAGGTCGCCCAGATCGGCCAAAGCGGCGCTGGCCAGGGGGGCGGCGCCGATGCCGATGAGGCGGAAGGGAGTGGCGCCATCCGTCTCGCGTGCCAGCAAGGGGCGCGCGGCCTCGAAGAGGGTTTCGGCGAGCCGGGTGGGGGCGGGCAGGCGCTGGCTGCGGGTGCGGAGCTGGAAATCGGCGGTCTTGAGCTTCAGCACCAGCCCGGCGGCGGCCTGATTCTCCCGGTACAGCCGGCGGCCTAGCTTTTCGCAAAGCGGCCACAGCTCGGCCTCCAATGTGGCGAGGTCCGCGATATCCGTTTCGAAGGTGGTTTCGGCGCTGATGGATTTGCTCTCCCGGTCCGGGCGGATGGGCCGGGTGTCGCGCAAGCGCGCGCGGTCCACCAGGGCGGGGCCTTCATGGCCCAGCTTCGCGGCGGCGCGCTCGTCCAGGCCTGCGAGCTGGCCGATGGTGATGATCCCCGCCGCTTCCAGCCGTTTGGCCTGGGCGGGGCCGATGCCGGGCAGCAGGCTGGCTTTTTCATCCGCCAGCAAGGCTGGCGCCTCCGCGCCTAGCACGTGAAAACCGCGCGGCTTGCCACGCTCGGCCGCGAGCTTGGCCAGCATGCGGTTGGTGGCGAGGCCGATGGAGATGGTGATGCCCAGCTCCGCCTCGATCCGCCTGGCCAGGCGGGAGAGCACGATGGCGGGCGGCGCGCCGTGCAGGGCCTGGGTGCCGGAGAGGTCCAGGGCGGCTTCGTCGATGGAAAGCGGCTGCACCAGCGGGGTAAGGGTTTCCATCATGGCGCGTACCTGGCGGGAAATGGCGGCGTATTTCGCCATGTCGGGCCGTACCACCATGGCCTGGGGGCAAAGCTTGCGGGCCTTGAACATCGGCATGGCGGACCGCACGCCATAGAGGCGCGCGATATAGCAGCAGGTGGACACCACGCCGCGCACGCCCCCGCCGACGATCAGCGGTTTGTCTTGCCATTCAGGATGGTCGCGTTTCTCCACCGCGGCATAGAAGGCGTCGCAATCGATATGGGCGATGGCGAGGCTGAACAGCTCGGGATGGCGCACCACGCGCATGCCGCCGCAGGCTGGGCAGCTTGGCCCTTCCACCGTCGTATCGCAGTCGCGGCAGAGGCCGGGCATTGTTCACAAGACGGAATCGTCGATCACATAGGCGGCGGTGAGGCCGCCATCGATCGTATAGGCCGAGCCGGTGATGAAGCTGGCTTCGTCCGAGGCCAGGAAGGCGACGAGATTGGCGATCTCGGACGGGTCGGCCAGGCGGCCCATCGGCAGGTAGCGCCGGCGCAGTGCCCAGGCTTCCTCATCCGCCAGAAACGCCTTCACCAGCGGCGTGGCGGTGGGGCCGGGGCAGATGGCGACGGCGCGCAACTTGTGGCGCGCATACATGATGGCGATTTCGCGCGTCATGGCCAGCACGCCGCCCTTGGCGGCGGTGTAGGCGATTTGCGGGAAGGCCGAGCCGACCAGCGCCACGATGGAGGCGTTGTTGATGATGACGCCCTTGCCGGATTCCAGCAGGTAGGGGATGCCCGCCTTGCAGCAGAGAAACACCGAGGTGAGATTGGCGGCGATGGTTTTGTCCCAGCTCGCAAGCGGGGTGTCCACAGGGCCGGAATCGTCGGTCAGGCAGATGCCGGCATTGTTGAACAGCATGTCCAGCCCACCGAACGCGGCGGCGCCTTCCTTGAACATGGCGGTGCAGGCGGCCTCGTGGGTGAGATTGCCGATGACGGGCACGGCTTGCCCGCCAGCGGCGCGGATGGCGGCGACCGTGGCATCCGCGCCGTCGGCGTCGAGATCGGCGCAGACGACCCTGGCCCCTTCCGCCGCGCATTTTTCCGCCGTGGCGCGGCCGATGCCCCCGCCCGCTCCCGTGATGAAAACCCGTTTATGTTTCAGGCGCATGCGAGGATCGCCCGCAATTGCCCGGTGAGCGCTTCACCGGGGGCGAACACACCGTCGAAAACGGCGGAACCGACGGTGAAGCCATCCGCGCCGGCGGTGCGTAGCGCCTCGATACGGGCTGGGCTGTCCACCCCGCCGGCGCAGATCAGGGGTTTGTCCCGCAGCCCCCGGCGCGCGGCGCGCACCAGGGCCAGCGGATCGGCCTCCATGGCGCGATAGGCCAGCAGATCCACCCCGGCACAGCCCTGGGCGATGAAATCCGCGCAATGCGTTTCCACCAGGGCCTCGTTGCCGCCCAATTGCGTCGGGTGGCCGATGGGCGTGCCGGGGAAGGGGTAATATTCCACGGTGCTGCCGGCGAGAATGTCCAGCGTGCCGGTCACCTGCGTGCCGCCCAGCAGCCTGTCCACCCCGATGGCCTTGCCGATGCGCGCGGAATGCAAGGCGGTTTCCGGCGTGGTGGCCACGACTTCGAGATAGGAGACGGCGCCCAGCGCCTTGATCCGCGCGGTCAGGGCGTGGAGGGTGGCTTCGTCGGCGCCGACATCCTTGAAGCCGATATGGCGCAGGCCAAGCGGGGCGATGTCGTCCAGAACCGTCAGGCAGTCAGGCACCGTGCGGTCCTGGCGCGTGAGCATGAAGATGAAATCCATGCGGCTTTTGTCTCATTGCCCCTGCCGTCAGGCAATGATTGAAGGTAAAAATTTCTTATTTTCCCGCATGAAGGGGCGTTCGACCCCATGATGCAGCAAGATGGCCGCGGCGAGGGAGGCCAACACCGAAAGCGGCAGGAAGGCGAGGCTGAACAGCAAGGGGGCATGGGCAAGGGGAGGGCCCAGGCCCAGCGCCAGCAGCCGTTCCACCGGTTCGTTCACCAGATAGAGGGGGTAGGAGATCGCGCCGAGATAAAGCAAGGGGCGCCAAGCCAGGACCCGCCCCCAATTTCGGCGCTGGGCCAGCATGAGGCAGGCCCAGGCCAGGGCGGTGAGGATCTTGCCGGGCCCGGTGAGCCAGGCCAGCCCGATGACACAGGCCAGGCAGGCGATGAAGGGGGCCAGGCGGTTCTCCCGCAGCCAGATCCGGCTGGCCAGGCCGAGCGCGAACCATCCGGCTTCCACGGGCAGGAAGGCACGGGAGAACGCCCCATCCAGGGGCAGGGACTGGTAGAGGATCGCGATGCCGAGCAAGCCGGCGATGGCGAAGCCGGACCGGCGCGGCGCCACCAGCCCGATGGCCGCGATGAGCAGATAAAATTGCCATTCCGTGGATAGTGACCAAGCCGGGCCCAGCAATGTCACCCAGCCATAAGGCAGCCAGCGGTTCGGGATGAGGCCATGCAGTAGCGTGAGATGTGCCAGCAGGTGCGGCCAGACCGGGCTGGGCAGGGCGGGTGATACGATCTGCCGGGCCGCCACGCCCGCCCAGGGCAGGGCGCGCAGCGGGTCGCCCTGGGCCTCGGCCAGCATGGCGATGCCCAGCACCAGGACATAAGCCGGCAGCAGGCGGCGCGCGCGCGCCGCCATGAAGGGGAGCATGCGCCAGCCATGGCGCTCAAGCGAGCCGATGATCACCAGCCCGCTGAGCGCGAAGAACAGATCCACCGCCGCCTGGCCGTGGGAGAATAACCAGCCAAGCCATGCGGGGCTGACGGCTAGGGGCAGGCCATGCCCAAGCATGACATAGACAGCCAGGAGCCCGCGCATGCCATCCAGCCGTTGCAGACGTTGCATGGATGCAACTTATGCGGGAATGCGCCGCCGTGCCAGTGGGGGATCAAAACCCCAATATCGCCACCAGGACAGGCAGGATGAGCGCGGTGACGACACCGTTGAGGCCGATGGCCAGCCCGCCGAAAGCGCCCGCTGTTTCATTCAGGCGGATCATATGGCTGGTGGCGATGCCATGCGCCGCCGTGCCCGCCGCCAGCCCCTGGGCCTGCCAGTCCTTGACCTGTGCCATTTTGTAAAGAGGGCCGCAGATCAAGGTGCCGACCATGCCGGTGATGATGACGAAGACGGCGGTGAGGGCGGGGATGCCGCCAAGCTCCTGCGCCACGCCCATGGCGATGGGCGTGGTGACGGATTTGGGCCCGAGCGAGACCACGATGTCCCGCGGGGCACCCAGCAGATGCGCGATGAGCATGGCCGAAAGCGCCGCCACGAGGGAGCCGGCGCCGAGAGATACCAGAATCGGCACGAAATTGCGGCGGATGGCTGGCCAGTTGGCGTACATTGGCACAGCCAGCGCCACCGTGGCGGGGCCCAGCAGGAAATGGATATAGACCGCGCCGGTGAAATAGGTCTGGTAGCTGGTGCCCGTGACCAGCAGGGCCGCCACCAGCATCAGCACCGCCAGCACGGTGGGGTTGGTCAAGGCCTTGTGGCCGGCCCGCCCGTCCAGGAAGCAGGCCAGCTCCCAGGCGCAGAGTGTGACCGCCAGGCCGAGCAGAGGTTGGGTCTGCAAATAGACCCAGACATGAAAGAAAGGCAGCGGCAGCAGGCTATGCATGGGGCTTGGCCTCCCGCCGGTTGAGGAACCATTGCATCGTGACCCCGGTGACGAGCAGGCCGAGCGTGGTGGAGACGCCGATGGAGATGATGATGGCCAGCGCGTTCTGCTTCAGGATCTCCAGTTGATTGACGACCCCCACGCCGGCGGGGACGAACAGCAATCCGAGATATTTCAGCAGGGCTTGTGAGGTTTGGCGTAAATCCTCACTTGGCGGGCCGAATTTCAGGAACCAGATCAACGCCAGCACCAGCCCGATCACGGGGCCAGGCACGGGCAGCCCGGTGCCTTGATGCAGGATGGTGCCAATCAACTGATCCAGAATCAGGATGGTGAGCGCTCTGACCAAACCAAATCTCCCG